>NZ_BAAAZG010000045.1:29594-126108 GCF_039536785.1 Actinomadura miaoliensis
CCTCGCCTTTCCTGAGTGTGTTCAGCTCTCCGCGTGTGGAATCGTCCGGCCGCCGCCCGACATGGAACAGGCCCGGCTCGCGTCGGGGGCGAGCCGGGCCCATTTGCGGAGAACTGCGGCCTACTACCGCCGTTCCCGGATGCGCCTGTTGGGGATCTCCAGATCTTCGGTCTCGATTCCGCCGACCTCACGGCCGTCCGGCAGGGTGACCGGCGTGGTCTTCACTCCCTTGATCTTGATTCCCTGGGCTTCGACGCTGGGTTTGCGTTGACGACCCATTTGCTCTCTCCCTTCTTGCGTTGGCGCTCGCCACGATTGATGCGCCGACGCGTACCGTCCGGAGCGCGGGGCCGTTCGCAAGTATGGGAGGCGATCCCTGCGGGCGGGCATGGGAAAGCCCGACGAAGGACTGGGCCGTTCGTCGGGCGGGATGGGTCGGTTTGTGACGGGGCGTGGCAGGCGGCGACGTCCCGTGGCGTAGGTTCCGTCAGGTCAGACGGTCTAGGTGCTCTCGTCGGCGGTGACGGGCTTGCCGCTGCGGGTGCGGCGACGGCGGCGGGTGCGGCGGGGCTCGGTGGCCACGGCCTGCACCACGTTGTCCGCGGCCTCGTCGGGTCGGTCGGACGCGGGCCGATCACTGGACGCGGGACGCTCACCGGACGGCGAGGCGTCGTCGTGCCCGCCCGCCGAGTCGACCGGCTGGCCGGCGCGGGTGCGGACGCGGTTGCGCTTGCGGCGCCGCGGGCGCGGACGCTCGCGGTCACGGTCACGGTCACGGTCACGGTCGCGGTCGCGCACCGCCGAACGGGTGCGGCCGGTCTCGCCGATGTCCTCCAGCTCCTCGGCGGCCAGCCCGGCGCGCTCGCCACGCTGCTCCTTGGGCAGCGTGCCGGTGACGCCCTTGGGGATGCCGAGGGCCTCGTAGAGGTGCTCGGAGGTGGAGTAGGTCTCCTCCGGCGCGGCGAACGGCAGGTCGAGCGTGCCGTTGATCAGCTTCCAGCGCTGCAGGTCGGCCCAGTCGACCAGGGTGACGGCCGTGCCGGTGCGGCCCGCGCGGCCGGTGCGGCCGATGCGGTGCACGTAGGTGTCGGCGCTGTCGGGGCACTCGTAGTTGACCACGTGGGTGACGTCGTCGACGTCGAGCCCGCGGGCCGCCACGTCCGTGGCCACCAGCACGTCGATCTTGCCGTTGCGGAACGCGCGCAGTGCCCGTTCCCGCTGGCCCTGGCCGAGGTCGCCGTGCACGGCGGCCGCGGCGAACCCGCGGTGCGACAGGTCGCTCGCGACGCGGTCGCAGGCCCGCTTGGTCTGGCAGAACACCATGGTGAGCCCGCGGCCCTCGGCCTGCAGCACGCGGGCCAGCACCTCGGGACGGTCCAGCTGGTGGGTCTGCCACACGTGCTGCACCACCTGCGGCGTGGCGTCCGGCTCGGAGTGCGCCTCGGCCCGCACGTTGGTGGGGCGGCGCAGGTAACGGCGCGACAGCGCGACGATCTCGCCGGGCATGGTGGCCGAGAACAGCATGGTCTGCCGCGCCTGCGGCAGCAGGTCGACGATGCGCTCGATGTCGGGCAGGAAGCCCAGATCGAGCATGCGGTCGGCCTCGTCCAGCACCAGCACGTCGATGCGGGACAGGTCCAGGTGCCGCTGCTTGACCAGGTCCAGCAGGCGTCCCGGGGTGCCGACGACGACGTCGACGCCCTCGCGCAGCGCCTCGATCTGCGGCTCGTAGGCCCGCCCGCCGTACACCGGCAGCACTCGCGTGCCCAGCTTGCCGCCGGCGACCAGCAGGTCGTCGGTGACCTGCATGGCCAGCTCGCGGGTGGGGGTCAGCACCAGCCCGCGCGGCCGGGTGCCGCCGTGCTCGATGCGCTGCAGGACCGCCACGCCGAACGCCAGCGTCTTGCCGGTGCCGGTGCGGGCCTGCCCGATGATGTCGTGCCCGCCCAGCGCGATCGGCAGGGCGAGCTCCTGGATGGGAAACGCGTCGACGATGCCCTCGGCTGCGAGGGCATCGGCTATCTCGGGGACGACCCCGAGTTCGTGGAACGTAGTCAGGGCTTCCAGCCTCCAAAGTGCGGGGTCGACGCTCGCTCGCGCGGCGCAGCTGCAGAAGCCACGATCCGCACCGGCCGGGCGGTGCCCCGCCGGTCGTGTCGCGTGGCCGCGCGCTCGCGCGGGAGGGACCAGCCGTCAGTCAAAATTTCCCCGGTGACCGCGACAGGGGTAGCGCAGTCACTCGCTGTGGCTGCGTGCGGTCACACTCCGCGACGCAGTGTACCGACCATGGTTTCTCTACACCAATAGCCGATCTGAAGTGGCAACACCGTGCACTCCCGCGAATATTCCCGGGTCGTCGGCATCGTCCAAGATCGGACGTGCCGCGGACCCGGAGTAAACCCCCGCGGACTGGCCAGGAACGGACAGTCCCGGGACGCGGGAGGAAAGGGCGAAGCCCCCGCCGGGCAGGTGCGGGGGCTTCGCCGGAACGCCGGAGGGCGGCCGTTCGCGGGGGTCGGCTGGTCCTCCGGCTCAGGTGGCTCCGGGGGGCGGCGGACCGTCAGTACGTGCGCCGCCCGGTGCGCCACCGGCCGCGGCCACCGCCGCCGGTGAAGGTTCCGCTGATCAGCGCCACCGCGATCGCGGCGATCACCACCGCGAAGATGAAGGCGATCACGGATCCGGCCCCGAGGGCGTTGGACACCATGCCGCCGAGGATCGCACCGGCGATCCCGACGAGGATCGTCAGCAGGATGCCCATCGGGTTGCGCCCGGGCACCAGCAGCCGGGCCAGGGCACCGATCACGGCACCGATGACGATGAACCAGAGAATCGTCAGCATTCTCGATCACCATTTCGTCGTCCTGGGCCGCTGCGGCGCGGCCCGCGGTCGGTGGTCGATGTGCCCGTCATGAGCGTTTCAAACAAAGCCCAGGTGACCGGGCCCAGGCGCGAGGAGGCCGGACCCCGGAAACGACGAGGCCCCTGTTCGCAAGCCGACGGCTTGCGAACAGGGGCCTCCATCTGTCGACGGCGCGCCCGGTGCGCTCAGGTGTACTGCGAGCCGAACCCGACGGCGCGGTTCTCCTCCTCGCTGATCTCCAGGTAGCCGACCCGGTCGGCCGGGACGACCACCCGCCCGCCCCGCTGGTCCGTCAGCACGAACACGCCGGCGTCGTCGGCCAGCGCGTCGGCCAGCGCCTGCTGCACCTCGTCGGCCGACTGCGCGGTCTCGACCACGAGTTCCTTGGGGACGGACTGGACACCGATGCGTACCTGCACGCGTTTCGCTCCCTCGAAGAGGTGTGTGGGGGTCAGCTGGTGCGGGGGAAGCCGGAGATGCCGCGCCAGGCCAGGCGGGCGATGATCTTCTCGGCGGTGTCCTTGGGGATGGCCCGGTGCTGCGACAGCCAGTACCGCGCGCTGACCTCGGCCATGCCGACCAGGCTCATGCCGAGCAGATGGGCCTCGTCCGGCGGCGCGTCGGTGTCCTCGGAGATCACCTGGGCGATCAACTCGGCGCACTGCTGGTTGGTGCGCTCCACCCGGGCCCGCACCGGCGCCACGTTGCGCAGGTCCGACTCGAACACCAGGCGGTACGCCTCGCCCTCGCCGGCCACGAAGTCGTAGAAGGCGGCGATGACCGCCTGCACGCGCTGCTTGTTGTCCGTGGTGGACTCCAGCGCGTCGCGCACCGTGCGCACCAGGGCCTCGGCGTGCTCGTCCAGCAGCGCCAGGTACAGCTCCAGCTTGCCGGGGAAGTGCTGGTAGAGCACGGGCTTGCTGACGCCGGCGCGCTCGGCGATCTCGTCCATCGCCGCGGCGTGGTAGCCCTGGGCGACGAACACCTCCTGGGCCGCGCCGAGCAGCTGTCTGCGGCGCGCCAGCCGCGGCAGCCGCGTGCCGCGGGGGCGGGCGTCCGGGGTCGCGGTCACCACACTCTCCGATCACCGATCGATGCGACGGCGGGGCGGTCGGCCCCTGGGTCGTCGCTGGACGTTGATCCCATCATCGTACGCGCCGGTAACCTCAGGGGTCACGGTCGACGCCAAGCACGATCGTACGCTCACGCTCAGCGGTATTCGTCCTCGTCGAACTCGACCTCCAGGCTCTGTTCGGTGGCGTCGGCCTCGTTGGCGTCCAGCGGCACCTGCGGCGGCCACTGCGGCCGCTCGTCGTCCTCGCGCAGCGCGGCGCGCTGCTCGGCGGCGTCGGCCTCCGGCTCCTCGTCGCGCAGAACCGGCTCGGGGCCGTTGGTCTCGGTCATGGCAGACTCCTTCCCATCGATCCCCATCCCGATCGACGTCCCCATCGACATCGACATCGGCGTCACAGCCGCCCCGCCAGCTCCCGCAGCGGCGCCTCCAGCGCCTCGCCGAACGTCGGAAAGGCGTGCACGACGTCGGTGAGCAGCCCCAGAGGCGTCTGCGCCCGGATGGCCAGGGCGATCTCGCTCATCCACTCCTCAGCGTAGAGCCCGACGGCGGCCGCGCCGATCAGCAGCCCGCGCGAACGGTCGGCGTACAGCTCGACCCGGCCGCGGTCGTCGGCCTCGACCGCCGCGCGGGTGGTGGCCGCGAGGTCGTACCCGGCGGTGAGCAGATCCATGCCGCGTTCCTCGGCCTGGGCGGGCGACAGGCCGACCGCGTAGACGGCCGGGGTCGTGTAGACGACGCGGGGCACCGCCCGGTAGTCGGCCTCGCGGCGCTTGCCGAGCACGTTGGACACCACCACGCGGGCCTGGTAGCGGGCGGCGTGGGCGGTGCGCGCCACGCCCGTCACGTCGCCCGCGGCCCACAGCCCGCCCGGCAGGTCCGGCGTGTCCGTCTCCTGGTCGCCGTCGCCGAGCGTGACCGCGCAGGTCTCGTCCACCGCGAGGGGCTGACCGGGCGTGACGGCGACGCCCAGGTTCTCCAGGCCGAGCCCCTCGACGCGGGGCCGCCGCCCGGACGCCAGCAGGATGCGGTCGGCCGCGAGCACGCCGCCGTCCGCCAGCCACAGCCGGGCCCCGGCGCCGCCGTCGCCGCGCGCGACGCGGACGACCTCGGACCCGAGCCGCAGGTCCACGCCGATCCGGCGCAGCGCGTCGGCCAGGATCTCGCCGGTGAACGCCGCCTCGGCGGTCAGCAGCCGCCCGGCCGGCTCGACCAGCGTGACCTGGGAGCCGAACGCCGCGTACACCTGCGCCATCTCGCAGCCGACGGGGCCGCCGCCGAGCACCACCAGGCGGCGCGGCAGGTCCGGCACGGTCAGCGCCTCGTCGCTGGTCCAGGTGGGGGCGTCGGCCAGGCCCGGCACGGCCGGGACGACCGGTTCGCTGCCGGTGCTGACCACCAGGTCGGTGTAGCCGTGCTCGGCGCCGTCCACCTCGATCGTTCCAGGACGCGTGACGCGGCCCCAGCCGCGCAGGACGGTCACGCCGTCCTCGGCCATGCGCGCCACGACGCGGTCGTCGTCGAGGTGGCCGGTGACCTCGTCGCGCCGGGCGATCGCCAGCTCCCAGGTCTCGCCCCGCCGGGCCGACAGCAGCAGCGACTTGGACGGCACGCAGGCGAAGTACGGGGACTCGCCCCCGACCAGGCGGTTCTCCACGAGCGCGACGTCGCGTCCGCTCTGGGCGAGTTCGGTGGCCACCAGCTCGCCCGCGGTGCCCCCGCCCAGCACCACGACGTCGTAGTGATGGTTGCGCTCCAACTGTCATCCCTCCACGCCGGTCACGATGTCCCCCATCGCATCCATGGTGGCGGAAGCCGGTATCCCTGCGTGCCGGTTCGAACACATAGGGCTCCGGGCAGGGGCTCCCGGCGTCCGGGCGGGGGCTCGCGGCGTTCAGGGCAGGGGCTGGCGGCGCTCCAGGAGGGGTTCGAGCAGGTCCCCGTGCTTGTCGACGCGTTCGAGGACCTCCTCGGGCGTGAACGCCAGGTCGTCGGGCTTGCGGGCGTCCTCCAGCTCGTCCCAGGTGACCGGGGCCGACACCGACGGCCGGTGCGCGGCGCGCAGCGAGTACGGGGCGACCGTGGTCTTGGCCGGGTTGTTCTGGCTCCAGTCGACGAACACCTTGCCCCCGCGCAGCCGCTTGTCCATCTTGCTCACCACCAGGTCGGGGTGGTCGGAGGCCAGGATCTGCGCGGCGCGCTTGGCGTACTCGGACGTGCGGTCGTCTTCCTTGATCGGCACGTAGAGGTGCAGCCCCTTCTTGCCGCTGGTCTTGGGGTAGGACTCCAGTTCGTCGGCGGCCAGCAGGTCGCGCAGCAGGCACGCCACCCGGCAGGCGTCGACGACCGTGGCGGGCGGGCCGGGGTCCAGGTCGAACACCATCAGGTCGGGGCTGTGCTGCCTGCCGCGCGGCCCGACCTTCCACTGCGGCACGTGCAGTTCCAGCGCGGCCAGGTTGGCGCACCACACCAGCGTGGGCAGGTCGTCGACCACCACGTAGTCGATGGTGTCGCGGCCGCGCGAGCTGCCCGGCGAGGAGATCGTGGCGGTGCGGATCCAGCCGGGCGTGTAGGACGGGGCGCTCTTCTCGAAGAACGACTCGCCGTCCACGCCGTCGGGGTACCGGATGCGGGTGAGGGGACGGTCCTTCAGATGCGGCAGCAGCACCGGCGCGACGCGCGCGTAGTAGTCGAGGACCTCGCCCTTGGTGAACTCGGGATACAGGTTCTTGTCCAGATTGGACAGCCGCAGGTCGCGGCCCTCCACGTGCACGCCGAGCTTCTTAGGGGTCACGGATCACCTCTAGTGGGTCCTTGTCGTCACGCAGCCCGCGCCAGGACGGGAAGCGCAGCCGCCCGTCACGCGTGCGCAGGCTGTAGGCCACCTCCCCGACCAGCCGCGGTTCAACCCACTGGGCGTCGCGGGCGTACTCGCGGGGAATCGCCTCGTCGAACGGGCTGGTGGGACGGCGCAGCGGCCACAGCGTCCCGTACAGCTCGTCCAGGGCCCGGTCGGTGAAACCGGTGCCGACGTGCCCGACGAAGCACAGTCGTCCCTTGCCGTCGTACTCGCCGAGCAGCAGCGACCCCAGGCCCCCCTCGCGCCGTCCCCGGCCCGGCTTCCACCCGCAGACGACGACATCGCGGGTCTGGAAGTGCTTGACCTTGCGCCAGAAGTCGACGCGGCGGCCCGGCCGGTAGGCGGAGTCGAGCCGTTTGGCCATCAGCCCTTCGAGCCGCTGCTCGCGGGTGAACTCCAGCAGCTCGGCGACCTGGGCGGCGTCGCCGCCGTGCAGGTAGGGCGGCGCCTCGACGGGGCCGGCGGTGGTCAGGTCCAGCTCGGCCAGCAGCGCGCGCCGCTCGGCGTAGGGCCGGTCGTACAGCACATGCCCGTCCAGGTACAGCAGGTCGAACACCACGTACCGGACCGGCACCTCGCGGATCAGCCGGGGGTCGGGACGGCTGACGTGCATGCGCCGCTGCAGCCGTTCGAAGCTGGGACGGCCGCGGTCGAACGCGACCACCTCGCCGTCCAGCACCACGTCGTGGTGCGGCAGCAGGTCGGCCAGCCCGGTCAGCTCGGGGTAGCGGCGGATGAGCTCGGTGGCGCGCCGTCCGGTGGCCCGCACGCCGTCGGCGGACACGTAGGCGATGACGCGGACGCCGTCCCACTTGATCTCCAGAGCCCACCGCCCGGTGTCCTCGGGCAGGTTCCCGGTCTCGGCCATCATCGGCCGGACCGGCCACGGCATCGTCATACCCGCGTCTTACCCGGGGCCGACCGGACGGAAAAGGATCAGTGCGCCGGGACGGCGGGTGTTCGGCACGCCGGAAGAAGCGGGGCGCCGGGCGCCGGACGGCACGTGCGGAGTGGAGGGGCCCTGGCGCAAACCGGGGGTCCTTGCGACGCTAGTGCGGAGATCTCGGGGTAAGGACTGGTCATGCGCAGTATCTGGAAGGGCGCCATCTCGTTCGGTCTGGTGACGATCCCGGTCAAGGTGTACTCGGCGACCGAGCAGCGGGACGTCTCCTTCCACCAGGTGCATCGCACCGACGGCGGACGCATCCGGTACCGCCGGGTGTGCACCGTCGACGGCGAGGAGGTCCCGTACGCCGACATCGCCAAGGGGTACGAGCTGCCCAGCGGAGAGATCGTCGTGCTGACCGACGAGGACTTCGCCGAGCTGCCACTGTCCACCAGCCGCCGCATCGACGTGCTGCAGTTCGTGGCGGAGGAGGAGGTGGACCCCATCTACTTCGCCAAGTCGTACTATCTGGAGCCGGACGCCCAGGGCACCAAGCCGTACGTGCTGCTGCGCGACGCGCTGGAGGAGTCGGGCCGGGTGGCGCTGGTGAAGGTGGCGCTGCGCCAGCGCGAGTCGCTGGCGACGCTGCGCGTGCGCGACGGGGTGTTCGTCCTGGAGACCATGCTGTGGCCGGACGAGATCCGCACCCCCGACTTCCCGTTCCTGGAGGAGGACATCGAGGTCCGCAAGCAGGAGCTGGCGATGGCGACGTCCCTCATCGAGACCATGGAGGGCGACTTCGACCCGACCGAGTACAAGGACGCCTACCGCGAGGCGCTGCAGGCGGTCATCGAGGCCAAGGTGGAGGGCCGTGAGGTGACGCGGCCGGAGGAGGCCGCCGAGGAGGAGCCCGCCGCCGACCTGCTCAGCGCGCTGCGCGCCAGCGTCGAGGCGGCCAAGAAGAGCCGCGGGGAGAAGAAGGCGCCCGAGCCGGGGAAGAAGGCGGCGTCGTCCGGCGGCCGGACGGCCAAGGCCGCGTCCGCCAAGAGCACGTCCGCCAAGAGCACGTCGGGCAAGAGCGCGCCGGGCAAGGGAACGGGCAAGAAGACGGCGGCCAAGCCGTCGTCGCGGAGCCGCAAGAGCGCCTAGCCGCGACGGGCCTGGCCGCCGCCGTCCGGGACGGGCCCGGTCAGATCAGAACGGGACGTTCGTGCAGACGAGCCGGTCGCCCGCGTCTCCGGTCCGGTGGTTGGTCGGCTTGGCGTGGATCACGATCGATCCGGCGTGGCCCTTGCCGACCCGCCACGGCACCCTGGCCATGGAGCGCGCCGTGCCGTCGCGCCGGACCTTGAAGTCCAGCCAGATCTCCTTGGCGCGCACCGGCGTGCCGCGCCCGGCCCTGGGGTGCTGGTAGTGCGGGCCCGCCGCGGCGGGCTTGCGGCCGCACTTGTTCTTGTGGACGTGGACGCCCAGCGTCCTGCCCACGGCCTTCCTCGGCAGCCCGGCCGCCTGGAGCCGCACGGTGGTCGAGCGCTTGCCGTACGACACCTGCGCCCAGGTCTTCGTCTTGGCGTAGCGGGGATCCTTGTAGACGTACGTCGGGCCCTGGGCCCGGATGTCTCGCACCTTCGCGTCGGCGAGGGCCGGGGCCGTCAGCAGGCCCAGCGCGACCCCCGCCGCGGTGAGCGTGACGGCCGTGCGCCGCACCAGTGTCATGGTCGTCTCCCTGTTCACCCTGTGTTGTCGTGACGTCACGCAGACGTCACACGCAGACCTGATCATGCCCCCGACGACAAGATCAATGCATGCATCCGAGGGGGTGGCGGATCGTGTCGTCCACCGAGCCGAGCTGGGAAAACGTCCTGTTTGTGGTGCGGCGTCCGGCGTATCCGGGCATGGCCCCGGGGCCGGTCAGGTGCCGGCGGGCTCCAGCGGGCGGACGGCGGGGGCCGGGCCGTCCTCCTCGCGTATGCCGTAGCGGCGGTAGACGCGGGCGAGCGGTCCGGGAGCCCACCAGTTGGCGCGGCCGAGCAGCCGCATGGCGGCCGGGACGAGCAGCCCCCGCACGATGGTGGCGTCGATGAGCACCGCGGTGACCATGCCCACGCCGGTCATCTTGATGAACGAGATGCCCGAGGTGGAGAACGCGCCCATGACCACGATGAACAGCAGCGCCGCGCCGGTGATCACCCCGGCGCTGCGCTGCAGGCCGGAGGCGACCGCGGCGGTGTTGTCGCCGGTGGCGTCGTAGCGTTCGCGGATCCGCGACAGCAGGAACACCTCGTAGTCCATGGTCAGCCCGAACAGCATGGCCAGCATGAGGATCGGCATCGCCGGGTCGAGCGCGCCGGTGGCGGTGAAGCCGAGCGGGCCGGACAGGTGCCCCTCCTGGAAGATCCACACGATGACGCCGAAGGTGGCCGACAGCGACAGCATGTTGGTGACCATCGCTTTGAGCGGTAGCACCACCGAGCCGAACGCCAGGAACAGCAGCACGAACGTGGCGCCGCCGACCGTCACCGCCAGCAGCGGCATGCGCGCGCCCAGGCCGGACAGTTGGTCGACCAGCGCGGCGGTCTGCCCGCCCACGTACACCCGCGTCCCCGGCGGGGCGGGCACGTCGCGCACCCGCTCGACCAGGTCGCGGGCCTGCGTGGACATCGGGTCGCCGGTGTAGCGCAACGAGATCTTCGCCGTGGTGCCGGCGGCGCCGGTGACGGCGGCCTGGGTCACGCCGGGAACCTGGCCGAGCCGCCGCGCGTACGCGGCCGGGTCGGTGCGTCCGGACACGACCACCTCGATGGGGGCGGTGGCGTTGCGCGGGAAGTCGCGTTCGAGCGTCTCGGTGACGACGCGCGCCTCCGTGCCCGCCGGCAGGGCCTTGCCGCCGACGCCGCCCCAGCTGATGCCGAGGAACGGGGCGCCCAGCGACAGCAGCACGACCATGGCCCCCACCAGGTACAGAACGGGACGCCGCATCACGCTCTGGGCGAGCCGGTACCAGCCGCCGCCCCCGCCGGCGGCCCGTGCCGGCGTCCGGCGGCGGCGCCGGATCGGCAGGGCGTTGACCCGGGGGCCGAGGACGGCCAGCAGCGCGGGCAGCACGGTCAGCGCGGCGACCATGCAGACCACGACGGTGGCGACGCCGCCGAAGCCCATCGAGCGCAGGAACATCTGCGGGAACAGCGTCAGCCCGGCCAGCGACACCGCGACGGTGACGCCCGAGACGGCGACGGTGCGTCCGGCGGTGGCCATCGTCCGCGCCAGCGCCTCCTCGGTGCCGCGGCCCGCGGCGAGTTCCTCGCGGAACCGGCCGACGACGAACAGCCCGTAGTCGATCGCCAGGCCGAGGCCGAGGAACGTGGTGATGTTGACCGCGAAGATCGACACGTCCGTGCCCAGGGTGAGCATCCGCAGGGCGGCGAACGAGCCCAGAATCGCGATCCCGCCGACGACCAGCGGCAGGCCTGCCGCCACCACCCCGCCGAAGATCACCGTCAGCAGGACCAGCAGCACCGGCATGGACAGCATCTCGGCGCGGGCGATGTCCTCGCTCACCCGGTCGTTGATGGCGACCTCGGTGGCGACCGCGCCGCCCAGCCGCGCGGTGCCCGCCGCGCCCGCCGGGTGGCGCAGCGCGTCCTCGACGTCGGCGAAGTTCTCGGCGCGCCGCTCGGAGTCGGCGCCCGCCAGCCGCAGCACGGCGTAGGTGGCGGTGCGGTCGCGGCTGACCAGGTCGGGCGAGCCGGTGGACCAGTGCGTGACGACGCCCGCGACCTTGTCCTTGGGAAGGACGGCCAGGGCGCCGGTCACCGCGTTCCGGAAGGCCGGATCTTCGATCGTGCGGCCTTGCGGCGCCCTGTACAGGACGACGACGTCGGCCTCGTCGCGGCCGAGGTCACGTTCGGCGATCTCCGCGGCGCGGGCGCTCTCGCTGCCGGGGGTCTCGAAGCCGCCCGCGCCGGTGAGGGCGCCGAACACGCCGGTGCCCCAGACCGCCGCGGCCACCAGGGCGAGGGCGCCCAGCACGAGCACGGGCCGCCGGCGCCGGTACGCCAGCCTGCCCCACCGTTCCAACATGGGATGCCTCCTCGCCGTGACTGAGCGTCACTTCAATGAACGGTGTTAACTAGTGAACGGCGTTAATCTTGCATACAGCGTTAACTATCGTCAAGGCTGTTCATGCGACATCATCGAAGGGACAGCGGACGGCGGGCGGAGGGAGACGAGGACAGTGGGTGAGACCCGGCGCGACCGGCTGCGCGCGGCGACCGTGGCGGAGATCTCGCAGAACGCGCGCCGCATCCTCGTCGAGCAGGGGCCGCACGCGCTGACGCTGCGCGCCATCGCCCGTGAGATGGGCATGACCGCGCCGGCGCTCTACCGCTACTTCGACAGCCGCGACGAGCTGGTCCGGCACGTCGTGGGCGACATGTTCCAGGACCTGACCGACGAGCTGCACAAGGCCATCCACTGCGCCGGCGACCTGGACGGCCAGTTCCTGGCCGCCTCCCGCGCGTTCCGCCGCTGGGCGCTGGACCACCGGCGCGAGTACGAGCTGCTGTTCGGCGCCCCCGTGCCCGGCGTGGCGCGCAGCCAGGACGCCGACTTCGCCGAGGAGTGCGCCCGGGCGTTCGGCTGGACGTTCGTCAACCTGTTCCTGGAGCTGTGGCGCAAGCGCCCGTTCCCCGTCCCGGCCGACGAGGAGGTCCGTCCCGACCTGCGCGAGCAGCTGCGCCGCTACAACGAGGAGGCGCTGGGCGGGGTGAGCCTGCCGGTCGGCGTCATCCAGCGGTTCCTGCAGTGCTGGGTCCGCCTGCAGGGCAGCGTCAGCCTGGAGGTCTTCGGCCACCTGGACTTCGCCCTGGACGACCCCGAGCCGATGTTCGAGCTGATGCTGGAGGAGCTGGCGCCCTCGCTCGGCCTGAAGTACAGCCCGCCGTCCCGTCAGTGACCGCGCGTAGCCTGCTGCGGGTGAAGTACATGTTGTTGATCTGCGGTGACGAGTCCGCGGCGGCGCACGCCGAGGAGGGCTGCGGCGGCTGGTCGGAGGAGATGCGGCGCCGCGGGGTGGTGCGCGGCGGCGCCGGGCTGCGACCGCCCGCCGAGGCCACCACGGTGCGGGTGCGCGACGAGCGGGTGCTGCTCACCGACGGCCCGTTCGCCGAGACCCGCGAGCAGGTCGGCGGCTTCTGCCTGATCGAGTGCGCCGACCTGGACGAGGCCGTGGAGATCGCCGCGAAGCATCCGGCCGCCGGGTACGGCTCGATCGAGATCCGTCCGCTCTGGCCGCAGTGAGCGCCGAGCCCGGCCCGGCCGCCGGCCCGGACCCGGCCGACCGGGGCGCCGCGGTCGTCCACGGCGCGGTCGACCGGGCGTTCCGGGACGAGTGGGGCCAGGTGGTGGCGACCCTCATCCGGCTCACCGGCGACTGGGACCTGGCCGAGGAGTGCGCCCAGGACGCCTTCGCCGCCGCCCTGCGGACCTGGCCGCGCGAGGGCGTGCCGCGCCGTCCGGGTGCCTGGCTGACCACGGCCGCGCGCAACCGCGCCGTCGACCGCCTGCGCCGCGAGGCCGTCGGCGCCGCCAAGCTGCGCCAGGTCGCCGCCGCGCCGCCGCCGGAGCCGGGACGCGACGACGGCGGCTTCCCTGACGACCGGTTGCGGCTCATGTTCACCTGCTGCCATCCCGCGCTGGCCCCGGAGGCGCGGGTGGCGCTGGCGCTGCGCACGCTGACGGGCCTGACCACCGCCGAGATCGCCCGGGCGTTCCTCGTCGCCGAGCAGACGATGGCCAAGCGCCTGGTGCGCGCCAAGCAGAAGATCCGGCACGCGGGCGTCCCGTACCGGGTCCCGCCCCCGCACCTGCTGCCCGAGCGGCTGCCCGCCGTGCTGGCCGTGCTGTACCTGCTGTTCACCGAGGGGTACGCGGCCACCGCCGGGGACGACCTGATCCGCCGGGACCTGTGCGCGGAGGCGATCCGCCTGGGCCGCCTGCTCGTCCGGCTGCTGCCCGGCGAGCCCGAGGCCGAGGGGCTGCTGGCGCTGATGCTGCTGCACGACGCCCGCCGTCCCGCCCGCCTGGACGACGCCGGGCGCCTGGTCACCCTGGAGGAGCAGGACCGCACCCGCTGGGACGCCGGCGAGATCGCCGAGGGCGTGCGCGTGCTGGACGCGGCGCTGCCGCGCGGCCGTCCCGGCCCCTACCAGGTGCAGGCCGCCATCGCCGCCTGCCACGCGACCGCCGCCACGCCCGCCGACACCGACTGGCGCCAGATCGCGGCCCTGTACGCGCGCCTGGCGCGCATGGCGCCGTCGCCGGTGGTGGAGCTCAACCGGGCCGTCGCCGTCGGCATGGCCGAGGGCCCGGCCGCCGGGCTCGCCGTGGCCGACGCGCTGGCCGCGTCCGGCCGCCTGGCCGGCTACCACCTGCTGCCCGCCACCCGCGCCGACCTGCTGCGCCGTCTCGGCCGGTCCGCCGAGGCCGCGGCCGCCTACCGCGAGGCGCTCGCCCTGGCGCCCACCGCCGCCGAACGGAACTTTCTCCAAAACCGTCTCCGCGAGGTGTCCTCCTGAGCCGTCCGCGCTCGTCGGTGGGGTGCCACCCATCGAAAGACGGAAGGAGAGCGACGGTGGACATCAGGGAACTGATCGCGGCCGAGCGCCGCGACCTGGCCGACGTCCTGGACGGGCTCGGCGACGGGCAGTGGGACGCGCCGAGCCTGTGCGCGGGCTGGCGGACGCGGGAGGTGGCGGCGCACATCACGATGCCGTTCCGGCCCGTGCCGGAGGACTTCGCGGCCGAGATGCAGCGGGCCGCCGGCGACGTAGAGCGGATCAACCGGGTGCTGGACGAGGCCGCCCGGCGGGACGCGGCCAAGGTGCCGGCCGCCGAGCTGGTCGCCGCGCTGCGCGACAACGCCGAGACCGATTGGGCGCCGCCGGGCGGCGACCTCGTGGCCGCCTTCAACCACGACGTGATCCACGGGCTGGACATCACCGTGGCGCTGGGGGTCGACCGGCGCGTTCCGCGGGACCGGATGCGCGTCATCCTGGACGGTCTCCAGCCGCACGCCGTCGCGTTCTTCGGCGTGGACCTGACCGGGATCGAGCTGCGCGCCGACGACCTGGACTGGTCGTACGGCGAGGGCGAGCCGCTGACCGGCGCGGCCCAGGACCTGCTGCTGGTGATCTGCGGCCGGCGGCTGCCCGCCGGGCACCTGCGCGGCAGGGACGCCGCCCGCTTCACCGCCTGAACCCACGAGGGCCCCGCCTGAACGCGCGAGGGCCCCGCCTGAACGCGCGAGGGCCCCGCCTGAACGCGCGAGGGCCCCGCCTGAACGCGTGCGGGCCCCGGACCGGCCGGTCCGGGGCCCTCACGTCCCGGCCGGAACCGGGCTCAGGAGTTCAGGGGGCAGGGGTCAGGCGTCAGTACGACGGCAGGCTCGGGTCGATCTGGTTGACCCAGGCCACGATGCCGCCGCCGACGTGCACCGCGTCGGCGAACCCGGCGTTCTTGACCACGGCCAGCGCCTCGGCGCTGCGCACGCCCGACTTGCAGTGCAGGACGATCTTCTTGTCCTGCGGCAGCCTCTCCAGGGCGTTGCCGTTGAGGAACTCGCCCTTGGGGATCAGCGTCGCGCCGGGGATCGAGGCGATCTCGAACTCGTTGGGCTCGCGCACGTCCACCAGGAAGATGTCGTCCCCGCGGTCCTGCATGGCCTTCAGCTCGTGCACCGAGATGGTGGAGTCCTTGGCGGCCTCGGCGGCCTCGTCGGACACCGCGCCGCAGAACGCCTCGTAGTCCTCCAGCAGCTCGGTCTGGGTCGGGTTCTTGCCGCACAGCGTGCATTCGGGGTCCTTGCGGACCTTGACCGACCGGTAGGTCATCTCCAGCGCGTCGTAGATCATCAGCCGGCCGACCAGCGGCTCGCCGATGCCCGCGATCAGCTTGATGGCCTCGTTGACCTGGATGGAGCCGATCGAGGCGCACAGCACGCCGAGCACCCCGCCCTCGGCGCAGGACGGCACCATGCCGGGCGGCGGCGGCTCGGGGTACAGGCAGCGGTAGCAGGGGCCGTGCTCGGCCCAGAACACCGCGGCCTGGCCGTCGAACCGGTAGATCGACCCCCACACGTACGGCTTGCCGAGCAGCACCGCCGCGTCGTTGACCATGTAGCGGGTGGCGAAGTTGTCCGTCCCGTCGAGGATCAGGTCGTACTGGGCGAAGATGTCCATGATGTTGTCGCGGTCCAGCGCGGTGTTGTGGACCACGACATCGATCAGCGGGTTGATCTCGCGCACGGTGGCGGCGGCCGACTCGGCCTTGGGCTGCCCGAGGCTGGACTGCCGGTGGATCACCTGCCGCTGCAGGTTGGACTCATCGACGACGTCGAAGTCGATGATGCCCAGGGTGCCCACGCCGGCGGCGGCCAGGTACATCAGGGCCGGAGAACCGAGCCCGCCCGCGCCCACGCACAGGACCTTGGCGTTCTTCAGACGCTTCTGCCCGGCCATCCCGACGTCGGGGATGATCAGGTGTCGCGAGTAACGGTTGACCTCGTCGCGGGTGAGCTCCGCTGCGGGCTCGACCAGAGGTGGCAACGACACGGTGGGTGCTCCTGTGCTGACGCTCGGCTGTACCAGGGGCGGACGTCCCGTCGCGGAACCCTGCCGTGGACCGGCCGCGAACCTCGCCGGGAACGTCCTCCCACCGCACAACCTTGCCATGTCCGTCCGAATTCCCGCACCGCGCCGCACGTCACAGCCGCCGCCCGCATGAACGGCCGCGGATCGGGGACACCGCCGTCACAAAGGAGGCGATCATGCGACTCTTGGGACGTTCGGGGCGCACGCGACAGGCGGGACGGAAGGCGGCGCGACGCCGCGCGCCCAGTTTCCGGGAAATGCGCGCGCGGCTGCGCACCGAGAAGGCCGAGGCCAGGCTGCTGGAGACGCAGGCCCGCATCCATCAGGAGGCTGCGCGCATTCGCGTGGACCTGCGTTCGCGGGGTTAGCCGCCTCTGGCTCGCGCCCGGCCGCGACACTGCCGCGCCGGTGGCGCGCATAGATCGCCATAACGCGGGCAAACGTGGCACGTACGACCCCGTACCGAAGGAGGAACCGTGGGTTTCCTCGACAAGCTCAAGAACAAGACACAGCGGGCCAAGGGCCGCGCCAAGGAAGAGGCCGGCCACCAGACCCGTGATCCCTACCTTGAGTCCGAGGGCACGAAGGACCGCGTCGCCGGTGGCGCCAAGCAGGCCGGCGAGCAGGTCAAGGACGCCGCCAAGGAAGTCCGTCGCACTATGGAGCGCTGACCACAGCGACAACTTCGTCAACACCGGCCCCGGCCGCCCTCTGTGAGGGTTGACCCGGCCAGGTAAAAAATACGATCCGTTCTCCGCGCGGCGAGTGACCGCGCGGTGGGGGAGGAAGCCGCGCCCGAAAGCCTTGCGCGGTGGGGAGAAAGGGCCTCTCGTCCGAGGGGCCCTTTTCCCTGCTCACGTGTTGCGTGCGGTAGTGGTCCCCGTCAAGACAGGGCAGAACATGGCAAAGCACAGTTAATCTGTCCGTTTGTGGCGTTCCTGCCTCCAGTCAACCGGCCGCCCGCCCAGCCCGACCCGCCGGCGGCCCCGTACAGTGATCCTCCCCGGCGGCCGACCGTGCTGGGCCTGCACGGCCGCCAGTGGATGATCGTCGCCGTGGTCGTGGGCTGCTGCTACCTGGCGATGACCTTCGCCGCGCTCGCCGGCGCCTGGGCCACGCTGAACCGCGAGCCGACCACCGCCGAGATGCAGCGGGCGGCCGGCGCCGAGGTCGCCCGCCGGTGGCAGGCATGGCCCGCGCAGCGGATCTTCCCCGAGCGGCTGCCCTACAACCCGGGCGGCGGACGCAGCGAGTACGCCTCCCTGCAGGGCATCTCCTCGGCGACCGCCTGCGACACGGCGGTGGACCAGGAGATCGCCGCGGTGCTGCGCCGCCACGGCTGCCGCGCCGTGCTGCGCGCCACCTACGCCGACCAGCTCCAGGGCGTGGTGGTGACGGTCGGCGTGGTCGCCTTCGCCGACCCCTTCAAGGCCGACCGGGCCCTGCGCGAGCTGCCCGCCACGCCGCTGCCGGACCGTTCCCACGGCGTCCGGCCCGCGCTGCGCGCCGCCGCCTTCCCCGGCACGGCCGCCGCTCGCTTCACCGACTCCGCCCGCCAGGACCGCAGCAGCGACCGGGGCGGCCCCTACGTCGTGCTCACCACCTCCGGCCAGTCCGACGGACGGCCCGCCGCCGCGATCACCAAGAAGCGCCCCGGCGCGCCGTTCGCCCTGGCCCCCCAACTCGGCCGCCACATCGCCAAGGCGCTGTCCACCCAGGCGCTGCCCGACTGCTCGTCCCGCGAGTGGCGGTGCTGAGGCGACTCACCGGAGTGCTGTGCTGATGACGCTTGTTCGGCGAACCGCCGCGATCCTCCTTGCCCTGACCCTGGGGGCCGGCCCGGCCCTCGTGCCCGCCGCCGCGCACGCCGACGGCGTCCGCGACCGGCAGCGGCCGATGATCCAGACACTGGAGCTGGAGGACGCCTGGAAGGTGACGCGCGGCCGCGGCGTGACGGTCGCCGTCGTCGACTCCGGTGTGGACCCGCGCCAGCAGGACCTCGCCGGGGCGGTCACCACCGGCCCCAACATGCTGGCCGAGGTGGACCGCGACTCCCGGCCCGCCCGCATGCACGGCACCGGCATGGCGTCGCTGATCGCCGGGCGCGGGCACGGCCCGGGCGGACGGGACGGCGTGATCGGCGTCGCGCCGGAGGCCCGCATCCTGGGGATCCGCGCGATCGGCGAGGAGGAGGACCCCAGCTACGCCCGCTACACCGAGTCGGACGAGGCCGAGGACGCGGTGGCGCGCGGCATCCGCTACGCCGCCGACCACGGCGCCGACGTGATCAACCTGTCGCTCGGCAAGGACGACGAGAACCCGAAGGAACGGGAGGCCATCGCCTACGCCATCGGCAAGGGCGTGGTGGTGGTGTCGGCCGTCGGCAACGACGGGGAGTCCAAGAAGCGCCTGGACCGCGACGGGTTCGCCCCCTACTCCTACCCGGCCGCCTACCCCGGCGTCATCGCGGTCGCCGCGACCGACCCCGACCACGGGCGCGCCGCGTACTCCAACCGCAACTACTCGGTGCTGCTGTCCGCGCCGGGCACCGCGATCCCGGTCGCGGCGCCGGGCGGCGACTACTACGTCACCGACGGCACCAGCGACTCCAGCGCGCTGGTGTCGGGCATCGCGGCGCTGATCCGCAGCCGCCATCCCAAGCTGCCCCCGGCGCTGGTCACGCAGGCGCTGCTGAACAGCGCCCGGCACGGGCCGTCCGCCACCTACGACCCCAACGTGGGGTTCGGCGAGGTCAGCGCGGCCCGCGCCGTCCGCGCGGCGGACGCGCTCGTGGCGCCGCGCCAGACGGTGGGCCAGCCGCCGTGGCAGCGGTTCGGGGCGGACGACCCCGGCCCGGTCGCGGTGATCGACCGGCCCGCCTGGGTCCGCCCGCTCATCCTGTTCGTCACGGTCCTGGGCATCGCCGGAGCGGTGATGGCGGTCGTGGTCGCGGTCACCCTGGCCCGCCGCCACCCCCGGGACCGGCCGTCGCCCGAACCGCAGGCGGCGCCCTTCGAAGCCTAGGCAGGGCACACTTCTGGGTGCATCCGCCCCTGGACACGACGGAGTCACCCTTGGCCTCTGAGAAGCCGCCCGACACGCTGGACGACTACGCCGACGCGGTGCTGGACGTGGTGGAGCGCATCCCGCCCGGCCGCGTCCTGGCGTACGGGGACGTCGCCGAGATGCTCGGCGCGGGCGGGCCGCGGCAGGTCGGCCGTGTCATGGCCCGGTACGGCGGCGGTGTGCCCTGGTGGCGGGTACTGCGCGCCGACGGCAGCCCCCCGCCCGGCCACGAGGTGCGGGCACTGGAGGAGTACCGCGTCGAGGGCACGCCCCTGCGCCCGGACGGTCGCCGCGTCGACATGCGCCGCGCCCGCTGGGACGGCCGCCCCTGAGCCCCGGCCGCGCGACCCCGCCGCGCGTGGCGGGCTGACGGAGCTGTAGCACGGCCGTAACAGTTGAGGCGTTTTCCTCGAACATCCGGTTCGTAGCATGTGCGGTGTGAGGGTCGCCGAGCTGCTCGAGGATCCGGAACTGCGGCTGCGCCCGCTCGCCTGCCGCGACCGGCTGGATCGTCCCGTGCGGCAGGTGTTCGTCACCGACCTGCCCGACCCCAGCCGCTACCTGGACGGCGGCGAGCTGGTCCTGACCGGGCTGATGTGGCGGCGCGGCCCCTACGACTCGGCGCCCTTCGTCGCCGCGCTGGTCGCCAAGCAGGTCGCCGCCCTGGGCGCGGGCGAGGCCGTGCTGCCCGTGCCGGACGACCTGGTGGCCGCCTGCGACCGCTACGGCCTGCCGCTGGTCGCGGTGCCGCGCGAGACGCCGCTGTCGCGCCTCATGGCGATCGTGGTGCGCCGCCTGGACGCCGAGGCCGGCGCCCTCGGCGACGTCCCGGCCACGCACGCGGCGCTGCTGGAGCGGCTGCCCGCCGACGCCCGCCGCGAGTTCCGCCGCCGCGTCCTCGGCGAGCTGATCAGCTACGACCGCCGCCACCGCGGCGAGCTGCTCGCCACGCTCACCGAGTTCCTGGCCTGCTCGGGCTCCTGGACGGTCTGCGCGCGCCGCCTCAACCTGCACGTCAACACGTTGCGCTACCGCATCGGCCGCATCGAGGAACTCACGGGCCGTGACCTGTCGTCACTGGACGACCGGGTCGACCTGCTCCTGGCCCTGCGCGCCGAGTAGCCGGCGGGCGGCCGACCTCCGCGTTCCGCCTTCTTTCTCACCCGCTTTCCCACCCGGCGCGTTGGCGTCATGCGGCGATTCTGGTCAGACCTGCCCCGATGATCTGCTGGAATCGTCTGTTGTGCCGTCAGCGTCCTACCGCCTCGTACGGCGCGCCGGTCCCGCGCGCGCCGTCCCACCCGTGCTCGACGAGCGGCAGCGGCAGGTCGTCGAGCACACGGGCGGGCCGCTGCTGGTGCTGGCCGGGCCGGGCACCGGCAAGACGACCACCATCGTCGAGGCCGTCGTCGACCGTATCGAGAACCGCGGCGTCGACCCCGAGCGGGTGCTGGTGCTCACGTTCAGCCGCAAGGCCGCCGGGGAGCTGCGCGAACGCATCACCGGACGGCTGCACCGCACCACGCGCACGCCGCTGGCGCTGACCTTCCACAGCTACGCCTACGCGCTGCTGCGCCGCGACGCCGTCCTGAACGAGGAGCCCCCGCCGCGCCTGCTGTCGGGGCCCGAGCAGCTGCTGGAGGTGCGCAGGCTGCTGCAGGGCGAGTTGCTGGACGGCGCGCGGGATTGGCCGGAACGGCTGCGTCCGGCCCTGGCCACCCGCGGGTTCGCCGAGGAGCTGCGCGACTTCTGCCTGCGCGCCGCCGAACGCGGCTACGGCCCCGAGGAACTCGTCGCGCTGGGCCGCACGCGGGGCCGGGAGGACTGGACGGCGATCGGCCGGTTCATGGAGCGCTACGCCGACCGGTTCGCCGTCGACCCCGTCCCCACCTACGACTACGCCGACCTGATCCAGGTGGCGGCGACGCTGCTGTCGGACGAGGACGTGCGCCTGCGCGAGCGCGACTCCTACGACGTGGTGTTCGTCGACGAGTACCAGGACACCGACCCCGCCCAGGAGTACCTGCTCCAGCAGCTGGCGGGGGACGGCCGCGACCTGGTCGTCGTCGGCGACCCCGACCAGTCGATCTACGGGTTCCGGGGCGCGGACGTCCGCAACATCCTGCAGTTCCCCACCCGGTTCCCCACGATCACCGGCGACCCGGCCCCCGTCGTGGCGCTGCGCGACTGCCGCCGCATGGGCCCGGAGGTGCTGACCGCGTCCCGCCGCATCGCGCGCCGGCTGCCCGCCGGTCCGCTGGCCGCCGAGCACCGCGACCTGCGCCCGGTGCGCGACGCCGACGGCGACGACGGCCCGGCCGACGAGGTCCGCGTGGTGATCGCCGACAGCGAGAGCCAGGAGTCCGCGCTGGTCGCCGACGAGCTGCGCCGCGCCCATCTGCTGGACGGCGTGCCGTGGTCGCGGATGGCGGTGCTGGTGCGCAGCGCCACCCGCCAGGTGCCGGTGCTGCGGCGCGCGCTCGCGCAGTCCGGGGTTCCGGTCGTCGTCGCGGGCGACGAGGTGCCGCTGATCGCCGAACCCGCCGTCCGGCCGATCCTGATGCTGCTGCGCGCCGCCCTCAAACGCGGGTTCCTGGACGAGCTCGTCGTGGAGGAGCTCCTCACCGGCCCTCTGGGACGCGCCGACGCCCTGGCCATGCGCCGCCTCAAGCGCGCGCTGCGCGACCTGGAGGATCTGTCGGGCGGGCAGCGTCCGCTGAGCGAGCTGCTGGTCGCCGCCGTGAACGACCCGCACGAGCTGATCCCCGTCCACGAGAAGGTGCGCGCCCCCGCCGAACGCGTCGCGCACCTGATCGAGGTGGCCCGCGAAAGCGCCCGCAAGGGCGGCACGGCCGAGGACGTGCTGTGGGCGGTGTGGCGGGAGAGCGGCCTGGCCGACGAGCTGCTGGAGCAGAGCGTCAGGGGCGGCTCCCGGGGCGCGTCCGCCGACCGCGACCTGGACGCCGTCGTCGCGCTGTTCGACCACGCCGCCCGGTTCGTCGACCGCATGCCGCAGGCCGGTCCCGAACTGTTCGTCGACTCGATCGCCTCCCAGGAGATCGCCGGGGACACCCTCGCCGAGCAGGCCCCGCACGGCGAGGCGGTGCGGGTGCTGACCGCGCACCGCTCCAAGGGCCTGGAGTGGGACGTGGTCGTCGTCGCCGGGGTGCAGGAGGGCGTGTGGCCGGACGTGCGGCTGCGCGGCTCCCTGCTGGGCGTCGAGGAACTGGTCGAGCACGCGGCGGGCGGCGACGTGCCGGGCGAGGAGGCCGCCGGCGCGTCCATGGCCGCCAAGATGCTGGACGAGGAGCGCCGCCTGTTCTACGTCGCCGTCACCCGGGCGCGGCGGCGGCTGGTCGTCACGGCGGTCGGCGGTGACGACACCGAGGAACGCCCGTCCCGGTTCCTCAACGAGCTGCTGCCGGGCGCCGCCGAGCAGGCCCAGCTCGACGAGAAGACCCGCTGGCTGTCGCTGCCCGCGCTGGTCGCCGACCTGCGCTCGGTCGTGGCCGACCCGTCCCGTCCCGAACCGCTGCGCCGCGCCGCCGCCGCGCACCTGGCCCGTCTGGCCCGCGCCGGGGTGCGCGGCGCCCGCCCCGACCACTGGTACGCGATCACCGCGCTGTCCGACCCCGGACCCGCGTTCGGCGACGACGAGCAGATCACCGTGTCGCCGTCGCAGGTGGAGACGTTCACCACCTGCGGCCTGCGCTGGCTGCTGGCCTCGGCGGTGGGCGCCCAGGAGGGCGGTCCCGGCGAGTTCAGCACCATGGGCAAGGTCATCCACGCGGTCGCCGAGATGGCCGGCGCCGACGACGGGATCACCGAGGTCGACGTGGCCAAGCGCCTCGACGAGATCTGGAACGAACTGGACTTCCGCAGCGCCTGGTACTCCGACAAGCAGCGCGAGCAGGCCGCCACCATGGTCGACCGGTTCCTGACCTGGCACCGCGACAACCCCAACGAGATCGTCGCGCTGGAGGAGTCGTTCAAGGTCGACCTCGGCCGCGTGGTGATCAAGGGCCGCATCGACCGGGCGGAACGCGACGCCGAGGGCCGCGCCGTGATCATCGACATCAAGACCTCCACCACCGCCGTCCCCAAGGACGAGCTGGCGCGCCACCCGCAGCTGGGCGTCTACCAGTACGCGGTGATGCTCGGCGCGTTCGAACGGCACGGCCTGATCGAGCCGGGCGGCGCCAAGCTCGTCCAGGTCGGCAAGGCCGCCTTCACCGCCCGCGCGCGCGAGCAGGAGCAGCCGCCGCCCACCGAGGACCCCGAGCCCGACTGGCCGAAGAAGCTCGTCGACCTGGTCGCCGCCGGGATGGCCAGCGACGTGTTCCAGGCCCGCGCCAACGACAAGTGTCGGACCTGCCCGGTACGGTCCTGCTGCCCGGTGCACGAGGAGGGCGGGCAGGTAGGCCCATGAAGATCGGTATCGCGGCCGGCGCCGGAGTCGGCGTCGGCGCCGGGGGTGGACCCGGGCGCACCGGTCGGCGGGGAGCGCGGGCAGGCGGGCCCGTGCGGATCGGCCCCGTGTCCGGCGATGGGAGGTGTCCTTGATCACACCGGGGGAGCTCGCCCGGCTGCTGGGGATCCCGGAGCCGACCGACGAGCAGGCCCGGGTGATCGAGGCGCCGCTGGCGCCGATGGCGGTGATCGCCGGGGCCGGGTCGGGCAAGAGCGAGACGATGGCGGCCCGTGTGGTGTGGCTGGTCGCCAACGGGTTCGTCCGGCCCGAACGGGTGCTGGGGCTGACGTTCACCCGCAAGGCCGCCGCCGAACTGGGCGCCCGCGTCCGCAAGCGGCTCGACCGGCTGCGCGAGGCGCTGCCCGCCGACGAGCTGGCCCGCCTCGGCGGCGAGTCGGTGTTCGACGGCGAGCCGATGGTGTCGACGTACCACTCCTACGCCGCCCGCCTGTTCGGCGACCACGCGCTGCGCGAGGCGCTGGAGCCCACCATGCGGCTGATCTCGCCCGCGGTCGCCTGGCAGATCTGCTCGCGCGTCGTCGACGCCTACGACGGCCCCATGGACAAGATCGAATGGTCGCCGGACACCGTCACCAAGGCCGTGATGGAGCTGTCCGGCGACCTGTCCGAGCACCTGCGCGGCCCCGACGACATCCGCAAGGTCGGGGCCTGGCTGGAGGAACGCTTCGCCGCGGTGCGCAAGCCGCTGAAGGCCCAGCGCGACATCCTCGCCAGGCAGGCCGTCCGCGAGCAGCTCATGCCGCTGGTGGAGGCGTACGGGCGGGCCAAGGCCGACCGCGAGGTGATCGACCACGGCGACCAGATGGCGCTGGCCGCCCGCATCGCCCACCGGCATCCCGAGGTCGGGATGATCGAACGGTCCCGCTTCTCGGTCGTGCTGCTGGACGAGTACCAGGACACCAGCCAGGCCCAGCTGGTCCTGCTCCGTTCGCTGTTCGGCGGCGGCCATCCCGTCACGTCCGTGGGCGACCCCTGCCAGTCGATCTACGGGTGGCGGGGCGCGTCCGCCGGCAACCTGCTGCGCTTCGCCCATGACTTCCCGCTGCGGCCCGCGCAGCGGCCCGGGGAGCGGGCGGTGCCCGCACCGGTCGTGCAGCTCAGCCGCAGCTTCCGGAACGGCGAGCGCATTCTCGAGGCGGCGGCGCGGGTCCAGGACGAGCTGCGCGCCGACACCTCGGCGGTGCCGCGTCTGGTGCCGGGTGCGGGGCGGGAGAAGCGCGGCCGGGTCGAGTGCGCGCTGTTCGAGACCGTGGAGGACGAGGCCGAGCGGATCGCCGCGCGCGTGGCCCGTCTGCTGGCCGGGGACCCGGCCATCGCGCCGGACGGCGGGGTCTGGGACGACGGCGAGCCCCTGACGTATTCGGATGTCGCGGTGCTGGCGCGCAAGCGCTCCCAGTTCCCGCTGATCCGCAAGGCGTTGGAGAGCCGGGGCATTCCGGTCGAGGTCGTGGGGCTGGGGGGCCTGCTGACCGTCCCCGAGGTGCAGGACGTGGTGGCGACGCTGCGGGTCATGCACGACCCGACCGCCGGGGCGTCCCTGGCGCGGCTGCTGACCGGGCCGCGTTGGCGACTCGGCCCGCGCGACCTCGTCGCGCTCGGACGCCGGGCCCGTGCGTTGGCGCAGGAGGCGGCCCGAGACGTCACTCCGCCTGCCGCTGAGGCTCCTGCCGATCCCGGGGCAGGGGCTGGGGCCGGTTCCGGGGCCGAGTCCGCCGCGCCGGAATTGCCCGACGACCCGTTGCGGCAGCTGGTCAGTGAGCTGAACCAGGAGACCGGCGGTCTCGTCGACGCCCTGGACGACCTCGGCCCGACCGAGCAGTACTCGCCGGAGGGGTACGCGCGGCTGCGGCGCCTGCGCGACGAACTGCGGGCCCTGCGCCGCCAGGTCGGCCTGCCGCTGCCCGACCTGGTCACCGAGGTGGAGCGCGTCCTCGGGCTCGACATCGAGGTCGCCGCGCGCGCCGGTCTCGACCCGGTCACCGCCCGCGCCGACCTGGACGCGTTCATCGACGCCGCCGCCACCTTCGCCGGGGACGCCGAGGACCCCACGCTCGGCGCGTTCCTGGCCTACCTGCAGGCCGCCGAGTCCGAGGAGTTCGGCCTGGAGGCGGGCCGGGTCGGCGAGAGCAACAGCGTCAAGCTGCTCACCGTGCACGCGTCCAAGGGCCTGGAATGGCCGGTGGTGATCGTGCCCGGCCTGTCCTTCACCCCGCAGAAGAGCGGCGGCCCCGCCAAGGGATCGATCTTCCCGTCCCCGCCGCAGAACGCCACCCGCTGGACCGCCAACCCTCGCGTCCTGCCGTTCATGCTGCGCGGCGACCGCGCCGACCTGCCCGACCTGCGCGGCCTGGAGAAGGACGACCTGGCCGCGTTCGACCGGGCGTGCGCCGAACGCGACCTGCGCGAGGAACGGCGGCTCGCCTATGTCGCGGTCACCCGCGCGTCCCACCTGCTGATCGCCACGGGCTACTGGTGGGGGTCGTCCGGCCGCCCCCTCGGCCCGTCCCCGTTCCTGGAGGAGATCCGCGAGGTGTGCGTGGCCGGCGCCGGCACGGTCGCCGTCTGGACGCCGCCGCCCGACGAGGACGCCACCAACCCGCTGCTCGAACGCGGCGAGGAGGCGCCCTGGCCGTTGTCGCCCGCCGAGCGGGCCGCCCGCGGCGACGCGTCCGCGCGCGAACGCTATGACGCGATCGTCGCGGGCGCCCGCATGGTCGAGGACGCCATGACCGGCCGCAACCTGCACTGGGCCGGCGACGACGGGCTCACCCCGGCCGACCGGTCCCGCATGACCGCCTGGGCGCGCGACGTGGAGCTGCTGCTCGCCGAACGGGACCGCGGCCGCGGCGGCGACGGCATGCAGGTCGAGCTGCCCGCGCACCTGTCGGTGTCGGCGCTGGTGTCCCTCGCCCGCGACCCCGAGGCCCTGGCCCGGCAGATCCGCCGTCCCATGCCGCGCCCGCCCGCCCCCTACGCGCGCCGCGGCACCGCCTTCCACGCCTGGCTGGAGAGCCGCTGGGGCCAGCAGCGCCTCATCGACCCCGACGAGCTGCCCGGCGCCGCCGACGAGGGCGCGGCCGACGACGCCTTCCTCGACCGGCTGCGCGAACGGTTCGAGGAGTCGCCCTGGGCCGCCCGCCGGCCCCTGGACATCGAGGTCCCGTTCGAGACCGTGATCGCCGACCGGCTGGTGCGGGGCCGCATGGACGCGGTGTTCCGCACCGCCGACGGCGGCTACGAGATCGTCGACTGGAAGACCGGCCGGCCCCCGACCGGCGCGGACGCCGACGCCGCCGCCGTGCAGCTGGCCGCCTACCGCCTGGCCTGGGCCGAGCTGGCGAACGTCCCCGTCGAGAAGGTCAGCGCCGCCTTCCACTACGTCCCCGACAACCGCACCGTCCGCCCGGCCGACCTGCTCGACGCCGCCGGCCTGGCCGCCCTGCTGGAGAAAATCCCCGTCGCCGCCAAACCACTGTGATTTGCCTCTGGTCACGGTGCGTCATTTCAGGGATGATCCGGGCAACAACGTCCAGGACGGGTATGACTCCCAGGACGGGTATGTAGGTATGCACTCACCGTGGCCGTTACCCGGCGTGGCGGGTCTGGGTTACGGCGGAGGCGATGTCGCAGAGCGGCGTCGTGGGCGAGGGGTAGGTAGGGGCTAGGCGAAGGCTGGGCGCGGCGGCTAGGTGAAGCCAGGCGGCGGCCAGGCGACGGTTGGCCACGGCCGGGTACGGCTAGGCGACGAGCGGAGGCAGGGGCTTGGCGAAGCGGCACGACGAGACGGTGGTACGGGAGTTCTCCAAGCAGGCGGCCACCTTCGGTGACACGCGCCTCAACGTGGCGTGCACGCGCCACCTGGCGCGGCTGGTCGAGTACATGGAGCCCGAACTGGACCTGGAGGACGTGGTGCTGGAGGTCGCCGCGGGCACCGGCCTGGTGTCGCGCGCGCTCGCCCACCGCGTCCGGCACGTGACGGCTCTGGACCTCACGCCCGCGATGCTCGAACAGGGCAAGCGCGAGGCCGACCGCGACGGCGTCACCAACGTGACCTTCACCCGCGGCAACGCCGCCGACCTGCCCTATCTGTCCCGCTCGTTCACCCTCGTGGTCTCCCGCTTCGCCCTGCACCAGGTCGCCGACCCCGAGGCCGTGCTGCGCGAGATGGCACGGGTCAGCCGCCCGGGCGGGGCGCTGTTCGTCCAGGACATCATCCGCCCGGAGGGCGTCACCGCCGACCCGGACCGCATCGAACGGCTGCGCGACCCCTCCCACAACACCCTGCTCACCCGGGAGCGCATAACCGAGCTGGTCGAGGCGGCGGGCGCCGAGGTCAAGCGCGCCGAGACCTTCGACTACGTCCGGCCGCTCGACCCCTGGCTGGAGCAGTCGCACACCCCGGACGACGTCGCCGTCGGCATCCGCAAGGAACTGGAGGCCGAACTGTCCGGCGGCCCCGCCACCGGCATGCGGCCCTCCATGGTCGACGGGGAGCTGTGCTTCACCCACACCAACCTGCTCGTCCACGCCTGCGCACCGTGAGCGCCCTGCGCGTGCTTCGCGCCGTACGTGCTTCCTGTGGGTTTCGTGCGGACGTGGTTCGCGTGGACGGGCGCGGAGGTGCTTCGTGCTGGGGGCGGCGCGTTCGGAGGCGGGTTCTTGCGGTGAGGGTGGATATGTGCCTGGTGACTTCGAGCAAACGTTCGACGCGTGTGACTTGAGTGCTCTATGTTGTCGAACATGAGTTCTAGCAGTGCTCTGGCCTCTTCCCCCGTACGGCGCCCGGAGCAGCACTCAGAGCAGCAGCGTTCGGAGCGGCGTCCGGAGCGTGAGCCCGCCGCGCTGGCCATGCGCATCGGCGTCGTCGCCGCCGAGGCGGCTCTGGCGACGTTCGCGCGCCACATCGACCTGGACGAACTCGCCGAGGGCGACGTCGACTTCGAAGGGGCCATCGGCCCCGCCGAATGGCCGATCTTCTCCCTGGTCATCGACACCCTGGCCGAGACGCACGCGGGTGACGGCCGCACCCTGGACGAGCGCCGCGCCGACGCACTCAACGACCTGGCCCGCATCTGCCTGGCGGCCAAAGCCCGCGCGGGAGCCGCCTGACCGAGGGACGGGGCGGTTCGGAGATCAGTCCCACCAGAACGACCATGTGCTTGCGTTGACCAGCTCCCGGGCGTACTCCTCGAAGTCCCCGGTTCCCTGGTCGATGTTGTCCGGGCAGAAGGCGTAGTGCTCGGCCGCCACGGCCCGTGCGTGCTCGCGTGTCGTGGGCGGCGCGGCCACTGACAGGCAGAGCGTGGCGAAGCCGACCATCACCACCCGGGCGCCGAACCGCTCCTCCCACGACCGCACCACCACCGAGATCTCCTCGGTGTCGTTGGTGTGGTTCAACGGCCCGTGCCAGCCCACTGCCGTCAGCGCGTCCGCGCCGCGCCTCGCGGGCGCGAGCCCCGTCAGCAGTGACTCTCCGGTTGTCAGTTGCGCCGCGACCAGGCCCGCGAACTCGTCCGGGTCTGTCCGCGCCGGATCGGAAGGTGCGGCGAGCCCCGGCCACGGTCGCGCGAGCGCCGAGTCGGCCCCATGGAACTCGCGGTTCACCTCGGGCTCCCACCAGTCGCGCAGCACGTCCTCCGCGTCCAGAGCGTCGATCGCCCTCACCGAGCGATAGGCCAGATCGCCGGTCGTCCGCCACGGTTGGTCCAGTACGCCGCTGTAAGGATCATCGAGAGTTCCCAACAGCAACGGGTACAACCCCGTCCTCTCACGTGCCGCGTACCAGCGTGTCCACCACGCGCCGGCGTCCGGCATCCGCTCGTCTGCGAGCCAGAGCACCGGCCGTGCGGTGCCGCGGCCCCGCAGGGGAGTGGCATGGACAACGTCGCCGGGAGGAAGCGGGAGATCGCCGGGTAGGGGCGGGAAGGTGAAGTCGGCCACGGGCGCAAACTAGTGCCGCATCAGAGAACCTTTGACCCGTAGTGACGTGACGCGCCGTTCGGATGCTGGTCCGTGCGGCGCGGTCTCGCCAGGCTGCCCGGGTGGCAGAACGGGTACGCGTCCGCGAGATCGATGACGACGAGGGCTGCTGCGCATTGTCCGCAGAGGCACCGGGTCGGTGGTGACCTGGCGGCGGGCCCAGATGGTGCTGCTGTCCGCGCAGGGCATGCCGGTTGGGAAGATCGCCAAGTCCGAGCCGGCCGAGCACGGCCTGCCGTTCTCGACCTGGAGCCTGGCCAAGCCGGCCGACTTCCTGGCCGCCGAGGGGGTGGTCGACGACATCAGCCACCAGGGCCTGCGGGTCCTGCTCCGAGAGGAGGGCGTGTCGTTTCAACGAATAAAGACCTGGAAGACCTCCCGCGACCCGGACTACGCCACGAAGAAGGCCCGCGTCGAGCACCTCTACGCGATCGCCGACGGCGAGGTCATGCCAGAGGAGGGTGAGCCTGAAGTCGTCTTCTGCCTGGACGAGTTCGGCCCGCTCAACCTCCAGCCCCACCCTGGGCGGCAGTGGGCCGAGCGCGGTGGACGGCACAAGGACCCCGGCTGCAACAGCTCCTGGCTCAACCGCATCGAGGCCCAGTTCACCGCCCTGCGTTACTTCACCCTGGACGGTACCGACCACGCCACCCGCAAAGAGGAGGGCAGCATGATCCGCCGCTACATCATCTGGCGGAACCAGCACGCCGCCGACGAACGCCTCCGCGAGAGGTCGTGGCCAGGGCCAACGTCGCCTGAATCGGGCTGGTCTTAACGACTGTGTCACCGGCCGCATCGATCCCCACTTCGTTCGCCGCTCATCAGGGCAGGCGGGCGTGTTCGGCTCGGGTGGCAGCGATCCGCTCACGCGCGAGCGTACGGGCCCGCCCGGTGTCGCCGGTGAGTCGGGCGAGGATCGTTGCGAGCGGCCTGATCTGGCCCCAGCCGCCCCAGTGACCCTCGGGGATCTCGGTGGGGAATACCCAGATCCGGCTGGCGTCACGTGGCCAGGCGCCGTTCTCCGCGTCGAGGATCGCCTCGGTGACCTCGGCGATGACGCTCGCACGCTTCTGCTCGTCGAGCTGGCCCTCGGGGACGGACGGGACGACCTTGTAGCGAGGTGCGTCCGCGGGTTCTCCGCCGACGTAGATGCCGGCCGGTCGGTGCAGCCAGAGCCAGGAGACGGAGCGGCTCACCGGGTCGGCGGGGTCGAATCCCTCGTTGCGGACGAGGATCTCGGTGATGCGGTTCAGCAGCGCCGCCTCGGCGTCCGGCTGGAGCGCGCCGTCGGGAATGTACACGTCGAGCATGGGCATGGTCGCTCCTTTGTGAGTTTAGATTTTCAACTCAGGCCGGATCCTATGAGGGCTAAGTACAATTTGTAAACCCAGATGGGTACACTCGTCCCATGGAGACGCGGCGAATCGACCCAGTGAACTGCTCGGTGGCGCGCGCCCTCTCGGTGGTGGGGGAGCGCTGGTCGCTGCTGATCGTTCGTGAAGCGCTGGACGGCGCGCGCCGGTTCGGAGAGTTCCACTCCCGCCTCGGGATCGCCAGAAATCTCCTGGCGACTCGGCTCGAGACCTTGGTGACCGCGGGAGTGATGCGCCGCGTGCCCTATCAGGAGCCCGGGGATCGGCAGCGCTTCGCCTACGAGCTCACCGAGCAGGGCCGGGCGTTGCGGCCCACGCTCGTGGCGCTCCTGGAATGGGGCGACACGTACCTCGCCGACCCGCAGGGCCCGTCGGTCATCGTCCGGCACCGGCCCGTCGACGATGCGAGCTCCTGCGACGAGCCGGTCAAGGTCGTCCTCGAGTGCGCTGCGGGGCACAGCCACCTCGCCCCGGAAGACGTCTGCCGCACGCCCGGGCCGGGCGCGCGCTTCGTGGAAAGCTCCTGAGATCCCAGGATCGTCCTCAGCAGCTCATATCGCGAGAAGCATGATCCAAGCAGTGGGGCCGACGCCTGGGCCATGGGGCAAACGTTGGATGCTGCGGCACCAGTACCCGACTCCGACAGTTCCGGGACGCCGGCCAGAGGCAGGTCTCGTCACGCTGCCACCGATTCCGCCGGCCCTACGCCGATCTGCTGACCTGCGCCGATCTGCTGGCCTGCGTCGACCCTGCCGGTCTGCGGCGACCTCGGCGAGTTGGGCGTTGGCCGGGGGAGGTCTCGTCGCGCTGCTGCGGCTGGTTTCGACGGTGCGGTGTCGTGTCGGGGGTGGGGCGTTGCCGGTTGGGCTGTGTCCTGGGCTGGCGGTCAGTTCGGGAGGGCGTGGGGTCTTACCTTTCCGCTGCTGGTTCGCGGAAGCTCGTCCACGAAGTACACGTCACGAGGCACCTTGTAGCGCGCGAGGTTCTCCTTGACGTACCGCTTGACGTCCTCTTCGTCGATCGACGCGCCCGGCTCACGGACCACGTAGGCGGCCAGCCGCTGCCCGAAGTCGGCGTCCTCCACCCCGACGACCGCGACCTCGGCCACGTCGGGGTGGCGGCCGAGCAGGTCCTCGACCTCTCCGGGGAAGACGTTCTCTCCGCCCGAGACGATCATGTCGTCGGCGCGCCCGTCGACGAACAGTCGTCCCGCCGAGTCGAAGTGGCCGAGGTCACCGCTGCCCGCCAGGCCTTCGTGGACCCGTTTGCCGCCGCCACCGGTGTAGCCGGCGAACCGCAACCCGCCTCCGGTGTAGATCTCCCCGATCTCTCCGGAGGGGAGTTCCCGCCCGTCCTCGTCCAGGATCTTGATGGTGAGGCGGAAGGTCGGTCGGCCCACCGTGCCAGGTGCCTCGCGCAGATCTCGCGGGGTCGCGATGGTCGCCCATCCGGTCTCGGTGGCCCCGTACACGTTGTGCAGGACGTCCCCGAAGACGTCCATGAACGCCTCCGAGAGGTGCGGATGCAGCGCCGACCCGCCGGACACCACTACCCGGAGCGAGTCCGGCAGCGGCCGCCCGCGTGAGGCGTCCAGGATCCGCTGGAGCATGACCGGGACCGCGACCAGCGCCTCCACCCGGTAGGCGTCGACGGCGTCCAGCACCTTGCCCGGATTGAACCGGCGCAGCAGCACCAGCGGCATGCCCATGCCCAGGGCGACCAGCATGTACGCCATACCGAGGACGTGGAACAACGGAGGAGCGACCAGGATCGGCGCCCCCGAACGCACCGGAACCCGCATCAGATGACTCAGTGCCGCCGGAACCACTGCCGCGAGCGAGACATCGTGACGTGCTCCCTTGGGGGTGCCGGTGGTGCCGGACGTGAGTATGACCACTCGGCTGGGGCGGGGCGGCTTGTACGCAACGGGCTCTGTGTCCGCCAGCTCCTCGATCGTGGGGAGGCGAGGGTCGCTCGGGTGATCCGTCCACGCATGGACGCGCTGACCATCGAAGGAGGACTGCTCCACCACCTCGTCGAACTCCTGGTCGTGCAGCAGCAGCCGGACGCCTTCGCGCTCGGTGACGTCCCCGAGCTGCGTTGCGGAGAAGTCGGTGTTGAGCAGGACCACGTCATTGCCCAGCCGCGACGCCGCCAGCAGTGAGATGACGAACCCGCGATGATTGCGGCACAGCACTCCTATGCGTGCCTCCGGCTTTCCGGCGTCCTGTTGGTTGGAAGTTGCTTCGCCAGGTTGTGTGGGTGTGTGGGTCGTGGCGGTGGGTTCTTCGGTGGTGGTGGGGGTGGCGGCTGACTTCTTGTTTCGGGATGGAGTGGCGTTGGTGAGGCGCTGGTGCAGGGCGGTGGCTACTGCGGCTGCTTGCTGCTCCAGCTCCACGTAGGTCAGGGCGCCGCGTTCGTCGTGCAGCGCGGTCCGGGCGGGAAACCGCAGCGCCGCCATCGCGCCCAAGGTCGCGGGCGTCGGACCGAACCGCGCACCCGCGAACACCAGCCGCACCGCCCGGTCTGGCCGGACCGGATGCAGCACGCCCACGTCCCGCACCGCGCGCGTAGCGCGCGCTCCCAGACTCGCCACCGTCCGCACCCGGTCGAGCACCACAGCCGTTCTCCTCCTGACCAACCCGTCGACAGGTCAATGACATACCCACCCACGAGCGAACATGTGGTGGCGGGCTGTGCTGTCCCAAGGCGTGCGGCGCTGCGGACCTGGTGATCCATAAGGTTCAGGGGGCACGTCACCGCAACGGTGAGCCTCGTGAGCTACGAAAGTCAAGGCAGAACCAGGGAAGCGGCCACCTGGTACACCCGCGCCGCCCGCGGCGGGCACGTCAAGGCCTACGACCGCGTCAACGTCCTCAGCCACCAGCTCGTCACCGACATCATCCGGCTCACCCAGTAGCCTTCCCCCGACGCCGTTCCCGCCGACGCCCCCCCGACGGCAGCCCGGCCGGACGACACCCCGCTTCCGCCGAACGGACACCCGCGCGTGACGGAGACGTCAAGCCCTTGACGCAATCGCCGTCCGAGGCGCGCCGACGACCCGGACGAGCCGGCGAACTGGCTTGGTGGGCGCTCGGCGGCGGCGTTTCGGGCTGATATCAAGTAGCGCATGGCGAAGTGCGCAGGCGGCGAATAAAGACTCCATGCATCAGAGCATGTCTCGCTCTACTATTGCCTTTCCAAGTCGGCCTAGCCCTGAGGTACTGAGCGCATGATAGACGTGCGCGATGTGGGGGCTCCGGGCAAAAGAAGTGCCCCACCTGCCGTCCCTTTTTCTCTGTGAAGCCTGGCCGATGCGCCCATGCCGTCGCCCCGGTCAGAGCGGGCGCCTACGGGCGCCGAGGGGCGCCGCCGCCGAATGGTTCCGCCGGCTCGCTGAGAAGCAACCCGGGCCGGCCGCCTGATGCCTCTCAGAACATGCAGCGCATGCTGAACTCGGTGACCTAGTACGGGCCGTGAGTCAAGACCTTAATCGCCCCCGCAGCCTCCGCATCCCCCCTCTCCGCCGCTGTATCCGCCATATCCTCCGCCGCCGCCACCGTATCCGCCGCCGCCACCGTTCGGTGGGTCGTCCCACCCGAAGGTGGCGGCAAGCAGGAAACCCAGGATGACAACGAGCGCGAGGGCTCCGGGGCCGTCCTTCTCCGGGTTGGCCGCCACATAAAGGAAGACAGCGGCTATCAGCGCCAGGATGACAACGCGCACGCGCATGAGCACGACGGCCTCCTTAGCTTTACGAGGGCCTCACTCGGTCGGCCCGCCGGGTGCTCTGTTCGGGGGCAGCAGGTGATGCGATAGGGAAGCTCAGGTATGTAGGTCTTCCAGCGCTCTGGACAGAGGAACGACCTCCGTGCACAGCATTTTCTTGATCGGGAGGATCCGATCAGGTGGGTGCGAAGATGGTCTTCTGTGATGCTGAGGATCGTGGATCCGTCGGGTGAGAAGGCGAGCCCTCGTACGGTTCCGGGAGAATCGGGGCCTGCCACCTGCCGCCAGGCCCAGACCTTCTGGCGGAGCTTCTCTCGATCACGGTCGCTCATGCCGTGCAGCGCCTTGACGGCCACCCGCTTGCCGTCAGGACCGCAGCCCTCGTACACCACCCCTTGTCCGCCCGCACCAAGCCATCCGTCGAGATGGAAACTTCCCAGCTGCTGTGGGTCGTCTGGAACAGGCGGTTTCACCAAGGCAAGCCTCCAAGGGGTTGCCGACCTGGCTGGTGAGGGCTTCATCGTCCCTCAAAAAGACGCTCGTGTCTGCACGATGGTTCGGTGTAGAGATAGAGACCTGGCGGCCAGGTGGGCGACGGTGCGGAAGCGGCTGCCGTCGCCGACGTCGATGAGGATGCGGGCGGCGGTGCTGACCCCATGCCGGGCATCGAGATCAGGGCCGGGGAAAGAGGGGGGTCTCCAACAGCTGCTCGATCCCGGCCCGCCGGCACGGCGCGCTGGTCGTGAACGGTGCTGAGCGAACGTGCCGGGCTGGGGGTGATCAGTGCGGCGGCGTCCGTGCCGGGCATCGTCACGGTCTGCTCGTCCAGCGCGGACGTCGTCGACCTCGACGGTGAGACGTCGGCGCCGAGGTCGGTCAGTAGCGCGGCGGTTCACCCGGTTCCGGTGCCGAGCTCCAGCACCTTGTACCCGGGGCCCGCCTCCAGCAGTTCGAGCATCCGCTGCACGAGGCTGGGGGCCGAGCAGGAGCAGATGGGCATGGCGGCCGGGTCGGCGGTCCGATCGATCCAGGAGTCGGGGTCGTCTACGACCGCGCCGACCATGGCGACGGGCGGGATGAACAGGTGCCGGGCAACGGCTGTGGTGCGTCCGGATTCGTACCGGTGGACGGAGCGTAGGGCTGCTACTGGTCGAGGTAGTGGAACTCGGGTTTCGGGTGCATCAGGAAATCGTGGTGGGAGATGTTCCAGGCGTAGGCGCCCGCCATGGCGAATGCCACCACGTCCCCTGGTTGGAGTGGGGGGACGGGGACGTCGCGTGCGAAGACGTCTTTTGGCGTGCACAACTGGCCCACCAGCGTCGCTCGCTGCGTCGGCTCCGGGGTGGCTCTGGACAGGAGGGGGACGAACGGCTGGTTGTGGCCCTTGGTGACGGGCGTGCGCATGTGATGTGTGCCGCCGCGTAGCACCACGTAGGTCTCGCCACGTGTGGTCTTCACGTCCAGCACATCGGTGACGTACCAGCCGTGGTAGGCGGTGACGGCGCGGCCCGGTTCGATGCGTAGGCGGACGTTGGGGGCGGTCAGGGAGGCAAGCCCCTCGGCGTAGGAATCCCAGTCGAAGAGCTGGCCGGGGGTCGTGTAGTCCACCGCCATGCCGCCACCGACGTTCACCTCGGGGTGGGTGATGCCGCAGACGTCGCGTAGCCAGGGGACGGCCCAGCCCTGGATGTGGGAGGCCAGGTCGAGCATGGCTGGGGCGTCCAGGCCGGAGGCCAGGTGTGCGTGGATGCCGCGCAGGTGCAGCCAGGGGCGGTCGGCGATGAGTTTGGCGCAGGTGTCCAGGGCGTCTTCGTCCATGCCGAAGGGGCCGCTCATCGAGAGGGCGGCGCCGGATGTCGCGACCGGCAGGTTGGCGCGTAGCAGGATCTCGGCCGGGCGCTTCAGGGAGGCCAGGCGGTGGAGTTCGTGGGGGCTTTCGACGTGCAGGCGGTGGACGTCGAGGTCGAGGGCCAGGCGCAGTTCTTCGTCGGTTTTACCGGGGCCGCCGAAGGCCAGCCGCGCGTGCGGCAGCACCTGGCGCACGTGGACGAGTTCGCCTCCTGAGGAGACCTCGATGCCGTCCACGAACGGGTCCAGGGCGCGCAGGAGGGGCGCGTCGGGGTTGGCCTTGGCCGCGTAGTAGAACTCCGGGCCGCGGCCTGCTGACGGCGATTTCAGGGCGCTGTGGAGGGCTTCGGCGTGCGAGCGCAGGCCGGGGAGGTCGTACACGTAGGCCGGGAACCGTTCGAGCCGGCGGACGTACGACAGCACGTGCGGTGGGATCTTCATCCGATGTGCCTTCCGATGGGCGTCCGGCTCACGTACAGAGCGGCGCCTGGGTGGCCAGGGGGTTGGGGGCCGTCACGTATCCGGCGCCGCGATCAGCGGTGCGGGCCCAGCGTGCCCGCAGGTTCGCCTTGGCCGGGAGCGGTACGCCTGCGAGCAGTGCCCTGAGTTCCGGGCGGCGTGCGCCTTCGTAGGCGGAGAGCAGGCTGCGGGCGGTCGTCCACAGTTCGGGGTCGAGTTCGGGATGCAGGTCGGCGACGGCTGCGGCGATCTCCGCCAGGTGGTTGACGAGCAGGCAGTAGACGACGCGGTTCCAGCCGCGTTCGGGGTCGTAGGTGAGGGATTGGCGGATGCGTGGAGGCAGGTCCGCCAGTTCGTCGAGGAGGCCGTGGCGGGGGACGAGCTTGGTGCCCTCCAGGTCGCGGAAGACCGCGCGGACGGGCATGCCTTCGTCGTTCACGGTGATGAGGACGTTCTGTAGGTGCGGCTCCAGGACAACGCCGTGGTCCAGGTAGGCGTGTAGGACGGGGAGTGCGACCCGTTTCACGTACTGCTGCCACCAGGTGAGGGCGCTGTCTGGGGAGGCCATCGCGGGGAGTTGGGCCAGAAGCGTTCCGTAGGGGTCCGCCAGGGCGCCTGCGAGGAGCGGGGTGCCGGGCAGGTCGCCTACGCCCTGCCGGAGGATGACGCCCAGGCCCTCGTAGAGGTGGCGGTCGGCGAGTGCCACGGTGCGGTAGGCGGGTTCGGCGAGCAGGACGCAGGCGTCGAAGCGGGCGCTGAGGGTGGCGAAGACGGGGCGCAGCAGGCGGTTGAGGACGGTGGCGCCGGTCAGTTCGTACCAGGCGTTCTTGCGGACGCAGTTGGTGATGCGCACGTCCAGGCTGAATTTGCAGAACAGGTCGGCGGCCGGGACGTACACGGTGCGGACGGAGGAGGTCGGTATGGCCTCCGGGCCGCAGAGGCCCAGGTCACGGACGAGGCCCTTGCGCAGGGCCCGCTGGAGTGCGGGGTGGTCGCCGAGCAGGGACAGTTGCCAGGGGTGGGCGGGGAGTGCCCGGTAGCCGGGGGGAGCGGCGGGGCCTAGGGCCTCCAGAGGGTCGAAGGCGTTCGGTTCTCCTTCTTCTGCGAGGAGTTCCTCTCGGACCGCCAGCCAGTGGGGTTGGAAGCGGGCGCGGGTTTCGGGGGTGTAGGGCAGCCACTGCTCCGGGGCGCCCTGGCGTGCCTTGGGGGAGGGGTGGAAGCGGTGTCCGGCGACAAGGGATTGCTCCGACTCCACATAGCGGCGGACGGCCTCGGATGGCAGTTCGCCGGGGGAGGAGTCGCCTCGGGTCTTGAGGATGGCGGTCAGGGCGGTGTGACTGTTGGCGACCTGGGCGGTGAATTCGGGGTTGGCCTGGCCGGTGGCGAGTTCCAGTTCTCCAGCGACGAGGTTGCTGAGCCGGTCCCAGGGTGCCGCGATCCAGTCGTCGTCGCGTCGTTCCTCGTACGGGGGGAGGAGCCGGTATGTGGGTCCGGCCGGGGGACGTGCCAGGCGTGCGCGCAGGACGACCCCGACCCGGGGGAGGCGGACGATCAGGTGCGCGCCGTCCGGCCATATCTGTTGCTCGGGCGCGCAGACCTCCCGCACCAGGCAGTTGAGCAGTGCGGTCGCCGTGGCGTCGTCGGCGGTGAACGTCGTCGTTCGTGTCAGGAGCACGGTTCGTTGTCCCGGAGGTAGTTGGGCCCGGGCGGGCCGTAGTGCTTGTTGATGTCGGCGGCCCCCGTACGGGCCTTGTCCACGAGCGTCCCTGCGGTGACCATCGCCTTGGTGGGCAGCCGGTCGGCGTCGAGCGTGCGGGAGCGCAGGAACGCGTCGTCCGGGCCCAGAGCGGCGTCCAGCCGGTCCCGGATCATGGCCAGGCCGGTCCGCAGCGGCAGCAGCCCCCGTTCGGCCAGCCCGAAGGCGGGGGCGGCGGCGCACAGGTGCAGGGTGATCGTGACGAAGACGCGGGCGAGGGCCTCGGGGTCGCGCGTGGTCATGCGCGGGTCGGCGAAACCGGAAGCCGCGTCGGCAGCGGCGGGGCCGAGGGTGCCCGCCAGCCGGTCGGGGTCGAAGAGAGCCCCGTCGTTGTCCTTGAGCAGCAGGGACGGTTGGTCGTCCCCGGTGATGACCAAGGACACGTTCTGTTGGTGCGCCTCAAGGGCGATGCCGTAGCGGAAGAGGGTGACGTTCCAGCGCAGGAGCACGTCCAGGTAGGCGCCGAACAGCGTTGCGACGTCCCAGCGTTCGATGACGTTTTCGCCGTTGGGTGTCCTGGCCAGCAGGGCCGCCACGGGCACCACGTGTGCGCTCGCTGTGGCTTCGGGGAAGCGGCGGACCAGGTAGCCGAGCATGGGGGAGCCGGCGTGACCGAACGTCTGCTCGTCGGCCAGCAGCACCGGTAGGTCGGGTTCGTGGTCGAGCACTCGGCGCAGCAGGCGTTCGGCCAGTGCCCCGTCCGGCAACGTTCGGGGGACGATGGTGCGCCGGTTGCGCAGGCCCAGCGTGCTGGTCGGCAGCGGCATCTTCACGTGGGTGAGCGGGCCGACGGCGACCGTGCGCATCGAGAGGGTGGGGGCGGCCTCTATCCGGGGGTGGGGGGCGATGGTCACGTCCTTGTGGTCGGAGAGGTGGCCTACCGAGAGGGGGTGTACGGGGAAGAGGGCAGTGTCCGCGTTGAGGCCCACTTCCTCCGGGGTCGGCCACCATGGGGGGTGCGGTCCCGTGGTTGTGGTGAGTTCGTGGGGGATCGCGGCCCAACGCAGGGGGAAGGACGGGGCGAATTCGGGGGCGTACCGGCGTTGCTGCTCTTCGGTCAGGCCCGTCCGGGCCAGACCCGTGGGGTAGACGGGGTGGTCGTTGTAGGCGGCCAGCGTGTCGTAATACGTGCCGGGGCCCCGGCGTTGCTCGTCGGGCACACGGGACAGCCGGGCCATGACTTCGGGGCGTGCGCGCTTGTGCAGGCGCAGGGTGGCGAGTGCCTCGCGGCACTCGCGCTCGAAGGCGGAGATGTCGTCGCGTGGGTCCGCCACGTGGCGAGCTATGCGCAGGACGTCGTCGAGCTTCAGGGGCTGGCCTGGTTCCACGGCCAGGTCGTGGAGGAAGCGGTCGCGGCGCAGTCTTATGACCGGTGCGCCTGGCAGCGCCAGGGTCCGTTGTCCGGTGTCTATGAAGCGGCGCAGGTTGCCGTAGTCCTCGCGCAGCAGGGTGTCCAGGACGCGTGTGGCGAGTGCCTGTTCGGTCACGTGATCGTCCACGTGTGGGCGGCGCGGAAACGGGCTATGGCGGCTTCGACGTCGTCCTGGGCGGGTCCGATGGCCCGGATGGTGCCCAGGTAGTCGCGGTTGGTGCGGGTCAGCTCGAACGTCTCGCCCACGGCGCGCTGAGGCAGGTAGGACAGGCGTACCGCGCCGTCGGTCAGTTCGACGGCGCTGGGGGCGGCCGTGAGCGTGCCGGCGCGTTCGGCGATGACGACGTCCGCCACGGCGTGGCCGCCCGTGGTCGCCGGGGTGGCGGGCAGGGATTCGCCCAGGTGCACCCGGAGGATCAGTTCGTGCAGGGGGACGCCCAGCAGGTCCGCCAGCAGGAAGTCGCAGTGGTCGCCGATGAGCCGGTAGTTCACCTCGATCAGGCGGGCTCGGCCCTTGTGCACGACGAACTCGGTGTGGCAGGCCCCGAAGCCGATGCCCAGGGCGTCCAGTTGCGCGAGAACCTGGTCGGTCTCAGGGGGCGGCGGGGCCCATTCCAGGCGTTCCTCGATGAAGTGCGGGGGCGGGGAGAGCCGTGTGCGGAACGACCCCAGCACTCGGATTTCGCGGCCGTCGCCGAGGGTTTCCAGGGTGTGCAGCCGTCCCGGCAGGTACTCCTCGGCCACCAGGGGGCCGGAACGGCGTGCCCGTATCTGTGCACGGCGTGCCGCCAGTTCCTCGGGGCCGTCCACGAGGTAGACGTCCTCGCTGGCCACGCCTTCGCGCGGCTTGAGGACGAGCGGGTAGGGGGCGTCCGGGGGGACGTGGTCGGCGTCGGCGGAGAACACCGGGTCCACCCCGGCCAGGTGGTGGCGCATGAGCGCCTTGTTCTTGGCGCGGGTCGCGGCGCGCCAGTCCTTGCCGGGGAGTCCGAAGTAGGCCGCGGCCAAGGCGGTGGGGGCCTGCAGGAAGTCGCTGTTGGAGAAGACCGCGCGAGGTGTGCCGTCCAGGGCGGCCATGCGGGCGACGATGTCCCGGTAGTCGGTGACGTCGCACTCCACGATCCGGCCCGGGTGGACGCCGGCGTGCTCGGCGGGACGGTCGGTGAGCAGCACGACGTCCAGGTCGTACGCGTTCGCCAGGTGTACGGCCGCGGGCAGGAACCCGTGGGTGACCGAGTCGGTCGTCTTGCCGGCGACGAGGTAGAGCGAGGCGGCCACGGCGCCCCTTCCAGGTGAGGTAAGCCTTGCCTAACTCGTTGATCACCATAGCGGCGGGGCCGTACCCCGCGTGCGAGAAACGCCGTCACGGCCCCAAGATGGGCGCATGGAACTCCTGGACCGGTGGACCGCGCTGGCCGGGCCGCAGACCCGCACGATCGGGGAACGGCTGGCCGCCCGCTACGCGGAGGAGCACCGCCGCTACCACACCCGCGACCACCTCACCGCCGTCCTCGACCTGGTCGACGAGCTGGCGCCCTACGCGGCCGACCCCGACCTGGTACGGCTCGCGGCGTGGTTCCACGACGCCGTCTACGACCCCGCCCGCGCCGACAACGAGAAGCGCAGCGCGCGTCTGGCCCGTCGCATGCTCGCCGACACCGACCTCGCGCCGGACGCCGTCGCCGAGGTGGCCCGTCTCGTGGAGCTGACCGAGTCGCACGCCCCCGATGAGGACGACCGCAACGGCCAGGTCCTGTGCGACGCGGACCTGGCCGTGCTGGGGTCGGATCCCGAGCGCTACGCCGCCTACGCCGCCGCCGTACGCGAGGAGTACGCCTTCGTCCCGGAGGAGCTGTTCAAGGCGGGCCGCGCCGAGGTGCTACGGAGCCTGCTCGACCTGCCCGCGCTGTTCCACACCCCGGAGGCGCGCGGACGGTTCGAGGACCGTGCCCGGCAGAACATCAGGACGGAACTGATGCTGCTGAACGGGTGAGGGGGTTCTCAGGTGCGGGCGGTCTTGCGGCGGCGCAGGCCCGCGCGGGTGAGGCGCAGCAGGAGTTCCTGGCAGCCCACGGGGCTGGCTCCCATGGCGACCGCGGCCTCGTAGAGTTCGGACGGGACGTCATAGTGGTCGCGTTCGAACGCCCTGGGCGGGAGGCCCAGGTCCGCGGCGAACGTGTGCAGTTCCTCGAAGGACACGTCGCTGACCATGTGGGACCACACCCGGCCCCGGGCGGGCCACAACGGCGGGTCGATGAGGATCAAAACACCTCCACGGTGTGCCGGCGGGCGGATCCCCTACAGTGCCAGACGGAACAACCTGCAAGGGAGCATGGCCCATGGACGTAGCCGCGTACATCCAGGCCAACAAGGCCGAATTCTTCGCCGACCTCAAGGAGTGGCTGGCGATCCCCTCCATCTCGGGGCACCCGGGCCACACGGGGGACGTGCGGCGCTCGGCGCACTGGTTCGCCACGTATCTGCGCACCATGGGGTTCCCCACCGTGGAGGTGTGGGAGACCAAGGGCCTTCCCGCGGTGTTCGCGGAGTGGCCGGCGGCCGATCCGGACGCTCCCGCCGTCGTCGTCTACGGGCACCACGACGTCCAGCCGGTCGAGCCCCTGGACGAGTGGGAGACCGACCCGTTCACCCCTGTGGAGAAGGGCGACCAGCTCATCGCGCGAGGGGCCTCCGACGACAAGGGGCAGGTGTTCTTCCACACCCTGGGCCTGCGCGCGCTGATGGCCGCCGGGGACGCCACGGCCCCGCCCGTGACGATCAAGCTTCTGGTGGAGGGGGAGGAGGAGTCGGGCTCGGTGCACTTCGCCGAGCTGCTGCGCGAGCACCGCGACCGGCTCGCCTGCGACGCCATCGTCATCAGCGACACCACCATGTGGTCGGCCGACGTGCCGTCCATCTGCACGGGCATGCGGGGGCTCACCGAGGCGGAGCTGTCGCTGTACGGGCCGGACACCGACCTGCACTCCGGGTCGTTCGGCGGCGCCGTGCCCAACCCCCTGCACGCGCTGGCGGACCTTCTGGCGGCCCTGCACGACGAGGACGGGCGCGTCACCCTGCCCGGGTTCTACGACGACGTCGTCCCCGTCACCGACGAGGAACGGGAGCTGTTCGCCCAGCTCCCGTTCGACGAGGCCGCCTGGCTGCGCACCGCCGGAAGCAGCCGCGCCGCCCACGGGGAGAAGGGCTACACCACCCTGGAGCGCGTGTGGGCGCGTCCGACGGCCGAGGTCAACGGCATGTGGGGCGGGCACACCGGTCACGGCGGCAAGACCATCGTGCCGCGCGAGGCGCACGCCAAGATCTCGTTCCGCCTGGTGGCGCACCAGGAGCCGCGCAAGGTGCAGGAGGCGTTCCGCGCGTGGGTCGCCGAGCGCACCCCGCCCGGCATCAAGGCCGAGGTGACGATCCCCGGCGGCGGAGTGCGGCCCTGCTTCTCCCCGATCGACTCCGCCGGAGTGCGGGCGGCGCGGCGCGCCATGGAACGGGCCTTCGGGAAGCCGATCCTGTTCACCCGGGAGGGCGGCAGCGGCCCTGAGGCGGACCTGGCCGACATCCTGGGGGCGCCGCTGATTTTCCTGGCGGTCGGCCTGGATGAGGACCGCATCCACGCCCCCAATGAGAAGGTGGAGATGCCGCTGTTGCTCAAGGGGGCGGAGGCGTCCGCCTACCTGTGGGAAGAGCTGGCCACCGCCCTGCGTTAGCGCTGCCATCGGGGCCCCTGGCCCCGGCCGACCTGTCTGCTGGAAGGACGCACTCGTTGCCGGAGCCGTACGAAACCCTGGAGTGGCTGGCGCTGGCGCGCGGTGACGTCGACCGCGTGGCCGAACGGCGCCGCGACGATGCCTGGTTGCGGGAGGTGTGGGCCGACCCGGGGACGCGCGTGCTCGTCGTGGAACGTGGCAAGACGCTCGTACGGGACGACGGGGAACCGCGGCTGCTGCTGCTCACCCCGGAGGCGGCGCCCGAGGGGGACCGCTACCTGCTGGGGGTCGATGACGACGGCGTCGCCTACTTCGCCGTGGCCGCACCCCTGCCCGTCGTGGAAGGCGCCCGGCCGGCGGGGCTGCGGCACGTGGGGGCCGTGCTCGAAGACCGCGACTCCGGGCTGCTCACCCACGCCGTCGCGTTGGAGCACTGGCATGCCACGCACCGGTACTGCCCCGGCTGCGGCGGCCCCACCGAACTGGCCGCCGCCGGTCACGTCCGCGTGTGCCCCGCCGACGGCAGCGAGCACTTCCCCCGGGTCGACCCCGCCGTCATCATGCTGCTGCGGGACGAACGGGACCGCGTGCTGCTGGCCCGCGCCCCCGCATGGCCGCAGGACCGGCGCTCGATCCTCGCCGGATTCGTCGAACCCGGGGAGTCCCTGGAGCAGGCCGTGGCCCGCGAGGTGCGCGAGGAGGTCGGCCTGCCCGTCTGGGACGTGCGCTACCTGGGCAGCCAGCCGTGGCCGCTGCCGCGCAGCCTCATGGTCGGGTTCTTCGCGCGCACGGACGGCGACCGTCCGCTGCGCCCCGACCCGGAGGAGATCCTGGACGCCGCCTGGTACACGCGCGACGAGCTGCGGACGGCGATAGAGGCGGGCGAGGTGGTGCCGCCCGGCCCGCTGTCCATCGCCGCGCAGCTCATCATGCGCTGGTACGGCGGGCCGCTGCCCAGGACGCCGGAGTTCTGACGCCCCGGGGCGCAGCACGCCTCAGGGGCCCGGCGCCCGGTCAGGGGCGGGCGCTCACTGGCCGTTGAGCTCGGCCAGGTGGCGCTTGACCTCCTTGGCGCTGGGGTTGGTCAGCACGACGCTGTCGCCGATGGTCACGGTCGGGACGGTCTGGTTGCCGCCGTTGACGCTCATCACGAACTCGGCGGCCGCCGGGTCGCGCTCGATGTCGATCTCGACCATTTCGATGCCGTCCCGGGCGAGCTGGCTCTTCAGCCGCCGGCAGAAGCCGCACCACGACGTGGTGTACATGGTCAGCTGCCCGGTGGACCGGGGGGCCTGGTCGGCGGTCGGGGTGGCCATCGGTGCTTCCGTCTCCTTCGGTCGGCTTGTCCGGGCTCGTCCGGACGCGGTGCCCGCGCCGGACGCCCTTACTGCGAACACCGCGCTCCGGCGCCGCATTCCGGAGGTTATCCACAGGCCGCGCGGAAGGGCCATCCGGTCCCCCGCGGCTGTCACGATGGAAGGCATGTTGGCAGACGGGGTTCTGGAAGGGCTCGATCCGGAGCAGCGCGCCGTGGCCGAGGCGGTGCGCGGCCCGGTGTGCGTGCTGGCGGGCGCGGGCACCGGCAAGACCAGGGCGATCACCCATCGGATCGCCTACGCCACGCTCACCGGCGTGGTGACGCCGCAGCGGGTGCTGGCGGTGACGTTCACCACCCGCGCCGCCGGCGAGCTGCGCTCGCGGCTGCGGCGGCTCGGCGCGCCGGGCGTGCAGGCCCGCACCTTCCACGCCGCGGCGCTGCGCCAGCTGTCGTACTTCTGGCCGCGGGTGGTCGGCGGCGAACCACCCAAGATCATCGAGTCGAAGATCGCGCTGGTGGCGGACGCGGCGCGGGCCCTGCGGCTGTCCTACGGCCGCACCGAGCTGCGCGACGTGGCCGGCGAGATCGAGTGGGCCAAGGTGACCCAGACCCGTCCCGAGGACTACGCCGCCGCGGTGGCCGCCGCGTCGCGCCGTCCCCCCGCCGACGTGGCCGACATCGCCGGCGTCTACGACATGTACGAGACGCTGCGCCGCGAACGCAACCTCCTGGACTTCGAGGGCATGCTGGAGCTGACCGCCGCGGTGCTCACCGAGCATCCCGAGGTGGCCCGGCAGGTCCGCGACCAGTACCGGTACTTCGTGGTCGACGAGTTCCAGGACGTCAACCCGCTGCAGATGCTGCTGCTGGAGGCGTGGCTGGGCGAGCGCGACGACCTGTGCGTGGTCGGCGACCCCAACCAGACGATCTACTCGTTCACCGGCGCCACCCCCTCCTACCTGCTCGACTTCACCAGGCGCTTCCCGGGCGCCAAGGTGGTCAAGCTGGTGCGCGACTACCGGTCCACGCCCCAGGTGGTGCGGCTGGCCAACGGCGTCATCGGGCGGGCGTCGGGCGAGGCGGCCAAGCGGTACCGGCTGGAGCTGGTCGCGCAGCGTCCCGACGGGCCCGACCCGGTCTTCGTGTCCTACGACGACGAGGTCGCCGAGGCCGACGACGTGGCCCGCCGCGCCCGCAAGCTCATCGACGAGGGCGTGCCCGCCCGCGAGATCGCCGTCCTGTACCGGGTGAACGCCCAGTCGGAGACCTACGAGGCGGCGTTCGCCGCGGCGGGCGTGCCGTACGTGCTGCGCGGCGCCGAGCGGTTCTTCGAACGGCCCGTGGTCCGCGAGGCGGTGATCCGGCTGCGCGGCGCGGCCCGGGCCGGGGCCGACGCCGAGACCGACGGCATGGGCCTGGTCGCGACCGTGCGGCACGTGCTGACCGGCGCGGGCTTCAGCGAACGGCCGCCCGAGGGCACCGGCGCGGCCCGCGAGCGCTGGGAGTCGCTGGCCGCGCTCGCCCAGCTCGCCGAGGACATGGCGGCCGCCGATCCGTCCGCCGGGCTGCCCCAGTTCGTGGCCGAGCTGGAGGAACGCGCCGCGGCCCAGCACGCCCCGGCGCTGGAGGGCGTCACGCTGGCCTCCCTGCACGCCGCCAAGGGCCTGGAGTGGGACGCGGTGTTCCTGGTGGGCCTGGTCGAGGGCACGCTGCCGATCGTCTACGCCGAGACCCCCGAGCAGATCGAGGAGGAGCGCCGCCTGCTGTACGTGGGGGTGACCCGCGCCCGCGAGCACCTCACCCTGTCCTGGGCGCTGGCGCGTTCCCCCGGCGGCGCGCGACGCCGCCGGGTGTCCCGCTTCCTGGACGGCCTGACGCCCAGCACCCAGACGCCGACCCCGGCGCGCGCCGACCGCTCCAAACGGCGCGGCGGCCGGGGCCCGCAACCGTGCCGGGTGTGCGGCCGTCCGCTGACCGCCGCGATCGAACGCAAGCTCGGCCGCTGCGAGGACTGCCCCGTAGAGATCAACGAGGAACTCCTGCTCGCCCTGCGCGACTGGCGCGCCCGCACCGCCGGCGAGCAGCGCGTCCCGCCGTACGTGGTGTTCACCGACGCCACCCTGCAGGCCATCGCCGAACACGACCCCGAGTCCCTGGAGGACCTCGCCCGCATCCCCGGCGTCGGCCGGGTGAAGCTCCAGCGCTACGGCTCCGACGTCCTGGCCCTCTGCCAGGGCGCCCCGCCGTCCGGGGGTGATCCGGCCGGTACGGGGTGAGATCCCTGCCACACCGGGTGGTTTGGGAGACTATCCGCCGTGAAGGAGTCCCTGAAGGAGCTGCTCGACCTGCTGGATCTCGAGCAGATCGAGAACGACATCTTCCGCGGCCGCAGTCCCGAGGAGCGCCAGCAGCGGGTGTTCGGCGGGCAGGTCGCGGGCCAGGCGCTGGTCGCGGCGGGACGGACCGTCCCGGTCAACCGGCCGGTGCACTCGCTGCACGCCTACTTCATCCGGCCCGGCGACCCGCTGGTGCCCATCGTCTACACCGTGGACCGGGTCCGGGACGGACGGTCCTTCACCACCCGCAGGGTGCTGGCCATCCAGCACGGCAAGGCGATCTTCAGCCTGTCGGCGTCGTTCCAGATCGTCGAGGACGGCCCGGCCCACCAGGCGGCCATGCCCGAGGCGCCCGACCCGGAGACGCTGCCGCACGCGCTGGACCGGCTCACCCCGATCTTCGGTGAGCGGGCCGCCGCCGAGTTCGTCGGCCGGCGCCCGTTCGACGTCCGGCACGCCACGCCGCTCACCTGGGAGGCGGCCAAGGACCCGGCGCTGGCCACCCCCGAGTCCAAGGTCTGGCTGCGCGTCGACGGCGAGCTGCCCGACGACCCGATGCTGCACGTGTGCCTGATGACCTACGCCTCGGACATGACGCTGCTGGACACCGTCCTGCTCAACCACGGCCTGGCCTGGGGCGACAAGCGCACCATGGGCGCCAGCCTGGACCACGCCATGTGGTTCCACCGCCCGTTCCGGGCCGACGACTGGCTGCTGTACTACCAGGACACCCCGTTCGCCGGCGGCGCGCGCGGCCTGGCCCGCGGGCAGGTCTTCACCCGCTCCGGGGAACTGGTCGTGTCGGTGATGCAGGAGGGGCTGGTCCGGGTCAGCGACTTCTGACCAGGACCGCCCCCTGTCGTCCTGTCATCGCCCTCAGCTGCGGGACATGTACTGCGCCGTGTAGTCGATCATTTCCTGGACGTACGCGGCTACGCGGCGCGGGCATCGTTCGCCGTTGTCGTCGGCATCCTCCGGCGGGAAGGCCAGGGCGCGCGCATGGCGCGGGGTGTCCCGGATCTGGACGGAATGGCCATCGGTATGCGGGCACGGCCGGTCGAGGGCGGCGAGGTCGAACGTCCTGAGGGCCTCGTTGTAGAGGGCGGCCACGGACGGCGCGGCAGACCCCCAGTAGCAGTGCTGGGCCAGGTGGGCCACGGCCAGGGCCAGTGGCGCGCGTTCCTCGGGACGCGCGTCCCCCAGCAACCTGCGGGACGCCCAGACGGCGGCCTTCTCGGCGGCGGGATCGATGCTGCTGTATTTCTGCCGTTCGATGTCGGAGAGCAGCGCGTCGAGGTCGGTCCGGCCGTCCTCGGTCAGGTAGCGCTCGTCCAGCTCGGCATCGGCGGGCGGGACCTCGAACCGTTCCCGCCGGGCCTGGGTGAGGTCCCGCACCGTCTCGGCGGCCAGTTCCCGCAGGTAGCCGGGGCAGTTCATGGCGTCGAGGTCCAGGTGCTCCGCGTCGCGGAACGAGTCGGCGGCCGACCCCTCCGGGTCGCCGATCAACACCATGATCTCGGCCGCGCCCTCGGGGTCGGCCGCGTCGATCTTGGGGTGCTCGTGCTCGCCGGGAGCCGGGCAGACCGCCGTCCCGTAGAACTCCCCGGCCCGGGTCGCGGCCTCGATCAGGTCGTCGAAGACGGAGACGTCGGTGATCTGCCACTTGGCGTACCAGCGGCTGGCGTACGCCGCGACCAGCATGGCGTGCCCGTGCCGGCCGCCGGGGTCGGTCCTCAGCTCGTCGGCGATCATCCCCAGCGTCTCCGGCGGCTCGCCGTACGGGTAGCCGTGGAGCATGTTGGCCAGTTCGTTCGCCAGGTCCTTGTAGTCGATCGAGCCGTCGTCCTTGTAGTACACCGAAGCTCCGAGTCGTGCGGGGATTGGGCGATCTTCAGACGAACGGCGCCCGTGTGCCGGTTCCACGACGGAACGACCAGGTCAGGGCCGAGTATCGCGGCCGGGTCGCTGGGGCGGGGATGCCGGCGCATGAGGTCCCCGGCCAGGGGGAACAATGATCGCGCCAGTGGCGGAGACTGGGGACGGGGCAGGGACCACGCCCCGCCCGTGCGGTGCCTTCGGCTTCCCTTAGACGACCGCCGTCCCGCGCTGGTTCTGTCCGGATCGGGTGAATTCACCCACAAAACCGCAGGTCAAAAATACCTTGATTGGTTCGAGCGAGTACCCGTACGCTCGAACGCGAGCATTCAGACGGCCCTGCCGACCGGATCGTGTTCCGGGTCGGGGCCCCGAGGAGCCAGAGAGGTGGTGTGCAGTCCGGTGATCTCGACGACTTCCCGCATCGCGAAGCCGAACACCCGGGCCACGCTGCGTCCTGGCGCCGTGCCGGCGTATTCCGGCGTGTTCGCCGGCGCCGCCTCGGGGTCCGTCCTCGGCGGCAAAGCGGCTCTGATCAACGGTGGCACGTGGTCCCTGCGACTGCGTGCGTTCGCCGATCCGCGTGATCTGTGCCGCGCGCAGCGTGTCCAGAACGAGCAGGGGCGGAGTGTCTTCGGACGGCTCTTCGAAGGCAACGACCTCATGGCTCCGGCCACGGCCCACGTGGGCGCCTCCCTCATCGAGATGAAGGGTGGCGTGTCGGGTCCGTACCCCTGGAGGCGACCGGTCTAGAAGCACCGGCAAGCCCCCAGGGCCGCGGATCCACACACCGGATCCGCGGCCCTTCTCTTTTGCCCAGACAACCCACCGACACGACCGTTGAGATCCAACGAGAGGAAGCAAGGGTGACCGTGATGCAGGGGGCGCTCGCGATGAGCGAGGAGGACCTCACGCTTCCGTGCCGGACCGACCCGGAGCTGTTCTTCGCCGAGGACCCCGCCGACGTCGAACTGGCCAAGTCGCTCTGCCTGGAGTGCCCGCTCCGCAAGGCGTGCCTGGCCGGAGCCCTGGAGCGTAAGGAGCCCTGGGGCGTGTGGGGCGGCGAGCTGTTCGTCCGCGGTGTCGTCGTGCCGCGCAAGCGGCCGCGGGGACGTCCGCGCAAGAACCCGCTGCCGGACGGCGCCGGGGTGTGACGCCTGAGGCGTCACGCATCGGGCCAACGAAGATCGCAATGCCGACACTCAGCCGCGCGGACCGGGGGAGTGCGGCTCCCGCCCGGGGGCCGCACCCCCGGCCGTCAGGGAGAACATCATGACCATGGACGGCCGGGAGCGGACCCCCGCTCCCGCGCTGCGGGACCGGACCCTCGCCCTCGACGAGGCGGCCCGCCGCCAGACCGCCGCCCGCGTGCGGGCCATGCGCCGCGCCCGCCGCGACGCCCGCGTCCGGGCGGCCCGCGTCCGCCGAGCCCTGCTCGGCTGACCGCGTCAGCCGATGCCCGCGGCTCCGGCCGGCCCCTGGCTCCGGCCGCCCGTGTGCGCGCGGCGCGACCCGGCTCATCCGGCGCGATACGCGCCGGTGACGGCCTCGGCGTGGACCGGCTCGGCGTACCGGTCCACGACCTGGGCGACGATGACAGCACAATGCGTTTCGGGAGCCCGCCGGTGGCAGGCGCTCGACCGCCCGTTCTTCTTGGATGGTTTGACGGGCGGCGCGCCTCCCGGCGGGTGAGGGAGCGTCCGGCGGCCCTACGCCTCCGCCGGGCGTTCCGCGAAGCGGGGCCCCGCGCATCTCATCAGTGCGCGGGGCCCCGCTTCTGCGTCTGCGGGGAGAGCGGCTCCCGTCGAAGAATCCTCGCGAGCCGCTCGCGCGTTCGCAGAGTCTCGGTGTTCGGAGGGCAGGGGGCGGTCAGCCGGCGAGTTCGTCGTCGTCCAGCCGGTCTTCGTCCGCCGCGTCGGGGGCGTCCGGCGTGTCGGGGTCGTCGGCGAAGCCGGAGATCCAGCGCAGGGACTCGGCGCGGGCGGGGATCTCGCATTCCAGCTGGCACAGCACGCCGGTGCCCGCCGACAGGACGCGGTGCACGATCACGTACTCGGGCGGCAGGTTCAGCTGGCGCACCACGTTGGTCGGCCGCAGGTCGGTGACGCGGGCGGCCATGTCGCGCAGCCACTCGCGGGTGAACTTGAAGGTGTCGGTGACGAACGGCTCGGTGATCGGGGCCAGGAACGCGTGCAGCGCCTCGGCGTCGATGGTGACGCCCTCGCGGATGAAGTCCTCCCGGCGCAGCGCGTCCTCGATCTCGTCGATCTCGGCCATGGTGCCGATGCGCAGCAGCCGCCCCATCCGGTACTGGAACTCCGGCGCGATGCGGTCGACGGCGCCGAAGTCCATCACGCCGAGCCGGCCGTCGTCCAGGACGCGGAAGTTGCCCGGGTGCGGGTCGCCGTGCAGCAGGCCGCAGCGGCGCGGGCCCGACAGCAGGAAACGGCAGTACAGCAGGGCCGCGTGGTCGCGTTCCTCCTGGTCGCCGTCCGTGATGATCTTCGAGAGGGGGACGCCGTCCATCCACTCGGTCACCAGCACGTCACCGGCCTGCGCGACCACGGCGGGTATATAGAAGTCGGGGTCGCCGGCGTACGCCTCGTGCACGATGCGCTGCGACTCGGCCTCGACGGTGTAGTCGAGCTCCTCGGCGACGCGTTCGCGCAGCTCGGCCAGCATCGACTTGACGTCCAGGCCCGGCATCAGCACGGCGAACAGCTTGGCCAGCCGCGACAGCTGGTTGAAGTCGCTGAGCAGCGCCTTGCCCGCCCCCGGATACTGCACCTTGACGGCGACCGCGCGGCCGTCCTCCCACACGCCGCGGTGCACCTGCCCGATGGACGCGGCGGCCGCGGGGGTGTCGTCGAACTCCTGGAAGCGGTCGCGCCAGTCCTCGCCGAGGGCGTTCGCCAGCACCTGGTGGACGGTGGCGGCGGGCAGCGGCGGCGCGGCCTCCTGCAGCCGGGTCAGCGTGGCCCGGTAGGGACCGGCGATCTCCGGCGGCAGCGCCGCCTCGAAGATCGACAGCATCTGGCCGAGCTTCATCGCCCCGCCCTTGAGCTCCCCGAGCACCTTGAACAGCTGCTCGGCGGTGCGCTGCTGGATCTCGACGGCCACCGCCTCGGCGGGCTTGCCGAAGGTGCGCTTGCCCACCCCGAGCGCGGTGCGTCCCGCGAAGCCGAGGGGCAGGGTCGCGAGTTTTGCGGACCGCGTCACCGCGCGGCGGGGGAGATCGCTCACGGTGACCATTGTCAGGGATGGCGGTCGTTCGCGCCACAACGATTGGCGGGCCGAACGCCCACCGGAACCACTCACCCCCGCGCGAGCTGCGCCGATGAAGTAAGTGTGCGCTTTCTCACCTTGGCGGCCCAGGTGCGGTGGCGACCGCCCCGGGACGGGTCACCGTGACCGCTGAGACGGACGGGGCCGGGCGGCTCGCCACCGCGCCGCGGCCCGTGCCCCGCCCCGGCGCGGGACCTGTGGTGACGATGGCCCGTCCCGTGCCGTGGCGCCGCGCGTCCACCGGGGGAACGGCCCGCGTCGCGGCCGCGGAGGCTCCTGCGGACGGCCATGCGCTCGGCCGCCAGGGACGCCACCACCGGCGCCGCCGTCTGCATCAGCCACGTGACGGCCTCGGGCGGCAGCCCCAGGCGCCGGGCCGTCCTGCGCGACAGCGGAGCGAGCATCCGGCCCGCCACCTTGCCCAGCGCCGCCCCGGCGACGCCGCCCCCGATCCGCGCCACCGTCCCCCGCGCGCCCGTAGTCCGCGTGTCCGTCGCCCGCGTGTCCGTGCGCCGCGCGCTCGTCGGCCGGGCGTCCGTGTGCCGCGCGCCCTTACGGGCGGACGCGTGCGAACCGTTGGCCCCGTGCCGCGGCATTCTCGCCGTCCCGGGCACGTCGCGCCCGGCGGCCGTCCGTTTTCTTCGCCTGTACCTGATCACTGTGCCCCCCGAAGTCCGGTCCGGTGGAAGGATCCGCACGACCGGGACCCCTACCGTCTGCGACCGTTCCGTTACGTACCCAGTCGATCACGGCGGAATGCCCCGGCCGCGGCGGACGGCTCGCCTTCCCCGTCGAGCGGCCCGCGGCGGCTCGGGGCGTCCTGATCTCCGACGGTAGGAGTGAGGTTCGTCACGGTCAACACCGCCCGCGCGACCCTGGGGGAAGGCTGTGGAACCTCGTGGGGACCATGCGGCGCGGCCCTGTGGACAAGATCGTCTTCCGCTGTGGATACACGGCGTGGTTTGTTAAAAACAAGGGCTCTGACCTGCGGCGTTGTCAAACACCCCCTGTGGAGGACGCAAAAACTTAGGTACCGTTCTGGCGTGCCGCCAAATGTTGAGGTCCGCCGCAGCAGCCGACGCCGGCGGACGGTGTCCGCCTACCGTGACGGGGACAAGGTCGTGGTGATGCTCCCCTCGCGGCTCTCCAAGGCGGAGGAGGAACAGTGGATCGCCACGATTCTGGAACGGCTGGCGGAGAAGGAACGCCGCCGCCGTCCCACCGACGCCGACCTCCAGACGCGCGCCCGTGAACTGTCCCGCCGCTACCTCGGCGGACGCGTCGAGCCCGTCAGCGTGCGGTGGGTCGGCAACCAGCGCACCCGCTGGGGCTCCTGCACGCCGGACGACGGCACCATCCGCCTGTCCACGCGGCTGCGCGGCATGCCCGGCTGGGTCGTCGACTACGTCCTGGTGCACGAGCTGGCCCATCTGATCGTCCCCGGGCACGGCCCCGGCTTCTGGGAGCTGGTGGCCAACTACCCCAAGGCGGAACGGGCACGCGGCTACCTGGAGGGCGTCGCGGCGGCCGCCCACCTGCCGCTGGAGGCCGAGGACGAGGAGCTTCGCGAGGTCGCCGGGTGAGCGAGGCGACCGTGACGCGGCGCAGCCTGTACGTGGCGGTGCTGGCCGCGCGGAAGGACGACGACGGAGACGACGCCGCCGCGGTCCCGCCGGGCGTTGACCCCGACGAGTTCCGGCTGGCGCTGCTGGAGGACACCTACGAGATCGCGGCCGGGCTCGACCTGGTCACCCCCGCGCTGGTCCTCGATCCGCCCGACCAGCCCGACGCCGAGGCGATCACCTGGCCCGGCACGCCGGTCGTCCGCGAGACCACCCTGACCGGCGCGTTCGCGGCGCTGCACGCGCTCGGCGCCACCGAGGCGGTGCTGCTGGCCGCCGACGCCCCCGACCTTCCCGGGCTGCACATCGGCAAGCTGTTCCGCGCCCTCGGGCACGCCCCGGCCTCCGCCTGCCAGGCCGACGGCGGCGGGCTCGTCGCGCTGGCCGCCCGGCTGCCGCTGCCGGACTGGCTGGACGGCGCCCTGCGCGAGGTCGGCCTCGACACCCCCGACGCGCTGGCCCGGCTGCGCGCCGCCGCGCCGCGTCCCGGCCTGGTCCCGCAGGGGCCCGCCTGGCACCGCCTGCGCACCCTCGACGACCTGGGTTTCCTCGACCCCGGCCTGGAAGGCTGGGAGAACACCCGCGCCCTGCTCGAAGGCCGCCCCCTCAGAACCTGAGAGCTTTGGCGACCAGACGGCGGACGACGTCGTCGGCCGACTCGGGCAGCGCGTCCGGCGGGAACCACCGCAGATCCGCCGACTCCTCGCTGATCCTGTGCCGCGCGCCCGGCGGGGCGACCGCCGCGTACTGCACGTCCAGATGCCACGAACCCTGCCGATGGCAGCGCACCGCGTGCCGGTCGAGCTGGACGGGCCAGGGCCGCGACAGCCGCAGCCCGGCGATGCCCGACTCCTCCGTCGCCTCGCGCAGCGCCGCGTCCGCCACCGTCGCGTCCCCCGGCTCGCAGTGCCCGCCGAGCTGCAGCCACCCGCCGATCTTGCGGTGCAGGGTCAGCAGCACGCGCGTGGCCGTGGCGTCCAGCACGATCGTGCTGGCGGTGAGGTGACCGGCCGCGCACTCACGCCACATGCCGTCGGGGTGGCTCTCCAGGTGCCGCAGGAACTCGCGCCGCAACCGGTCCTGCTGGGGGTCGGGCGCCCGCCAGGCGTCCAGCATCCGCATCGCGTCGGCGCGCAACGCGGTGCCCGGGGAGACGGAGGTCATGGGGCGCCGGTCACGTCCTGCCCACGCGCGGGTACCGGGAGTTGGCCGGGTGCCGCCGCCGTCGCTCCTGGTCGAGCGGCCGCTGCCAGCACAGCCCGGCGGCCCGCGCCGCCCGGCGCCTGATCATGGCCGTGGACGATCCCGGCGCGTACACGCATCCGTTGACCCGCTGACCGCCGCCGAAGCCGTGGCCGAACCCGAACCTCACGAGCCGGACCCGGAGCCGTCGTCGCCGGAGCCCGTGCCGCCGGGGCCTCCGTCGTCCTTGTCCTCGTCCTTCTCGTCGGCCTTCTCGGCGTCGGCCCGGCCCTCCGGCCCCTCGGGCGCGTCCTTCGGCAGGTGCTTGGTGAAGGCCGAGATGTCCAGGTCGGACAGGCCCTCCACCTCCGGACGGCCGTGCACGTAGCCCTGGGGGTCGTCCAGGTCGTCGGCGGTCGGCAGCAGGTCGGGGTGCTCCCACACCGCGTCGCGGCCCTGCACCCCGCGCACCTCGGTGAGCGTCCGCCACAGCGCCCCCGCCTCGCGCAGCCGCCGCGGCCGCAGCTCCAGACCGACCAGCGTGGCGAACGTCCGCTCGGCCGGGCCGCCGGTGGCGCGGCGCCGCCGCACCGCCTCGGCCAGCTTGACCGCGTTCGGCAGCCGTCCCCCGGCCACCTCGTTGACCACCGTGTCGACCCAGCCCTCGACCAGCGCCAGCGTGGTCTCCAGCCGGGCCAGCGCCGCCTTCTGCCGCGGCGTCTCCTCCGGCTGCAGCTGGAGCTCGCCGCCCAGCGCCCGCTGGATCGCCTCCGGATCGCTCAGGTCGAGGCCCTGCACGGCCTGCTCGATGCCCGACAGGTCGACGGTGATGCCCCGCGCGTACTCCTCGACCGCGCCCAGCAGGTGCGACCGCAGCCACGGGACGTGCACGAACAGCCGCTGGTGCGCGGCCTCGCGCAGCGCCAGGTACAGCCGCACCTCGTCGTCCGACAGCTCCAGGCCCTCGCCGAACGCGGCCACCCCGGCCGGCAGCAGCGCGCCCACGCCGTCCGGTGCCAGCGGCAGCCCCACGTCGGACGAGCCGACCACCTCGCGGGCCAGCCCCCCGAGCGCCTGCCCGGCCTGGCCGCCCACCATGGCCCCGGCCATCTGCTTGACCATGCCGATCAGCGGGCCCGCCATCGCCTGCACGTCGGCGGGGATGCCGCCCGAGCCCAGCGCGCCGCCCATCGAGTCGACCATCCGCTCGGCGATCGGGTCGCACACCTTCGCCCACACCGGCAGGGTCTGCTCGATCCACTCCGACCGGCTCCACGCCTGCGGCTTCTGCACGCCCGCGGGCAGCGTGGTGCCCTCGTCCAGCCACAGGTCGGCCAGCCGCAGCGCCTCCTCGACCTGGCGGCGCTCGGCGTCCACAACCGAGGGGTCGCCCTGCTCCACCACGGTGTGCCGGGCTATGTTCTTGGCCAGATCCCAGTTCAGCGGGCCGCCGGCCCCGGCCCCCGCCTGGGCGCTGCCGATCATGTCGGCGAAGCGGTGCAGCATGTCGGCGAACTGCCGCATGTCGCCCATGGCCTGGAACGGATCCTGGGGCTTGTCCTTGTCGCCTCTGTCGTCGTCACCGTCGTCGGGACGGTTGAAGCCGAAGGGAGTGTTGCTCATCGGTTCGCCCCTGGGATGCATGATGGGCTCATATCCGCAACGTTAGCCGGTCCCGGCGAACTCGCGTACACAGGGAAGGGGGCAGCTCCGTGGCAACGGGCAAGGTTCGCCCTCGGCGTAGCACGGGCCCGGTCGTCGCCGTGACGGGGGCGGCCGCCGGGACGGGGCGGCTGCTGGCCGCCCGCCTGGTCGAGCGCGCCGAGGTCCGCAAGGTGGTGGCGGTGGACGGGCACCGCGGCGACGTCCAGGGCGCCACCTGGCGCGTCGTGGACGTCCGCGACCCGCTGCTGTCGCACCGGCTGTCGGACGTGGACGTGCTCGTCCACCTGGACGTCGAGGCGTCCCCCGACATGGACCCGCGAGAGCGCCGCACCCACAACGTCCGAGGCGCGCAGACCGTGGTGACCGCCGCCGCGGCCGCCCGCGTGCGCCGCGTGGTCCTGGTCACCAGCGCCATGGTGTACGGGGCGTCGCCCGACAACCCGGTGCCGCTGCCCGAGGACGCCCCGCTGACCGCCGAGGCCAACACCAGCGTCGCCGGCGACTACCTGGAGATGGAGGAGCTGGCCGGGACCGCCGCCGTCAGCCACCCCGGGCTGCGCGTCACGGTGGTGCGGCCCGCCGCCCTGGTCGGCCCGGGCGTCGACACCGTCATCACCCGGCACTTCGAGGCGCCCCGGCTGCTGTCGGTCAAGGGCTGCGCGCCCGGCTGGCAGTTCTGCCACATCGAGGACCTGGCCGCCGCGCTGGAGCTGGTCGTCGTCGAGGACCTGGACGGGCCGCTGGCGGTCGGCTGCGACGGCTGGCTGGGCCCCGAGGAGGTCCAGGAGATCACCGGCAAGCGGCGCTTCGAGCTGCCCGCCGCCGTCACCTTCGGCATGGCGCAGCGGCTGCACCGCCTCGGCATGACCCCGGCGCCCGCCACCGACCTGCACTACGTCGCCTACCCCTGGGTCGTCGACTGCGCCCGGCTGCGGGCCGCGGGCTGGAAACCCGTCTACGACAACGCCACGGCGCTGCGCGTCCTGCTGGACGAGACCGCCGGACGGCACGCCGTCGTCGGCCGCCGTGTGGGCGGCCGGGAGGCCACCATGGCCACCGCTGCGGGCGCCACCGTCGCCGCGATCGGCGCCGCGGCCGCCATCCGCCGCGCCCGGCGCCGCCGCCGCTGAGCGCCCCTGTGAAACACGAGGCCCGGGGCCGCCCCCAGGGGCGGGCACCCGGGCCCTTGCTCGCGTGGACCGGCGCGGATCAGCCTCCGGCCGACGGAGAGGCCGACGGGGACGGGCTCCCGGACGGCGACGGCGACGCCGACGGGCGGGCACCGGCGGAGGACTGCTCCGACAGCGTCCGCTGCGCGGCCTGGATCCGCTTGTAGGCCTCGCCCATCCCGGCGAAGTCGCCGGCGCGCTGCGCCTTGTCGAAGTCGGCGACGGCGTCCTGCAGCTCGCTGATGGCCCGCTGGGCCTCGGCGCTGAGCTGCACGTTGCCCTGCTGCTTGTCGTCGCCGCCCTGGCCGGACGGCGGCGAGGCGGGGGCGGTGCTGTCGCCGAACAGCTTGTCCAGCGCCTCCGGCAGCGTGTTGGCCGAGGCGATCCGGTCGCCGAAGCGCACCAGCACCTGTCCGAGCAGCGGATACGGCTGCTGTTCCTCGCCACCCGCGGCCATGGCGTACATCGGCTCGACGTACAGCAGGCCACCCGCGAACGGAATCGTCAGCAGGTTGCCCGCGACGGTGCGGGTGTTGCCCAGCCGCAGCCGGTTCAGCGTCTCCTTGACCGACTGGTCGGTCTCGAACGAGTTCTGCACCTGACCGGGGCCCTGCGTCGGCGGCGTGCGCGGCGTCTGCAGGATTGTGATCTTGCCGTAGTTGGGGCCGGGCTCGGAGTTCACCGACATGAACGCCGCCAGGTTCGGGTTGCGGCGCGGGTTGAACACCGTCGTCAGCGCGAACTCCTCGGTGGTGCCGCCCGGCATCCGCAGGCTCTGGTAGTACGGCGGCTGGCGGCGTCCCTTGGCGGACGGGTCCTCCGGCACCTCCCAGAAGCCCTCGGCGTTGTAGAACGCCGCCGGGTCGTTGACGTGGTACTTGGCCAGCACCTGCCGCTGCACCTTGAACAGGTCCTGCGGGTAGCGGAAATGGCTCTCCAGCTCCGCCGGGATGCTGCTGCGCGGCTTCACCGTCCCCTTGAAGACCTTCATCCAGGTCTTGGCGACCGGGTCATTGGTGTCCCACTGGTACAGGGTCACCGAGCCGTCGTAGGCGTCCACCGTCGCCTTGATGGAGTTGCGCATGTAGTTGACCCGGTCGTTGGCCTGCCGCGCCACCGCCGACCGGGTGTCGGTGATGGTGTCGCGGGTGGCGTCGCCCAGGCTCATGCGCTCGGAGTACGGGTAGTTGTTGGACGTGGTGTAGCCGTCCAGGATCCAGGTGATGCGGCCGTTCACCACCGCCGGGTACGGGTCGCCGTCCAGCGTCAGCCACGGCGCGGCGCGCTGCACCATCTCCCGCGGGGTCCGGTTGTAGAGGATCTTGGCGTTGTCCTTGATCCCCCCGGACAGCAGCAGGTTCTTCTCCTGGAACTTGGTCGCGTACAGCAGCTTGTGGAAGAACGAGTCGATCGGCACCCCGCCGCGGCCCGCGTAGGTGGTGCTGGCCTGCCCGTCCTGGCTGTTGTCGGGGTAGTTCAGCTCCTGCTGGCCGCGGCCGCCCACCACCGAGTACAGGGGCGAGTACTCGCCGAAGTAGATCTCCGGCCGGTTCACCTTGATCTGCGAGTTGGGGTTGACCGGCATGTCCGTGGTGACGAAGTCCGGCGCACCGCCCTGCGCGAACCGGTCGCCGTAGGCCGACACGAACCCGTAGCCGTGGGTGTAGACCATCCGGTCGTTCACCCAGCTGCGCTGGCCCGCCGGTGCGCTGGACAGCTCGCGCAGCGCCACCACCGCCGCCACCGTCCGGTCACCGATCTTGTAGCGGTCGACGTCAAGCGTGTCGGGGAACCGGTAGAACGGCCGGACCCGCTGCAACTGCTGGAACGTCGGGCCGACCACAGCAGGGTCGAGCAGTCGCACGCCCTGCAGATCGTCCTTTGCCTGGCGCAGCTTGCCCGCGTCGCTCTCGGGCTGCCCGCCGTACGGCACGACCTGCGCCGTGTCGACGCCGTACGCCTTGCGCGTGAACTCGATGTTGCGCTGGATGTACTGGCGCTCCTTGGCCAGCTCGTCCGGCCGCACCTGGAACTGCTGGATCAGCAGCGGGTACACCCCGCCGACCAGGATCGCCGACAGCACCAGCAGCGTGAAGCCCACGCCCGGCAGCATCATCCCGCGCCGCACGATGTTCCCCACGAACATCGCCGCGCAGATCAGCGCGATCACCGCCAGGATCGTCTTGGCCGGCAGCAGCGCGTTGACGTCGGTGTACGACGCGCCGGTCGTCACCCCCCGCTCGGAGTGCACCAGGCCGTACCGGTCGAACCAGTACGCCACCGCCTTCAGCAGGACGAACAGGCCGACCAGCACCGACAGGTGGGCGCGCGCGGGCGGGCTGGCCTTGTCGCCCGGCCCCTGCAGCCGCAGCCCCCCGTACAGGTAGTGGACGGCCACCGCCGCCAGGAACGACAGGATCACGGTGGCGAACACCACGCCCAGCACCAGCCGCACGAACGGATAGGTGAAGACGTAGAACGACACGTCGCGGTGGAACTGGGGGTCCTCCACGCCGAACGGCGTGCGGTTGAGGAACGCCAGCACCACCGGCCACTGCCCGGCCACCGACGACCCCGCCAGCAGACCCAGCAGCCCCAGCAGCCCACCGGTGATCAGCCGCCGCCGCGGGTCCACCACCGTGCGGTAGCGCTCCAGGCCCTGCTGCTCCACCGACAGCGGCCGGTACGGCGGGCGCAGCCGGTAGGCGATCACCATGTTGGCGCCCACCACCAGCGCCACCAGCAGGCCCGAGCCCACGAACAGCAGGACCCTGGCCCACAGCTGGGTGGTGTAGACCTTCGAGAAGTGGATCGAGCGGTACCACAGCAGGTCGGTGTAGACCGACGTGAAGATCAGGTACGCGACCAGCAGCACGGCCAGCGTCACCAGGACCGGCAGCACCAGCCGGGTCCGGCCCGTGCCGAGCCGTCGCCCGAACCCGGGTGTCCGGAACGTCAAGGGCGGCCCCTCCGTTCAAGGTGTCGTCCCCACCGGCGGCCTGCCGGTGCTGTCTATGCAACTTATCGAGTCGGCCGCGGGTTCCCGCACGTGTACGCGAGGTACGTCCGGGAAAACGCGTCTCGTGCCCGCGTGGTCGCGGGGCGTGAGCGGTGTTCGTCGTGGACGCGAGCACCCCGCGCTCGCGCGAAGATGGACCCGTGAGCAGTCTTCTCGAAGAAGTCGTCCTGGACCTGGAACGTCACTCGGCGCAGGAGGGATGGGACGCCCCGCCGAAGCTGTACGCGCTGGTGCGCAGCTCCGAGCTGCGCCGCGCCGAGCCCGACCTGGCCGACCAGCTCGGCCTGGCGCCCGACGTGGAGACCCTGGCCGCCCTGGAACAGGACCGGCTGCCCGACCGCGACACGGTCGAGGAGTCGCTGGCCGCCATCGCCTGGCCGGACGCGGTCGAGGGCTGCGCCCTGGTGATCGAACGGATGGTGCTGCCGCCCGAGGCCGAGCAGGACATCCCCGAGGACGAGACCGAGGCCGCCGCCTGGGCCGCCGAGCACCCCGGCCGCGAGGACGTGCGCATGGTGGTCGGCGTCCTGCGCGACGGCACCCGCCACTCGGCGCTGCGGCTGCGCCGCCACGACACCGACGACGAGGTCCTGGTCGGCCCCGACCTGGTCCCCGGCCTCGCCGACGCCCTGGCCGCCACGTTCGAACCCGACGAGCCCGGCTCGGCCTGAGCCGCGGCGAGCGCCCCGCGCGGGGGCGGGGCGTGCACTCCAGGCGAACCGGGCGTGTCCCGCGGACGGTAACCTGCGGAGCGTGAGCGACGTCATCAGGCTGGTCGCGGTCCGCGACGCCCCCCTGTCGGTCGACGAGGTGTTCGACGCCGTCGGCGACCCGGCGGCGGGCGGGACGGCCGTGTTCGTCGGCACCGTCCGCGACCACGATCACGCCCGCGCGGTCAGCCGCCTGTCGTACAGCGCCCACCCCACCGTGGAACGCGAACTGCGCGCCGTGATGGAGAAGGTCGCCGCCGACTTCCCGGTGAAGGCGCTGGCCGCCGTGCACCGGGTCGGCGACCTGGAGATCGGCGACCTGGCCGTGGTGGTGGCCGCGTCCTGTGCGCACCGCGGCGAGGCGTTCGACGCCTGCCGCAGGCTCATCGACGACCTCAAGGCCCAGGTGCCGATCTGGAAGCACCAGACGTTCGCCGACGGCGGCGACGAATGGGTCGGGGCCTGCTGACAGGGCGGCGGAGCCCCGCGCCGGTGCCCGCGGCCCCGGCGCCGTCTCCCGGACCACGCCCCACCGACCACCTGACCGCCCCTCCGGCGGCCGCTTGACCTAGGAGCCTAGGAGCCGCACATGTCGTCTCGCCGCGCGGTCACCCTCGCCGTCGCCAGCGTGCTGGTCCTGGTGCTGGCGCTGGTCGGCTCGCTGATGCCGGTGCCGTACGTCGCGCTGATGCCCGGCCCCACCAGCAACACCCTCGGCGAGAACGACAAGGGCGAGGAGCTGATCAAGATCGAGGGCCGTCAGGTGTATCCCGACGCCGGGCACCTGAACTTCACCACCGTCACCTACCGCGGCGGCCCCGGCTCCCGTCTCGACCTGTTCACCGCCCTGCGCGGCTGGCTGGACGGCGACGTGGCGATCGTCCCCGAGGAGACGATCTTCCCGCGGAAGGAGTCGCAGAAGCAGGTGGACGAGGAGAACACCCGGCAGATGCGCGACTCGCAGGAGACCGCCCAGGCCGCCGCGCTGCGCGAGCTGAAGATCCCGATCTCCACCCGCGTCGTCGTCGACGCGGTGCAGAAGGGCCGTCCCGCCGACGGCCGGCTGCGCCCCGGCGACGAGCTGGTCGCCGTCGACGGCACCCGGGTCGAGCGCGTCGGCGCCGCCACCGAGCTGATGGGCAAGCGGAAGGTCGGCGACCAGGTCACCGTGACGGTCCGCCGCTCGGGCGCCGAGCAGCGGGTCACGCTGACGACCGCCGCCAGCGACGACGGCCGTCCCGTGGTCGGCATCGTGCTGTCCGACCAGTACAAGTTCCCGTTCAAGGTCGACATCAGCGTCGGCGACGTCGGCGGGCCCAGCGCGGGCCTGATGTTCTCCCTCGCCATCGTGGACAAGCTCACCCCGGGCTCGCTCACCGGCGGCAAGTTCATCGCGGGCACCGGCACCATCACCGCGGAGGGGCAGGTCGGCCCCATCGGCGGCATCCAGCAGAAGATGATCGCCGCCCGCCGCGCCGGCGCCACCGTCTTCCTCACCCCCGCCGACAACTGCCCCGACGCCGCCAAGGCCCGTCCCGACGGCCTGCGCCTCGTCCGCGCCGACACGCTGAACGGCGCCATCCAGGCCCTCAACGCCATCAACACCGGCAAGGGGCAGGTCCCCACCTGCGGCTGACCCGCCCAGGCCCCCGCCCCGTACGCGCTACGGCACGTCGGGGTCGGGGACCGTGAGCCAGGGCCGGATCGCCGTCCATGTTGGTGAGCGGCGGCGGGGACCCGCCGCCCGGTTCGTCAACGCTGGTCCGCCACGAACTCCTCCCAGGTGCGCTTGCCGGTGTCGGCGTCCAGTGACAGGTTGTCGCCGTCGCGGTAGGCGCGACCGGCCTTGCCCGGAAGCGGGACGGGCAGCAGCAGACGGTGCTTCCCCGTGGCGCGCAGGTAGTCGCGGACGAGGTCGGCGATCCCGTACACCTTGGGCCCCGCGAGGTCGGGCACGCGGCCCGCGGGTGCGCCGAGGGTCAGCTCCACCAGGCGTTCGGCGACATCCTGGGCGTCCACGGGCTGCCAGCGCATGCCGGGGACCGGGACGACGGGCGACTTGGCCAGGGTGCGCGCCAGATCCCAGGCGAGGTAGTGGAACTGGGCGGCGCGCAGGATCGTGTACGGCACGCCGGAGTCGATGATCGCCTGCTCGGCGGCGGCCTGTGCGCGCATCCACGCGAGCGGCACCCGGTCGGCCCCGATGACGGAGATGTGCACCAGGTGACGGACGTTCGCCTTCCCGGCTGCCCGCGCCAGGTTCCGGGCCGCCACGTCGTCGCCCTTGCCGCCACCGGCCAGGTGCACGACGACCTCGACGCCGTCCAGCGCGGGTTCCTCCTTGGTCAGGTCGCACCGGATGTCGCCGCTGCCGCGTCCGAGGGTGCGCACCTCGCCGTGCTCACGTAGGAGGGGAACGACGATCCGCCCGAGCCTGCCCGTGCCACCGGTCACCAGAATCATGGTCTCTTCTCCCTGCCGGATAGGTTGTTTCACCTGGACGACCCGGCAGGCGGAAGGAATGTGACAGCGTGGACTTCGACGAGCATCGGCCCAGGCTGCGGGCGGTCGCCTACAGGATGCTCGGGTCGCTGGCCGAGGCCGACGACGCGGTCCAGGAGACCTGGCTGCGCTTCGACCGCACCGACACCCGCGACGTGGAGAACCTCGGCGCGTGGCTCACCACGGTGATCGGCCGGGTGTGCCTGAACATGCTGCGCGACCGCAGGGAGACGCCGGAGATCCACATCCCCGACCCGATCGTCACGACCACCCCCGAGGACGAGGCGGAGCTGGTCGACTCGGTCGGGCTCGCGCTGCTGGTGGTGCTCGACACGCTGGCTCCGGCCGAGCGGCTGGCGTTCGTGCTGCACGACATGTTCGCCGTCCCGTTCGACGAGATCGCCCCGGTGATCGACAAGAGCCCCGCGGCGACGCGTCAGCTCGCCAGCCGGGCCCGCCGCCGTGTGCAGGGGCACGCCCCCGTCCCCGACCCCGATCCGGCCGTCCAGCGCAAGGCGGTCGACGCGTTCTTCACCGCCACCCGCGAGGGCGACTTCGAGGCGTTGCTCACCCTGCTCGACCCGGACGTGGTGCTGCGCTCCGACGGCGGCACGGCCCGCCCCGGCCTCACCCAGCTGCTCCAGGGCGCGCACACCGTCGCGTCGCAGGCGGTCACGTTCGGCTCCCTGGCGCCCCACGTCCGCCCGGTGCTGGTCAACGGCCTGCCGGGCGTCGTCGTCCAGCCGGACGACCGGCCGATATCGGTGATGGCCTTCACCGTCTCCGGCGACCGCATCGTCGCCATCGACGTGCTGGCCGACCCCGACCGCCTCCCCACGGTCACCGCCAACGCCCAGCCCTGACCCACGTACACCCGGCTCGCCCCACCCCGGAGCCTTGATCACCCGCGTCCATGGGGTCCGTCGAGGCGGACGTCGACGCGCAGGACGGCGCGCAGGTCGCGGCAGGCGGCACGACGGGCATCTCGCGCCGTCCGCATGACGCCGCGCCGCGACTCGCGTCGGCCGATTTGGCCGATCTTCCTGGATGCCCTAGAGTTAACACGTCGCCGCGGGGTGGAGCAGTTCGGTAGCTCGCTGGGCTCATAACCCAGAGGTCGCAGGTTCAAATCCTGCCCCCGCTACCAGGCAGAGGCCCTGGGAGACGAACCTTCGGTTCGCTTCCCAGGGCCTCTTTGCTTTCTCACAGAGGACGACCGCCCTGGAACCCCCGCCACCCGCTTCGCTCACGGCTCCTAGCGTTCTGCCCGCTCCGCATTCGGTTCGCAGGTTCGCCTTCGGCTCGGGGCTTTGCGCTTGCTTTCGCGTGCGGTTGTGGCCTGCCCGCTTCGCTCGTGGCTCGGGATCTTGTTCCCCGGTTTGTGTGGCGCGGGGCCTCCGCTCGCTTTGCGTTTGGCTTTAAGTCTCCCGCTTGCTCGCTTTCGCTGGGCGGTGGCCTCTGGAGGGTGCCTGGGGCGGTGGGAGGTGATGGGTGGGGGGATCTCCAGGGGTTGGCCAGATGTGGCTGCATGGATCTCTTCGGCCTTATCTGGCAGATGTAAACAAAGCTCAAGATCCGCATTGACCTCCTCATAAGCCTCATATGACGATCGCCTCGCTGCTCGGGGAGAGCCGCGCGCGTCCCGCCCGAGCGGGGGCTCCTCGAGAACCCCCACCTTTCTGGAGGCGCAGTGAGGCGCAGAACCATCTCTGCGGTAGCCGCGCTGGCCCTTGGAGCGGGACTGCTGGTCGCCACACCGGCGGCCGCCGCACCGGGCCGGACGCGCGACCAGGACAAGATCGAGGTCTTCGCCGGCGAGCTCACCGCGGGTCAGCTCAAGCAGCTGAAGGCCCTCGGGCTCGACCACGAGGACATCGCGCACGGCAGGCCGTCGGGCGGCAAGATCCCGATCGAGGTCAGCATGAGCCGGGCGCAGGGCGAGGCGCTGCGGGCGAAGGGCGTCCCCCTCCGGGTCAAGACGGTCAAGGGCCAGACCGCGAGCCAGCGGGCCCGGACGCTCGCCGCGGAGGGCAAGGTGTACCGGCCCTACTCCGGGGCCGGCAACCTCCGCGAGGAGATCGTCAAGGCAGCCGCCGCCCACCCCGGCATCGCCAAGGCCGTCGACATCGGCACGTCGCTGAAGGGCAAGCCGATCACCGCCGTCCGGGTGACGAAGGGCGCCCGCACGTACCCCACGCGCGGCCCGCGTCCGGCCGTGGTCTACCAGGCGACCCAGCACGCCCGGGAGTGGATCACCGCCGAGACCGTGCGCCGCCAGCTCCACTACTTCCTGGACAACTACGGGAAGAACGCGGAGATCACCAAGCTCGTCGACACCACGGACCTGTGGTTCATCCCGGTCGTCAACGTCGACGGCTACGACCTCACGTTCGACCCCGACAACCGGATGTGGCGCAAGAACGCGCGCGACAACGACGGGGACGGCAAGCTCACCACGGCGGACGGCGTCGACATCAACCGCAACTTCCCGCACAAGTGGGGCTACGACAACGAGGGGTCCTCGCCGTCACCCGACAGCCAGACCTACCGCGGCGCCGCGCCGGGGTCGGAGCCGGAGACCAAGGTGCAGGACGCCTTCGTCAAGCGGCTCCGCCCCAAGTACCTGATCAACTACCACTCGGCGGCGGAACTGCTGCTGTACGGCGTCGGCTGGCAGCAGCAGACGCCCAGCCCGGACGACCACATCTTCCGGGCGCTGCTCGGCGACGACGACAAGCCCGCCGTGCCCGGCTACGACCCGGACCTGGCCGCCGAGCTATACATCACCAACGGCGACACCGACGGCCACATGACCGAGCGGCACGGGACGCTGACCTTCACACCGGAGATGGCCACCTGCCAGACCGCCAGCGCCGCCGACCCCGACGACCAGTGGAAGCCGGAGGACTGCGCCAGCGTCTTCCACTTCCCGGACGACGAGAAGCTGATCCAGCAGGAGTTCACCAAGAACCTCCCGCTGGCGCTCGCCACGGCCAGGTCGGCGCACACCCCTGACCGGCCCGTCTCCGTGACCGGCGTCACCACCCCGGACCTGGTCGCCGACGCCTTCGAGGTGTCGCACGGCAGGACCCAGCCGGTGGCGGTCACCGCCCGCCGCTCGCTGAAGGGCCTCGCGCTGCGCTACCGCGTCAACGGCGGCCGCACCCAGTCCGGCTCCGTCCGCGAGTGGAAGGGCGGCGAGCGGTACGGCGGCGAGGGACGGCTCTACTACGGCGAGTACCGCGGCACGGTCCGCGGCACCAAGCCCGGAGACAAGGTCGAGGTCTGGTTCGAGGCCCGCAAGCAGCGCACGAAGGTCTCCAGCCAGAAGTTCACCTACACGGTCGCCAAGGACATCGGCGGCGACGTCCTGGTGCTCGCCGCCGAGGACGTCACCGGCGCCAGCCCCGCCCAGGGCGCCACGGAGGCCAAGTACGCCGCCGCGTACACCAACGCCCTGAAGGCCGCCGGCCACAGGCCCGACGTGTACGACGTGGACAAGAACGGCCGTAAGGCACCGCACCACCTCGGCGTGCTGAGCCACTACAAGGCCGTCGTCTGGGAGACCGGCGACGACGTCATCCCGCGCGCGTCCGGCCAGCCGGCCGGTACGGCGGCCAAGCTCGCCTTCGACCTGGAGCTGAGCGTCCGCGACTACCTCAACGAGGGCGGCAAGCTTCTGCTCACCGGCAAGTACGCCGGGTTCGCCCAGGGCGCCGACGGCTCGTACTACTACGAGCCGGACGCCCCGGGGCAGCCGGAGTGCGCCCAGCCCTCCGACCCGCCGTGCCTGCCGCTGTTCAACGACTTCCTGCAGTACTACCTGGGCGCCTACAGCTACGTGAGCGACGGCGGCACCGGCCAGGACGGCAAGCCGTACCCGGTCAAGGGCGCGGGCGGCTCGTTCAACGGATTCCAGGCCCCGCTGAACGGCGGTGACTCGGCGAACAACCAGGACCACACCGCCTCGTTCCTGAGCACGTCCAGCTTCCTGCCGAAGGACAAGTTCCCGCAGTTCGCCGCCGAGGCGCCGATCAAGTGGGACCGGCCGGGCGGCGCCCCGTACGACCCGCGGACCGGCAGCTGGTACGCCTACAGCGGCCAGGCCGACGTGTCGTACAAGCGGCTCACCCGCACGGTCGACCTGACCGGCAAGAGCGACGGCAGGCTGACCTTCCAGACCTCGTACGAGACCGAAGCCGACTGGGACTTCCTGTTCGTCGAGGCGCGCACGGAAGGCCAGGACGACTGGACGACCCTTCCCGACGCCAACGGCCACACCCAGCAGTCCACGGGCGAGAGCTGCGCCTCGGGATGGCGGGCGCTCCACCCGCAGCTGAACCACTACCAGGGCCAGGACTGCTCGCCCAAGGGCACCACCGGCACCTGGCACGCGGCCGGCGGCAAGTCCAACGGCTACCAGGAATGGTCGATCGACCTGGCGGCGTACGCCGGCAAGAAGGTCGAGCTGTCGATCTCCTACGTCAGCGACTGGGGCACCCAGGGCCTGGGCGTGTTCCTGGACGACGCCAAGATCACTTCTGGTTCGGAGACGCTCGCCGAGACGTCCTTCGAGACCGACCTCGGCGGCTGGACCGTCGCCGGCCCGCCCGAGGGCTCGGCCCCGGCCGCCAACGACTGGACGCGCAGCCAGCGCGCCTTCGAGGAAGGCGCCGGGCTCGTCACCAAGGACACCGTCTACCTGGGCTTCGGCCTCGAAGGACTGTCCACCACGGCCCGCAACGACTTCGTCAAGCGGGCGATGAGACACCTCCTGTGACCCTCCCGATGTGAACGCGGCCCGTCCGACCCCCCGGACGGGCCGCTTCACGTCCCACGCCCTGTTGTCTTCCGGCCACATCTCTGAGCGTCGCGGCACCGTCATCCAGATCCGTTTCGGCCGGCGTCGGCACGCCACGCCCCCTCCACGCGGCGGAAGCTGGAGCCCACGCCGTCGCCCACCGGACGGACGAAGAGCGATCAAGTCAGAACGCAGGTCAGCGGCGGCGGTCCCTCGTCCGCGTTCTCACCGGTGGCTCCCCGCAGGGCGGCGACCGCCAGGCGACCTCTGGCCCTGCCAGGTCCCCGCCTGGTCGCTGACGACCACCAGTCCCCGTGGCGTTGGCGCCCATGCAAAAAATTCGACGAGTTGATCGCAGGGGCCGGTTTTGTGCCGGGCCCTGCTCGTCTCTCACCAGCGTGGTCGAGGTGGCGGTACCCCTTGCGGCAGAGTGAATGGCAGTGTTGGGGCGGCGGTTCTAGGTGGTTGGGGGGACGTTGCCCCAGTACTCGTGGAGGGCGCTGATTCGGTCACCGCTTACTCGCACGATGATGACCTCCCAGTTGAGGTAGCCCTCCGTCGACGCGGAACCGCCGCGGGAGTCGTACTCGTAGAGGACTCTGTCGCCCATCTGGGTGGTCGAGCGGCGCTCGCCGATGACCCGGTTCCCGTTCGAGGCGTGGAACCGTGTCCATTCCTCCACGGCGCGACGGCCGCGCTCGCCCTCATGACGGCCTCGCCACTGTCCCTCAGGAAACCAGAACGAGAAGCGCGGGGTCAGCATCGCCAGGAACGGCTCCCACTGGCCGGTGCGCCAGCCGTGGTCGAACCAGTCCATGGCACGGTCGGCGATCCGCCGTGTCGCGCGAGACGGCAGAAGCGTCGTGGCCGGGAACGTCATCGTGGCCGCGCCGGTGAGCCCGAGCATCGTCCTGCGGTTGAGATCGGTCATTCCATGCCTCCTTCGGGGCTGCCGGAGGCAAGTAGAGCGAGAAGACGCGAAAGCTCGAAATAAAACACGGAGTGGTCACGCTGGTGCCCGCTGGAGGAGGCGTGGCGTGCCAACGGCCGTCTCAGGCGCGGCTGTAACGCACTGGTCGGCCCTGGGGCTCGGGGACACGCGGTCCAAGTGTCATCAATGAGAGCGTCCTTTGGTGATGTACCCGGGGTGTGGAGGCGGCTCGCCGTCACTGCAGGCAACGGGGAGGCAGTTACCGGTCGTGGTCGCTTCAGTGATCAGGAAGGTGCGCAGCACCGGAGGTCGCCGGGCCGCGCGGGTGGAGTGTCGGGGTGTCCGCGTAGGGCGGGCGGTGGGGGGAAGCGTCATCGATTGGTAAGGGTTGGGCGGCGTGATTTCCGGTGGGATGGCCGTGACGGAGATCGAGGACGGGCTCGTTCGTTGCGGGAGGCACGGTGGTCACGTTGCTGCGCAGGCCGGTGGTCTGGATCGTGGGGGGAGTGCTCGTGGTGGCGGCGGCCGTGGGGCTGGCGCTGTTCCAGCCCTGGCTGCTGTTCGTGGACGAGGAGGTCAACGAGGCCGGGCCCACGGCGAGCACTCCTGGGCCCACCACGACCGCGTCCCGGCAGGCTCAGGAGGGCGCGGCGCCGCAGGTGCTGGCGTCGGGGGCGTTCATCTCGCACGAGCACGACACGACCGGCACCGCCAAGGTGATCCGGCTCCCCGACGGCAGGCGGGTGCTGCGACTGGAGAGGCTCGACACCTCCAACGGGCCCGACCTGCGGGTGTGGCTGTCGGACCAGCCAGTCAAGGAGGGCACCGCCGGGTGGGGCGTGTTCGACGACGGCGCGTACGTGGAGCTCGGCAAGCTCAAGGGCAACAAGGGCGACCAGAATTACGCCATCCCCGCCGACGCCGACCTGGACGAACTCACCAGCGTGAGCATCTGGTGCAAGCGGTTCAAGGTGTCGTTCGGGGCCGCCGAACTCCGGGCCTGACCGTCCCGCCGGGCGGGCCCCGCACCCGCCGTCCCGCGCGGCACGGACGAATTGGTTTGCGCGCCACCCCCGGGACCCATAGAGTTAAGGCGTCGCCGCGGGGTGGAGCAGTTCGGTAGCTCGCTGGGCTCATAACCCAGAGGTCGCAGGTTCAAATCCTGCCCCCGCTACCAGGTAGAGGTCCCGGGTGTAAGTCTTCGGCTTGCACCCGGGACCTCTTGCTTTCTCCCAGGAGGGCGACCCCTGGAACCCCCGTCCGGCCCTTCTTGCGGCCTGGACAAGTCGGCCGTGGTCCGGATCACAAGCTGGAACGCGGGGCTTGTCGTGTGTGCCGTCCTAGAGGGTGTGTGTGGGGGAGCGGTGGGGGCTTCTTATGCTGGGGGACGTGCGGAATCTTGGGGCGGCGGCGCTGGATGTCGCGTGTGTGCTGGTGTTCGTGGCGATCGGGCGGGCGTCGCATGAGGAGGCGGCGAGCCTGGCCGGGTTCGCGGGCACGGCGTGGCCGTTCCTGGTGGGGCTGGCGGTGGGCTGGCTGGTGACGCGGGCGTGGCGGCGGCCGGAGGCGTTCGTCCCCGCCGGTGCGGGGATCTGGGTGTCGACCGTGGTGGTGGGCATGGTGCTGCGGGCCGTCTCGGGGCAGGGGACGGCGGTCGCGTTCATCGTGGTGGCGACGTTGTTCACCGCGTTGGTCCTGCTGGGGTGGCGGGGCGTCGTCAGGGTGGTGCGGCGGCCCGCGCGGGTCTGACGGCGAAGATCCGGGCGTGTGGAATGTCCGGTTGCTGATCGTTTCGGTTGACGGGATGCCGCGGCGCTGGTGAAGTTACCCCCGAGTTTTTACTCGGTGGGAAGGGACGTCATGGCATCTGCCCTGCGGGACTGGCTGGACAAGCCGAACGCCGGACGCGGCGTTCACCTGGCGACCGACGACGGCGGCTGGGAGTTCCGCGACTACGGGGAGCTGGCGGCGGCGGCGCGGCGGACGGCCGGGGCGCTCCTGGAGACGGGCGTCGAGTCCGGCGACGTGGTGTGCGTCGTCCTGCCGACCGACTTCACCTGCGTGGAGACCTACTTCGCGGTGTGGGCGGCCGGTGCCACGGTGTGCCTGCTGACGCCGCCGCTGTTCCAGGACGGCGACGAGTACGTCGCGCACGTGGCGGCGATCCTGCGGCAGGCGCGGCCCAGGGTGACGATCGCGTCGCGGGAGCTGGCTGCGCTGATCGGGCGGGCCATGGCGGACGCGGGGCTGCCCGGAGAGCCGTGGATCCCCCGGCAGGCGGAGCGGGAGGCCGAGGTCAGGGAGCCCGGGGAGCTGGCGCTGCTGCAGTTCACCTCCGGGTCCAGCGGCGCGCCGCGGGGCGTGATGGTCACCTGGGAGAACCTGGAGGCCAACGTCGAGCTGATCTCGCGGACGGCCGGGTTCGGGGACGACGACGCGGTGGCGTCCTGGCTGCCGCTGTACCACGACATGGGGCTGATCGGCTGTTTCATCACGCCGATCTCCCGGCAGGCCGAGCTGCGGCTGATGCGGCCCGACCACTTCATCCGGGACCCCGCGCGGTGGCTGCGGTGCTTCGCCGAGGCCCGGCACACGGCGGCGCCGCCGTTCGCGTACGCCTACTGCGCGCGGCGCGTCAAGCCCGAGCAACTGGAGGGCGTCGACCTGTCCGGCTGGCGTACCGCGATCATCGGGGCGGAGCCGATCGATCCGCACGCGCTGGAGTCCTTCGCGCGGCTGGTGGAGCCGTTCGGGTTCTCGCGGCACACGTTCATGCCCGCGTACGGGATGGCGGAGACCACGCTGCTGGTCACCGCGGACCAGCGGCGCAGGGACCCGCTGGCGGTGCGGCCCGACCCCGAGTCGCTGGAGTTCGGGCGGGAGGTGCGCGTCCTGGACTCCCACACGCTGGGCCCCGCGTCGGTGGGCGCCAAGGCGGGCTGGGTGGTCGGCTGCGGCACGCCCCAGCCGGACGTGCCGGTGACGATCGTGGACGACGACGGGCGGGAGCTGCCCGAGGGGCATCTCGGGGAGATCGTCGTCGGCGGCGCGTCGGCCTGCCCCGGCTACTACGCGGGCGCGGAGGGCAAGTCGACGCGGTTCGAGAACGGGCTCGTCCACACCGGGGACGCGGGCTTCTTCCACGAGGGCCAGCTGTTCGTGCTCGGGCGGATGGGCGACAGCATCAAGGTCCGCGGCCGGTCGGTGTACGTGGAGGACCTGGAGTCCAAGATCGCCGAGTTGACCGGGCTGGGCAAGGGCCGCATCGTGGTGGTCGGCGTGCCCGGCGCCGGCACCAAGGGGCTGGCGCTGTTCGCCGAGACGAACGACGCGCCGTGGGCCGCGGACGTGCGGGAGACGCTGCGCCGCCGGCTCGGCGCCGATGTCGAGCTGACGATCGTGGTGGGCAGTGGGCTGATCCAGCGGACGTCCAGCGGCAAGCCGCGCCGCCGCTTCATGTGGGAACTGCTGCAGGCGGGGAAGATGCCCGGGGCGCGGATCGTCCCGCCGACGTAGATCGTTGACCGGCGGCGTCGGTAGCGGACACGATGTCCATGACGTTGTGAAAGGCCGACAATGCCCGCTGTGACGACATCCCTGCTTCGCCTCGGAGCCCGACTCGGGGCCACCGCGCAGAACGCGCTGGAGGTGGCCCGTTTCGGCGGGCTGGACACCGACGAGGACGCCTCGCCGTACGAGGTGGTGAGCGCCCAGCGGGTCTACCGGCTGCGGCACTACTTCCCCGGCGGCGACGACGCCGACCGGCCCGTGGTGCTGCTCGTGCCGCCGTTGATGATCACGGCGGAGGTGTACGACATCTCCTCGCGGGTCAGCGCGGTGCGGGTGCTGCGGGAGCTGGGCGCGGACCCGTGGGTGGTCGACTTCGGCGCGCCCGAGCGGGAGCCGGGCGGGCTGGAGCGCACCATCACCGACCACGTGCTGGCGGTCAGTGACGCCGTCGACCGGGTCCGGAAGGCCACCGGGCGGGACGTGCACGTCGCGGGCTACTCGCAGGGCGGCATGTTCGCCTACCAGGCGGCGGCGTACCGGCGCAGCGAGGGCGTCGCGTCGCTGGTGACGTTCGGCAGCCCGGCCGACACCAGCGTGGGGCTGCCGTTCGGGGTTCCCGCGTGGCTGGCGGCCGAGGGCGCGGGCCGCCTGCCCGAGGGCCTGATCGGCGGCTTCGCCGTGCCCGGCTGGGTGACCCGCACCGGGTTCCAGCTGCTCAGCCCGGTCAAGTCGGTGCGCAGCCGGGTCGACTTCGTGCTGGCGCTGCACGACCGGGAGCGGCTGGCGCCGCGCGAGCGGCAGCGCCGGTTCCTGGAGCGCGAGGGCTGGGTCTCGTGGCCCGGCCCGGCGCTGGCGGAGTTCATCCGCCAGTTCATCGCGCACAACCGCATGCTGACCGGCGGGTTCGTCATCGGCGACCGGGTGGTGACGCTGGCCGACATCTCCTGCCCGGTGCTGGCGTTCGTCGGCGAGGTCGACGAGATCGCGCCGCCCGCCATGGTGCGGGCCATCGGCCGTGCCGCGCCCCGCGCGCGGGTGTACGAGGCGTGCCTGCGGGCCGGGCATTTCGGCCTGGTCGTGGGGAGCCTGGCCGTCGCGCAGACCTGGCCCGCCGTGGCCGAGTGGGTCCGGTGGCGCGAGGGGGACGGCGACCTGCCCGAGATCGTGCGGCCGATGGAAGGCGAGGAGCAGGCGGCGGCGTCCCCGCCGGGCGGTGTGGCCGCGTACGGGCTGCAGCTGGCGGTCGGCGTCGGCGCGAACGCCGCGCGGTCGGCCGTGGTGACGGCGGCGCGGGCCGTCCACGGGGTCCGCCAGATCGCCCGGGAGGCCGGGCAGAACCTGCCCCGGCTGGCGCGGCTGGAGCGCATCCAGGCCGACACGCCCATGTCCATGGGGCTGCTGCTGGACGAGCAGGCCGACCGCGCCCCCGACGACGTGTTCTTCCTGTACCGGGGACGCGCGTACACGCAGGCCGCCGCCAAGGGACGCATCGACGCGGTGGTCCGCGGGCTGATCCACATCGGGGTGCGGCAGGGCGACCCGGTGGGGGTGCTCATGGAGACGCGGCCCACCGCGCTGGCGCTGGTGGCGGCGCTCAACCGGCTCGGCGCCGTGGCCGTGCTGCTGCGTCCCGACGGCGACCTGGAACGCGAGGCGGCGCTCGGCCAGGTCGACCGGATCATCGCCGACCCGGAGAACGCCGCGCGCGCCGCCGCGCTGGCGGGCGTCCGGGCGTACCTGCTGGGCGGCGGCCAGGTCCGGGGCGACCGGACGCGCGGGCTGCCGCTGACCGACATGGAGCGCATCGACCCGGACCAGGTGGCGGTGCCCGGCTGGTACCGGCCCAACCCGGGACGCGCGAGCGACCTGGCGTTCGTGTGCTTCACCGGCGACGGCGAGCACCTGCGGGCCAACCGGATCACCAACCGGCGCTGGGCGCTGTCGGCGTTCGGCACCGCGTCGTCGGCGTCGCTGTCGGCGGCCGACACCGTGTTCAGCATCACCCCGTTGCAGCACCCGTCGGCGCTGCTGATGAGCCTGGGCGGCGCGGTGGCGGGCGGGTCCCGGCTGGCGCTGGCCACCGCCTACGACCCCGAGACGTTCTGGGACGAGGCCCGCCGCTACGGCGTGACGGTCGCGTCCTACACCTGGACGCTGCTGCGCGACCTGGTGAACGCGCCGCCGCACCCGGGCGAGCGGCACCACGCCGTGCGGCTGTTCATCGGATCCGGCATGCCGCGCGGGCTGTGGCGGCGGGTGGAGGAGCGGTTCGCGCCCGCGCGCGTCCTGGAGTTCTATGCCAGCACCGAGGCCGAGGCGATCCTGGTCAACCTGACGGGCAAGAAGCCCGGCTCGCTGGGGCGTCCGCTGCCCGGCGGCGCCGGGGTGCGCCTGGCCCGCTACGACCTGGAGAACGGGCGGCCGGAGCAGGGCGCCGACGGGTTCGCCGTCGAGTGCGCGCCGGACGAGATCGGCGTGCTGCTGGTGCGGGTCACGCCCGGGGCCGCCGCGTCCACGCGCCGCCCGCTGCGCGGCGTGTTCGCGCCGGGGGACGCGTGGCTGTCCACCGGCGACCTGTTCCGCCGCGACGTCGACGGCGACTACTGGCTGGTGGGGCGGGAGAACGAGCTGATCCGCACGGCCGAGGGCATCGTCCCCCCCGGCCCGATCCGCGACGCGCTCGGCGACCTGCCGTACGTGGACGCGGTCGCGGTCTACGGGGTCCCGGCCGGGGACGGCACCGAGATCGCCGCGGCCGCGATCAGCCTGCGCGACCCGGACACCCAGGTCAAGCCGGTCGACCTGGCCGAGGCGCTGCTGCGGGTGCCGCCGGAGATGCGGCCGGCGCTCGTCCGCGTGGTCGACGAGATCCCGGTGACCGGCGGGCGGCGGCTGCGGACCGCCCCGCTGCGCGCGGAGGGCATGCCGCGCGCGGGCGACGGGCGGGCCTACGTCCGCGACTCCGCGGGCACGTACCGTCTGCTCGCCTGAGCGGCCGCCGGGCGGCCCTGGACGGGTCCGCTGGGCGGTCCGCTGTGCGGTCCCTCCCGAAGATCCCTGGACGCGCGCTCGCCCGGTGCGTTACAACAAAGCTACATAAATCGCGTTTTTGTAGCTTCCCCCCTCGGGGGCCTGGGAGGGTCCATGGCCACCAGCATCCTCGCCCCGCCACCGCCCGGCAGCGGACTCAAACCCGTGCCCGGCGTGCCGGGCCTGCCGTACATCGGCAACACCCTGCAGGTGATGCGCGACCCGTTCGGGCAGGCCCGCAAGCGCTACGAGCAGTTCGGGCCCGTCTCGTGGGGCTGGCTGCTCGGCCAGCGAACGGTGACCGTCCAGGGACCCGAGGCCGCCGAGGCCGTCCTGGTCAACCGGGACAAGGCGTTCGCCAACGGCCCGGCCTGGAGCTACTTCATCGGGCCGTTCTTCTACCGCGGCATCATGCTGCTCGACTTCGACGAGCACCTGCACCACCGGCGCATCATGCAGCAGGCCTTCACCCGGGACCGGCTGCGCGCCTACATGGACGCCATGGCGCCGAGCATCGCCCAGGGCCTGGACGCCTGGGAGCCCGGCCGCGGCTTCACCGTCTACGACCACGTCAAGCAGCTCACCCTCGACCTGGCCACCGACGTGTTCATGGGCGTCGAGCTCGACCGCGCCGAGGCCGACCGGATCAACGGCGCGTTCATCGACGCGGTCCGCGCGGGCACCGCCTACGTGCGCTTCTCCGTGCCCGGCCTGCGCTGGCACAAGGGCATGCGCGCCCGCAAGGTGCTGGAGGAGTTCTTCTACCGGCACCTGCCCGCCAAGCGGCGCCACGGCGGCGACGACCTGTTCGCCGCGCTGTGCCAGGCCGAGACCGACGACGGCCACCGCTTCACCGACGAGGACGTCGTCAACCACATGATCTTCGCGTTGATGGCGGCGCACGACACCACCACCATCACGCTCACCACCATGGCGTACTACCTGGCCAAGTACCCCGAGTGGCAGGACCGGGCGCGCGTGGAGTCGCTCGCGCTCGGCAAGCCGGTGCTGGGCTTCGACGACCTGGACGCGCTGACGACGGTCGACCTGGTGATGAAGGAGGCGCTGCGGCTCGTCGCGCCCGTGCCCGCGCTGCCGCGCCGCGTGGTCAAGGACACCTCGATCCTCGGTCACCACGTCCCGGCCGGAAGCGTCGTCGTCGTGCCGCTGCTCACCAACCACCACATGGCCGAGTGGTGGCCGGAGCCGGACCGGTTCGACCCCGAGCGGTTCGCCCCCGAACGCCGCGAGGACAGGGCGCACCGGTTCGCCTGGGCGCCGTTCGGCGGCGGCGCCCACAAGTGCATCGGCCTGCACTTCGCGGGCATGCAGGTCAAGAGCATCATGCACCAGGTGCTGTGCCGCTACGGCTGGAGCGTGCCGGGCCGGTACGAATGGCCGCTGGACACCACGTCACTGCCGTCGCCCAAGGACGGCCTGCCCGTGCACCTGTACCGGCTGGAGGGAACCCGATGAGCAAGGTCGTGGCGATCACCGGAGGGGCCCGCGGCATCGGCCTGGCCACCGCGCGGGCCGTCCGCGCCAAGGGCGCGGAGGTCGTCATCGGCGACATCGACGAGGCCGCCGCCAAGGACGCCGCCGACCGCCTCGGCGTGCGCGGGCTGGCCCTCGACGTGACGTCGCGCGAGTCGTTCACCGCGTTCCTGGACGCGGCGCAGGCGGCGGCGGGCCCCGTGGACGTGCTGGTCAACAACGCGGGCATCATGCCGATCGGCCCCGTCACCGGCGAGAGCGACGCCGACGCCCGCCGCTGCCTGGACGTCAACGTCCACGGCGTCATGCTCGGCACCAAGCTCGCGCTGGAACGCATGCTGCCGCGCGGGCGGGGCCACGTCGTCAACATCGCGTCCCTGGCGGGCGTGATGCCGGTCCCCGGCCTCGCCCTCTACAACGCCAGCAAGGCGGCCGTCGTCGCGTTCACCGAGGCGGCCCGGCTGGAGGTGCGCGACCGGGGCGTGCACGTCAGCGCGGTCCTGCCGAGCTTCACCAACACCGAGCTGGTCGCGGGGACGCGCAGCCCCAACGGGCAGCGCAACTGCGAGCCCGACGAGGTGGCCGCCGCCGTCGTCGACCTCATCGGCCGCCCGCGCCCGCAGGTGGTCGTCCCGCGCCGGCTGGGCGCGCAGGTGCGTCTCGGCGCGCTGTTCCCGGACGTCCTCAAGCGCGCCGTCGCCCGCCGCTACGGCCTGGACCGCATCTTCCTGGACTTCGATCCCGAGGCCCGCCGGTCCTACGACGCCCGCATCCGCGGCTAGCCGTCGACCGGCCCGCCGTGGCCGCCCGGGGGTCAGCGCACTCGCGGGCGGCCGTCGCGGGCGAAGGCGCGGCGGGCGTGCGGGAAGTAGCGGACGGCATCGGGCAGCAGCGGCCAGAGCGGGTCCAGGCGGCGGACGGCGGCGGCGAAGCGGCGGTAGCGGCGTTCGTCGGCGGCGCTCCAGGGCAGGCCGAGCAGCTCCCGCGTGCGGGGCGGCATGCCGCCGACGGTGATGAAGCGGGCGACGGCGTTCAGCGGCGGGCTGACGCGCCGCCACAGGGCGCGGGGAACGCGGCGCGGCGCGGGCAGGCCCTTGGTGACGTACCCGACGCCGTAGCGGGCCGTGCGGTGCGGGACGACCACCTCGTCCAGCATGCGCTTCCAGTACGCCTGGAACGCCTCCCAGTCCTCCGGCATGGCCCGGTCGCTCACCCCGTACATCCGGAACCACGTCCTGGACTCGGCGTAGATCCGGCGGCGGTCGGCGTCGGTCAGCGGGCGGACGAACGTGTCGATGCCGTACATCAGGTGGTCGACGAACGTGGCGTGCGCCCAGTAGTAGGTCTCCGGGTCCAGCGCGTGGTAGCGGGAGCCGTCCGGCATCGTGCCCTTGATGTCGCGGTGGTAGTCGCGGACGCGGCGTCCGGTCTCGGCGGCGCGCGGGCCGCCGTACACCGTGTCCATGATCGGCCCGACGGAGCGGCGCAGGCGGGCGAACGTCTCGGCGAAGAACACCGAGTGGTCCTGCACGCCCTGGCCGAGCGCCGGAAGCATGTTCTGCAGGACGGCCGCGCGCGGCCCCACCAGCAGCATGCGGGTGTCGGCGAAGTACCGCCAGGTGAGCGAGGTGGGGCCGAGCGGCGGGTCGGCCGGGGCGTGGTCGTCCGTCATGCGCACCGCCGGAGAGGGAGAGGAACAGAACAACGTGAATTGTAACTTCGTCGTTCAACTGTAGGGTGCGGGCTATGACCACCGATGCGTCCGCGCAGGCCGGGCTGCTGACAAGGCTCCGCACCGGCGGCCCCGACACCGACGACCTGGACGCCCGGATCCTGGACGCCGCGCTGGCGGAGTTCGAGACCTACGGGCTGCGCCGCGTCAGCGTCGAGGACGTCGCCAAGCGAGCCCGGGTCGCGCGCACCACGATCTACCGGCGGTTCACCAACAAGGAGCAGTTGCTGCAGGCCGTGATCCTGCGCGAGGTCCGCCGCTTCCTGACCGCGATCGCCGAGGCCACCGAGGGCCTGCCGACGCCGGAGGACGCGGTGGTGGAGGGGTTCGTGGTGGGGCTGCGCGGCGCCCGCACGCATCCGCTGATCACCCGGGTGCTGCAGAGCGAGCCGGACGCGTTCGTCGCCCAGCTCGGCATGAACGGCGGCGCGGTGCTGCTGGCCGCCCGCGACATCCTGGCCGACCGGCTGCGCCGGGCCCGTCCCGGCTCCGGCGAGGACTGTGAGACGGTCGCCGAGGTGCTGCTGCGGGTGGCGCTGTCGCTGCTGCTCGTCCCGGGCGGCGGGCTCAGGCTGGACGACGAGGACGACATCCGCGCCTTCGCCCGCGCCCACCTCACCCGCATGCTCCGCCCCGCACGCCCGCAGCCCTGAAAAATCGATTGCCACCTCCGCAAAGCTCCTCGTACCGTCGATGTCACGCGACGCGGGGTGGAGGCAACTCGGAAGCCCACCGGTCTCATGTCCCCGCCACGAATGCGGGCCATGGCGCTCGCCGGCCTTCGGGCCGGTCACGCCATGGCCCGCGCTGCTGTGTGCGCTTGCGGGGCTCTTGCGGTCGGACGCGGCGGGTCGCGTACGCTCGGAAGTACTCGAATCTCGTTCTAATTTTCAGGGGAGAGGCGCCATGCAGGCGGTCGTTCAGACGCGGTACGGAAAAGTGCGGGGACGCGCCGACAACGGGGTGACGGCGTTCCTCGGCATCCCGTACGCGGCGCCGCCGTTCGGCCCCAGGCGTTTCCAGGCGCCGCAGCCGCCCGAGCTGTGGGACGGCGTGCGCGACGCCACCGCCTACGGCCCCACCGCGCCCAAGCCCGGCTACCCGCGCCCCTTCGACGTGCTGCTGCCCGACCCGGAGATCCCGGGGGAGGACTGCCTCAACCTCAACGTCTGGACGCCCGACCCCGGCGGCTCCGGCATGCCGGTCATGGTGTGGATCCACGGCGGCGCGTTCCGCAACGGGTCGGGCGCGGTGCCGGTCTACAACGGCGCGAACTTCGCCCGCGACGGCGTGGTCTGCGTGACGATCAACTACCGGCTGGGCGTGGAGGGCTTCGCCCACCTGCCCGGCGCGCCGGCCAACCGGGGGCTGCTCGACCAGATCGCCGCGCTGGAGTGGGTGCGCGACAACATCGCGGCGTTCGGCGGCGACCCCGGCCGCGTCACCGTGTTCGGCGAGTCGGCGGGCGGGATGAGCGTGTCCACGCTGCTGTCGCTCGACCTGGGCCTGTTCCGGCGTGCCGTCGCGCAGAGCGGCGCGGGCGGCGTCGCCCAGACGGCCGAGGACGCGCTGCTGGTCACCAAGGAGATGGCCGCCCGGCTCGGGGTCGAGCCGACCGCCGAGGGGTTCGCCCGGCTCGCCCCGGCCGAGATCATCCCGGTGCAGTCGGCGGTCGCGGCCGAGGTCGCCGCGTTCCCCGACCCGAACCGGTGGGGCGCCAGCACCGCCGCCGGGGGCATGTCCCTCACCCCGGTGATCGACGGCGACCTGCTGGAGCGCCGCCCCGAGGAGGCGGTCGCGGCCGGCGCGGGACGCGACGTCGACCTGCTCACCGGCTACACGACCGACGAGTTCCGGCTGTTCCTGATGCCGACCGGGCTGGCCGGCGCGCTGCCGCCCGACGCGGTGGGCCTGGTCGCCGCCGGCATGGGCGTCCCGCCGCACGTCGTGGACGGCTACCGCGACCGGCACGCCGGCCTGGCCCCCGGCGAGCTGCTCGCCACGATCATCACCGACAGCCTGTTCCGCATCCCGGCCAACCGGCTCGCCGAGGGCCACGCCGCGCACGCGCCGACCTGGATGTACGAGTTCGCCTGGCGGTCGCCCCGGCCGGACCTCGGCGCCTGCCACGCGCTGGAACTCGGCTTCGTGTTCGACAACCTGCGCTTCGAGGACACCGAGGGCATGGCGGGCCCCAACCCGCCGCAGCGGCTGGCGGACGCCATGCACCGCGCCTGGGTGGACTTCGCCACCGACGGCGACCCCGGCTGGCAGCGGTTCGACGCCGACGCCCGTCACGTCAAGGTCTTCGACGCCGTGGCCGACGCGGTCGTCCGGGACCCGCACGGCGACGACCGCAAGCTCTGGGGCTAGCCGAGCAGCCGGTCGACGACGTGCTCGGCGATCGCCAGTGACGACGTGGCGGCCGGGGACGGGGCGTTGCGGACCGTGACCACGGGCCCGAGACGGCCGATGCGGAAGTCGTCGACGAGGGAGCCGTCCGGGTCCACCGCCTGCGCCCGTACCCCGGCCGGGGCCGCCACCACGTCGCCGGCGGTCAGCTCGGGGACGAACGCGCGCGCCTCGGCCACGAACGCCCGCCTGGACGCCGACCCGTACATCTCCTTCAGGCCGGTGCGCCAGTGCCGTCGCGCCAGCCTGCGGAAACCGGGCCAGCGCAGCGTGTCCCACACGTCGGCCGGGCGCACGTCGCGCCACCGGTAGCCCTCGCGCGCCAGCGCCAGCACGGCGTTGGGGCCGACGTCGACGCCGCCGTCCACGCGCCGGGTGAAGTGCACGCCGAGGAATGGGTACCGGGGGTCGGGCACCGGGTAGATCAGGCCGCGCACCAGATCGGTGCGGCCGGGGCGCAGCCGGTAGTACTCCCCGCGGAACGGCACGATCGCCGGTGCCGGGAAGTCGCCCGCCAGGCGCGCCACCCGGTCGGACTGCAGCCCCGCGCACACCACGAGCAGGTCGAACGTCAGCTCCTCGGCGGGGGACGACACCGTGACCCGTTCGCCCACGCGGCGCAGCCCGACGACCTCGAAGCCGAGCCGCACCTCGCCGCCCGCCGCCGTCACGTCGTCGGCGAACGCCCGCGCCACCGCCGGGAAGTCGACGATCGCGGTGCTGGGGGAGTGCAGGGCCGCCACCCCGGCGGCGTGCGGCTCCACCTCGCGCAGCTCGGCGGGCGACAGCCGGCGCAGCCCCGGGACGCCGTTGGCGGTCGCGCGGCGTTCGATCTCCGCCAGCGGCGCCAGCTCGGTCTCGTCCCGCGCCACGACGACCTTGCCGCACTCCACGTACGGCAGGCCGCGCTCGGCGCAGTACTCCTTCAGCAGCCCGATGCCGCGCCTGCACAGCGTGGCCTTCAGCGAGCCGGGCGCGTAGTACAGGCCCGCGTGCGCGACGCCGCTGTTGTGGCCGGTCTGGTGGACGGCGACGCGGTCCTCCTTGTCCAGCACCGTGACCCGGGCGCCGGGCCGCACGAGCGTCAGCCGCCGCGCCACCGCCAGCCCGAGGATTCCGGCCCCCACCACGCCGATGCGCATCTCCGTCACGCCGACGAAGATACGCCGAACCGTCCGTGTCGCCACCGGCACGGGCCGGTAGGGTGATCAAGTTCCTGAGGATTTGGACGGGTATGGCGAGTCCGCTGCACGCACACGACCCGCGCCGTGTCGGCCGGTACGCGCTGGAGGCACGGCTGGGCGCGGGCGGCCAGGGCGTGGTGTTCCTCGGGCGGGACCCGTCGGGCGGGCCGGTCGCGGTGAAGATGCTCCAGATCGACGAGGCCGCGGCGCGGTCGCGGTTCGTCCGGGAGCTGGAGACCGCCAAGCGGGTGTCGCGGTTCTGCACGGCGCAGGTCCTGGACGCCGACGTGTCCGGCGACCGCCTCTACATCGTCAGCGAGTTCGTCGAGGGGCCGACGCTGGCCGCGCTGGTCCGCGACGGCGGCCCGCTGCGCGGCGCCGACCTGGACCGGCTGGCGATCGGCACGGCGACCGCGCTGGCCGCCGTGCACGCCGCCGGGATCGTGCACCGCGACTTCAAGCCCGCCAACGTGATCATGAGCCCGTCCGGTCCGCGGGTGATCGACTTCGGGGTGGCGCGGGTGCTGGACGCGGCGGCCGAGACCGTCAGCCAGGTCGTGGGCACCCCGGCCTACATGGCGCCCGAGCAGGTGTCCGGCGAGCCCATCTCCCAGGCCGCCGACGTGTTCGCGTGGGGCGCCACGATGCTGTACGCCGCGACGGGACGCGCCCCCTTCGCCGCCGACACGATCCCGGCGATCTTCAACCGGATCCTCCACCACGAGCCCGACCTGGGCCCTCTGGGCGGTGTGCTGCGTGAGCTGGTGGCCGGCTCGCTGGCCAAGGATCCGGCGCCGCGTCCCGGCGCCGAGGAGATCCTGCTGCGGCTCATGCGCGAAGGAGCGGCCGAGCCGATCGCGGAGGGGCCCGCGGGGGGCGGGGTGCCGGACGAGACCGTCCGCGACACCGTCACCCTGCTCGCCGAAGGCACCACCCGCGCGTCGACCGCGCCCCCGCCGGGGCCCGGACCTGCCCCGCAGCCGACCCCGCCGCAGGAGTTCGCGCCACCGCACCCCGGCCCGCTGCCGTGGTCCGCGCCGTCGCAGTCCGGCGAGCCGCCGGGGCTGGAGCCCGCCCCGCGGTCGGCCCCGCCGCAGGAGTACGCGCCACCGCGGCCCGGCCTGCTGCCGTGGTCCGCGCCGTCGCAGTCCGGCGCGCCGCCGCAGTCCGGTGTGCCGCCGCAGTCCGGTGAGCCGCCGTGGCCGGCGGAGCGATGGCCCGTCGCGCCGCGTCCTCGCCGGCGACGGCTGCTGATACCGCTCGGGGCCGCGTTGGCCGTCGCCGCCCTGGCGGTGGCGCTGGTCGCCTACTCCGTCCGCGAGCGGGAGGGCGGCGGCGCACCCGGCGCATTCGATGCCGGCGCGGGCTCGTCCGGCGCCACGTCCACGGCCGCCCGCGTCGCGGCGCCGGAACGGATCCGCGCCGCCGGGACGCTGACGATCGCGACCGACCCCAGCTACCGGCCCATGTCGTTCACCGGGACGGACGGCATCACCGGCTTCGACGTCGAACTGGCGCGGGAGATCGCCAAGAGGTTCGGCGTCCGGCCCAGGGTGGTGAACACCACATTCGACAGCATCCTCACGCACGTGCAGGACGGGAGGGCCGACCTCGGGGTCTCCGGCATCACCGACCTCCGGGGCCGCGAGCGGGTCAGCGACTTCGTCACCTACCTGCGCATCGGCACCAGCCTGCTCGTCCCGGCCGGGAACCCCGGGCGGCTGAAGCCGGACGACCGGTCGCTCTGCGGCCGGACGGTCGCCGTCGTGGCCGGAACCGTCCAGGCCGAGAGCCTCGGGGGCTCGGGCGCCCACCGCACCAGGTGCGAGGAGGCGGACATGCCCGTCCCGCGGGCCCTGGAGCGCACCGCCCTCCCCACCGTCCAGCAGGCCATCACAAGCGGGGCGGCGGACGCAGCGCTGGTGGACTCGGCGATGGCCGGCTACCTGGTCAAGGAGCAGCCCGGAGCGTTCGCGGTCGCCGGGCCGCTCGCCGACCCCGAGCCGCAGGGCATCGCGGTGCGCAAGGGCGATCGCGAGCTGGCCACGGCCGTCCGCGAGGCGCTCCGGCACATGATCGCCGACGGTGCGTACGCGCGGCTGGCCGACCGCTGGGGCCTGACGGCGGGCAAGATCACCGACCCTCGGATCAACGGGGCGACCGACTGACCCCCGCCGCCGCGGGCCGCGGACGCCGCGTCAGCTGCCGAGGCGCTTGCGGCCCTGGGCGCGCAGACGGCGGCGCTGCGACGGGTCCAGCATCAGGTAACCGACCACGGGCAGGGCGATCACGCCCAGCACGATCAGCATCGCGATCAGGGGGCCGAGGATCTTCAGGGCGACGAGTCCGACGGCCACGCCGCCGATGACGAGGACCACCTTGGGCATTGCGACACCTCCGAGGTCTCTTACCCGGCAAACGGCCGTGGCGGGCCGGTGGTTCCGGATCCGGGCCCTTTCCACGATATATCGCGTGCCGGGCGCGCCCCAGCCCCCGAGACGCGGCCCCACAGCCCCGAGGCGCGGCCCCTAGATCTTCAGTGAGAGCTGCCCGCCGCCCAGGATGCGCAGGACGTCGGCGTGCAGGCGGCCGTTGGTGCACACCACGCTGCCGCCGTCCGGGCCGGGCACCCCCGACAGGTCGGTGAACATGCCCCCGGCCTCCTCGACGATCACCTGGAGGGCGGCCAGGTCCCACAGCGACACCTCCGGCTCGGTGGAGATGTCGACCGCGCCCTCGGCGACCATCATGTGCGACCAGAAGTCGCCGAACGCCCGGGTGCGCCAGACCGCGCGGGTCAGGTCCAGGAAGCGGTCGAGCCGGTCCTGCTCCTCCCAGCCGCCGAGGCTGGAGAACGACAGCGACGCGTCGGCCAGGTCGGAGACCGCCGAGACCTGGAGGCGGCTGGCGCGGGTGAGGCTGCGGCCGGTCCAGGCGCCGCCGCCGCGCGCCGCCCACCACCGGCGGTTCAGCGCGGGCGCCGAGACCACCCCGACCACCACCTCGTCGTTCTCCATCAACGCGATCAGCGTGGCCCACACCGGCACACCGCGCACGAAGTTCTTGGTGGCGTCGATCGGGTCGATGATCCAGCAGCGCATGCCGTGCCCGGTGCGGCCGAACTCCTCGCCGAGCACCGCGTCGCGCGGCCGGGCCCGCTTGAGGGTGCCGCGGATCTGCTCCTCGACACTGCGGTCGGCGTCGCTCACCGGCGTCAGGTCCGGCTTGGTCTCGATGGTGAGGTCGAGCGCACGGAAACGCTTGGTCGTGATGTCGTCGGCTGCGTCCGCCAGCACGTGCGCCAGACGCAGATCGTCGGAATAGCCCGCCACGCCGTGCAACGCTACCGCGATCACGTGGTGCGCCGACACACTTACCGGTGCGCATCTCTTCGGCGGCGAACGGGTGAAAGCATGTGGGGCATGGCGCACGAGCTTCCCGGCTGGGTCGCGGAACTGACCGACCCGCGCCGGGCCACCACCCTGGACGAGCTGGCCGACCGGCTGGTACCGCTGGCCGAGCACGCGATCGACGTGTCGCGGCGCCTGCAGGCGCTGCTCAACGAGCTGAACGACCCGTTCCGGCGGGAGGCCCTGTACGGGCGGGTGGAACGGCTCAAGGCGCGCGCGGACGAGGCGCTCGGCGAGGTCGGCGACGAGTTGGCCGCCGCGGGGGAGGAGCGGCTGGAGCGCGTCCGGGCCGCGCTCCCGGCGCAACCGTCCGTTCCGGAGGGCGGCGGGCAGGCCGAGGAGCTGCTGCGGCGGCTGGACGCGGCGGTCGTCCCCGAGCTGGCCCGGCGCCGGCAGCAGGTCGCCGAGCAGGTCGCCGAGCGCACGTCGGCGGCGCTGAAGGAGGCCACGCAGACGCTGCTGACCCGCGTGGAGGAGCTGGCGTCGGCGGTCACCGACCTGATCCACGACGTGCTGCCGCTGGCCCGCGAGGGCCTGGAGCTGGCCAACCGCATCTCGGTGCTGTCGGGCCGGTGCCGCCAGGCCGGGGGCGGGCCGATCCCCGAGCCGCTGCGCGAGGCGGGGGCCGAGACGGCGCGCGCGTTCGACGAGGCCGTCGCCCGGCTGGAGCTGGAGTGGGCCGCGCTCGGCGCCCGCTCGGCGACCGTGCGGGCCGCGCTGCGCGGCGCGGAGGAGGCCGCGTTCAGCCATGTCGCGGGCGTGCTGACCCGGTCGGTGCGGGAACTGGCGCCCGAGCACGTCCGGTCGCTCGACGAGGCCGAGGCCAGGGCCCGCAGCCTGCTGGAGGAGCTCACCCGGGGGTGACCGCCGGACCGCCCGGGCGGCCGGTCAGATCGCCTGGGGGAAGCGGAACAGCCGTCCGGGGTCGTAGGCCGCCTTGACCTTGGTGAGGCGGTCGAGGTTGGCGCCGTAGTAGGCGCGGCGCCAGTCCGCCAGGTCGGGGTCGATGTAGTTGACGTACGCGGCGCCGCGCAGGTGGGCGTCCATGGCCCGGTGGGTGCCGCGCAGCCAGGCCAGGTCGTCGCCGTCGGCCAGGTACTGCAGGACGAACAGCCCGCTGCGGTGCGGGAACGCGGTGTCGCCCGGCTCGGTCCGGCCGATCGCGCCGCCCATCGCGTCCATGAGCACCGAGCGTCCCGACCGGTCGTTGCCGCGGGAGAACCGCGCGACCAGGCCGTCGACGGCGTCGTCCGGCAGCGGGCGCAGCGCGACGTGCGACTTGCCCGAGTAGTCGGTGCGGGGGAACCGCCCGTCCGGCCGCTGCCCCGGCAGGTCGCCCTGGGCGTGGCAGGCCCCCACGGACTGGCCGGAGCATCCGCCCATCGCCTTCATCGCGTCCAGGTACGGGCGGCGCCGCGAGTCCCGCGCGCTCGGGTCGCCGCCCACGGCCGCCACCAGCCGGTCGACGTGCGGGCCGGGGTCGGTGAGGGCGGCGCCGGAGACCTCCACCGTGGGCGCCCCGGCCGACGGCTCGCTGTTGATCTGCAGGCTCGTCCACACCTCGCCGGGCGCGGACGGCGCCCACCGCTGCCACCCGCGGATCACGTCCGCGGCCCGCGACCACGGCCAGCCGACCGAGAACGTCGTGACGTCCTCGGCGTCGTGCGTGCGGTAGGTGAACCCGACCGCGACGCCGAAGTTGCCGCCACCGCCGCCCCGGCACGCCCAGAACAGGTCGGGCTCGCGGCGGGCGTCGCACTCCAGCACCCGCCCGTCGGCGGTGACGACGCGCGCGGATTCGAGGACGTCGCACGTCAGCCCGTACGCGCGGGACAGCACCCCGAGCCCGCCGCCCAGCGTCAGCCCGGCCACGCTCACGGTCGGGCAGGTGCCGCCGGGCACGCCCGCGCCCCGCTCGGCGGCCTCGGCGTACAGGTCGATCAGCCGGGTCCCGGCGCCCACCACGGCGCGGCCCCCGTCGATCCGCACCTCGTCCATCGGGGACACGTCGACGACCAGGCCCGTCCCGGTGGACCAGCCCGCGTAGTTGTGCCCGCCGCTGCGCACCGCCACGGGCAGCCTTTTGACCGTCGCGAACGCCACGCACTCGGCGACGTCCTCGGGCGTGGCGCAGTAGGCGATCCCGGCGGGACGGACGGAGTCGTAGCGCGGGATGTACAGGCGGCGCGCCCGGTCGTAGTCGGCGTCGCCCGGGCGGACCAGCCGTCCTTCGAGGCCGCGTTCCAGGGCGTTCCAGTCGGCCGGGCCGGTGGGACGGGCGGTCGTCGGCCGTGACGGCGGCGTCTCGCGGCCCGGACGGGGCGTGGCGTCGTCCGAGCATCCGGCCGCCGTCGCCAGCGTGGTCAGTCCCGTCGCCTTGAGGAACGCGCGCCGCTCCATGGGAACAAGTCTTACATTCGCCCCATCAGTCGCGTTGGGAAACGCCGTCGGGGACCGGGCTGCTGACCCCCAGGCTGCCCAGCAGCCGCAGCGCGGTCTCCGACGGCGACCCCGCCTCCACCGTGTAGGTGGTCAGCATCTGGTCGCGGTTGTCCGGCAGCCGCAGCGTCTCGTAGTCCAGCTCGATCCGCCCGACCAGCGGGTGCAGCACCACCTTGCGGCCGTTGCTCTTGTCCTTGACGTTGTGGTCGGCCCACCAGCGCCGGAAGTCCTCGCTTCTGACCGACAGCTCGCCGACCAGCGCCGCCAGCTCCGGGTCGTCCGGATACTCGCCCGCCGACAGCCGCAGGAACGCCACCGTGTCCTTGGCCTTGACCGTCCAGTCCTCGAACAGCGCCTGCATCTCCTCGTTGAGGAAGATCAGCCGGGCCCAGTTGCGCTCGGCCGGGGGCAGCGCGCCGAAGTCGGTGAACAGCGCGCACGCCAGCCGGTTCCACGCCAGCACGTCGCAGCGCCGCCCGAACACGTACGCCGGGACGCCCTCGGCCATCTCCAGCAGCCGCCGCACCCCGGGCCGCACCCGCTCGGCCCGCGCCGGGGGACGCCGCCGGGCCGAGCGCGCCGGACGGGCCAGGTTCCGCAGGTAGGCCCGTTCGTCGTCGTCGAGCCGCAGCGCGCCCGCCACCGCGTCCAGGACCTCCTCCGACACGTTGCGGGTGCGGCCCTGCTCCAGCCGGACGTAGTAGTCGACGCTCACCCCGGCCAGCTGCGCCAGCTCCTCGCGGCGCAGGCCGGGCACGCGGCGCCGCCCGCCGAACGGCGGCAGCCCCACGTCCTCCGGCTGCAGCCGGGCCCGCCGGGAGCGCAGGAACTCGGTCAGCTCGGCACGCTTGTCCATGTCGTCCAGTATCCGGCACCGGCTCCGGACGAGGGTGGTCCCACCGGACCCAGGCACGGCCGGATCCCGGAGCCGGCGGGAGCCCTGGGGATCAGTGGTCGGGTTCGCCCTCGCGGCTGCCCAGCAGGCGGCGCAGCGAGTCCAGGCGGGCCCGGCCGGCGTGGCCGTCGGCGACCCAGCCGTCCAGGCCGCACCCCTCGTTCAGGTGGTCGCAGTGCGGCGGGCAGCGTTCGGCGGCGCCCTCGGCCAGGTCGTCGAACGCCTCGATCACCCGTTCGGGACGCACGTGCGCCAGGCCGAAGCTGCGCACGCCCGGGGTGTCGATGATCCAGCCGTCGCCGCCGGGCAGCTCCAGCGCGATCGCCGAGGACGAGGTGTGCCGGCCGCGGCCGGTGACCGCGTTGACCTGGCTCACCGCCCGCTCGGCCTCCGGGACCAGCGCGTTCACCAGCGTCGACTTGCCGACGCCGGAGTGCCCGACCAGCACGCTGACCCGTCCGGCCAGATGGCCGCGCAGCTCGCCGAGATCGCCGCCGCGCCGCGTCACCACGTACGGCACGCCGAGCGGCGCGTAGATCTCCAGCAGCGGGCCGGGGTCGGCCAGGTCCGACTTGGTCAGGCACAGCAGCGGGTCCATGCCCGCGTCGTACGCGGCGACCAGGCACCGGTCGATCAGCCGGGGCCGCGGCTCGGGGTCGGCCAGCGCCGCCACGATCACCATCTGGCCGGCGTTGGCCACGATGATCCGCTCGAACGGGTCGGTGTCGTCGGCCGTGCGGCGCAGCGCCGACGCGCGCGGCTCGACCCGCACGATCCGCGCCAGCGTGTCGGGGTCGCCGGAGGTGTCGCCGACCAGCGCGACCCGGTCGCCCACCACGACGCCCTTGCGGCCCAGCTCCCGTGCCCGCATGGCCGTCACGGCGCGCTCGTCCGGGGTGCCGGGGTCGACCAGGCAGCGGTAGCGGCCCCGGTCCACCGCGGTCACCATGCCGGGGACGGCGTCCTCGTGGGCGGGACGGCGCCGGGTGCGCGGCCGCGAGCCGCGGCGCCCGGGCCGCACCCGAACGTCGTCCTCGTCGTAGTCGCGTACTCGGCGTGCCAGTGGTCCCGCCTCCCTTTCACGTGCCTTTACGCAGGCCGCACCATCGCTGTCCACAGGTCGGTGAATTCTGGCAGTGTCTTGCCCACCGTGGCCGGGTTCTCCACCTGCACCCCCGGAACCGCCAGGCCCAGCACCGCCGCGGCCATGACCATCCGGTGGTCGTCGTAGGTGTGGAACACCCCGCCGTGCAGCGGGCGCGGCCGGATCTCCAGGCCGTCGGGCAGTTCGCGGGCGTCGCCGCCCAGCGCGTTCAGCTCGCGGACCAGCGCGGCCAGCCGGTCGGTCTCGTGCCCGCGCAGGTGGGCGATGCCGGTGAGGCGGGACGGCGAGGACGCCAGCGCCGCCAGCGCCGCCAGCACGGGGGTGAGCTCGCCGACCTCGTGCAGGTCGGCCTCCAGGCCCTCGAACGTGCCGGTGCCGCGCACGGTCAGGCCGTCCGGGCCGGACGACACCCGCGCGCCCATCCGCGCCAGCAGCCCGCGCAGCGCGTCACCCGGCTGGGTGGTGTCGGCGGGCCAGTCCGGCACGGTGACGCGCCCGCCGGTCACCAGCGCCGCGCCCAGGAACTGGGCGGCGTTCGACAGATCGGGCTCGATGTCCCAGTCGCGGCCGCGGATCGGGCCGGGCGCCACGCGCCACTCGTCGGCGCCGGTCTCGACGCGGGCGCCCGCCTCGCGCAGCATCCGCACCGTCATCGCCAGGTGCGGCGCGGACGGGACGGGCGGCCCCTCGTGCCGCACCTGCACGCCCTCGTCGAACCGCGGCGCGGCCAGCAGCAGCCCCGACACCAGCTGCGACGAACCGGACGCGTCGATCGTCACCGTGCCGCCCTTGACCGCCCCGGCGCCGCGCACCGTGAACGGCAGCGCGCCGCGTCCCGCGTCGTCGATCTCCGTGCCGAGCGCGCGCAGCGCCGTGATCATCGGGCCCATGGGCCGCTCCCGGGCGCGCGGGTCGCCGTCGATCGCCACGTCGCCGTCGGCCAGCGCCGCCACTGGGGGCAGGAACCGCATCACCGTTCCCGCGAGCCCCACGTCCACCCGCGCCGGTCCGGACAGCGCGGCCGGGGTGACCTGCCAGTCCGCGCCGTCCTCGTCGATCGCCACGCCGAGCGCGCGCAGCGCCTGCGCCATGAGCAGCGTGTCGCGGCTGCGCAGCGGCCGCCGGACGCGCGCGGGGCCGTCGGCCAGCGCGGCCAGGATCAGCGCCCGGTTGGTCATGGACTTGGAACCGGGCAGCCGGACGGTGGCGTCCACCGGGGCGTCGGCGACCGGCGCGGACCAGTGCGAAGAGGGCATGCGCCCAAGGTTATCGGCACGGCCCGCGCCCCACCGGCGGCACGGAGATCAACCGGCGGTCACAGGGGGGCGGTCACAGCGGGACGGTCAGCAGCGTCCGCCCGTCGCTCACCCGCACCTCGAAGCGGGCGATGTCGCCGCGCGACAGCGCGGTGCCGCCCTCACGGCCGCCGCGGCTCCACGGCGTCGGGCGCAGGGGCGGGCGCAGGGGCGGGCTCGGGCGCGGCGGCCTCGTCGCGAAGGTCGGACAGGACGTCCGCCATGCCGCGCATCTGCCGGAGCTCGGCGCGGCACTGCCCGCAGCCGTGCAGGTGCTCCTCGAACGCCCGGCGGTCCTCCTCCTCCAGCAGGCCCAGGGCGTACGCACCGACATCGGTGTGCTCGACCGGCGAGCCGCTCACGCCGTCACCCCCCTCTCCTCCAGTGCGACGCGCAACGCGCGCAGCGCGTAGTACACGCGGGACTTCACCGTTCCCACCGGCACGCCCAGCACCTCGGCGGCCTGGGCGACCGTACGGTCGCGCAGCACCGTCTCGGTCAGCACCTCGCGGTGGGCGTCCGACAGCGACGACAGCGCCTCGGCCACGACCACCTTGCGCAGCACCCTGTCCAGCCCGTCCGCCGCGGGCAGGCTCTCCAGCGGCCCGTCGCCGACCTCGGGCGGCCGGGCACGGCGCCGCCGCCTGCCGTCGATCACGATACGGCGCGCGATCGTGGCCAGCCAGGGCATCGGCGACACGCCGGGCTCCAGCCGGTCCGCGCCCCGCCAGGCCCGGATCATGGTCTCCTGGACCACGTCCTCGGCCCACTGCCGGTCTCCGCCGGTCAGCCTGAGCACGAACGCCGTCAGGGCCGCACCGTGCTCGCGGTAGAGCAGGGTGACGATCCGTTCGGCGTCCGTCGCGGCTCCGGGTGCTGCCATGGCCGGGCCTCTCCGGTCGGGGAGGGAACGGGCGGTCGCACGGCAGTACGGCCACGGACGGACGCCGGGTTCAACGGATTTGAGATCCCCTTAAGGATCTCTTCGGGAACGCGTCAGCGCTTCACCGTGCGGGCGGCGCGCCGGACCGGCCGGGCGCCCCGGCGACGCGCCTCGCGCATCTGCCGTGCGGCCTCGCGCCGCGCGTTCCTGATCTCCGCCGCGGTCTGCTTGCGCAGCACCTTGGCCTCGGCGGCGGCCTGGATCCTGGCATCGTGCGCCTGCCGGCGCAGCTCGGCCGTCCGCGGGCTGCGGCGCGGCTCGGTGGCCACCATGAGCAGCGCGCCGAACAGGCCGGCGTTCTTCAGCAGGTGCGAGCGCTCGCTGGCACGGCGTTCCGGGTCGTCCTCGGTCCAGTACCGGTGCTCGGTCACCAGGGCGGGGACCAGCTGGGCGGCCAGCAGGAAGGTGGTCAGCCGGCGGAAGCGTCCGGTCAGCAGCAGCGCGCCGGTGCCCAGGCTCAGCGCGCCCTGGATGCGCACCAGGGCCTCGGGGTCCTTGGTGGGCAGCCAGTCGAACCGGTCGGCGATCGGCTTCACCGCGGGCGCCACCTGCTCGGCGCGCGGGCCGGGATCGCGGAGGGTCTCCAGGCCGGTGATGATGTACGGCGCCGCCACGAACGGGCGGGCCAGGGTCGTGATGGGTCGCATGGTCGCCTACATGCCCACGGCGCCGACGGTCAAGCACGGCCCCGGATCCGTGCGGGTTGTCACGGGCGCGGTGCAGGATGGGACGCATGTGCGGTCGATATGCCACGGCAAGGGCGCGTCAGGAACTGCTCGACCAGTTCCAGGTGCAGTTCGACGCCACCGAGCAGAATCTGCAGCCCGACTACAACGTCGCCCCCACCAAGCAGGTGCCCGCCGTCCTGACCCGGGCGGCCAAGGACGCGGCCAAGGACGCCGCCAACGGCGCCGCCGGGGACGTCCCCAACGAGCGGCACGCCGTCCGGCAGCTGCGGACGCTGCGCTGGGGCCTGGTGCCGTCCTGGGCCAAGGACCTGTCCATCGGCAACCGGATGATCAACGCGCGGGCCGAGACGGTGCACGAGAAGCCGTCCTTCCGCCGCGCCTTCGCCCGGCGCCGCTGCCTGCTGCCCGCCGACGGCTACTACGAGTGGTACACGCTGGAGTCCGAGGCGGCCGAGGGCGAGAAGAAGAAGCGTCCCAAGAAGCAGCCCTTCTACATCCGCCCCAAGGACGGCTCGGTCCTGGCCCTGGCCGGGCTGTACGAGCTGTGGAAGTCGCCCGAGGACGAGTGGGTGTGGACGTGCACCGTGATCACCACGGACGCGCCCGACGAGCTGGGCCGCATCCATGACCGGATGCCCATGATCGTCCAGCCGGACCGCTGGGACGCCTGGCTGGACCCCGACCTCACCGACCCCGACCGGGTGCGCGGCCTGCTGGTGCCCGCGATGGCCGGGACCATGGAGGCCTATCCCGTCTCGACCGCCGTCAACAACGTCAGAAACAACGGGCCAGAACTCATAAAGCCAACGGCAAACGGGGATATACCTCCCAACCATTCCGACGCCCTGTTCTGACGCCGCGAGCGCGGCGTTCAGAGGCGAGGAGCCCTGCACCCGGGGGCGTACCGGGAGGAGTTCGGAGCATCGTGGACATCGCCGCCGCCCGCACCCGCCTGGAGGAGGCGCTCGCCGACGTGGACCGCTCCATCGCGATCCTGAAGGGCGAGCACCCCGAACGGGAGAACTCGGCCTCCGACGCGGGCGCCATCCTCTCCGACAGCGACCGCGTCGAGGCGGCGCTGGAGTCGCTGGAGCGGCACCGCGCCGCGGTCGCCCAGGCCCTCGACCGCATCGCCGCGGGCACCTACGGCCGCTGCGTGGAGTGCGGCGGGCCCGTCCCCGAAGGCCGCCTGGAGGTCCGCCCCGAAGCCGCCCGCTGCCTGGCCTGCCAGGCCCGGCACGACAAGGCGCTGCGCTGACCCCGCTCACACCCGCCGGGCGCTGGCGAGCAGATGGACGCCCAGGGAGTCGTCGCGGACGGGGGCGCTCAGTTCGGTGCGGACCAGGCGGGCCAGCGCGCGCGGGGTGCCGGCCAGCACGTGCTCGACGGTGGACGGGGACAGGGCCGTGCGCGGCCTGATCCACTCCACCTCCAGACCGGCGTCGGTGAGCAGCTCGCGCAGCTGGTCGACCCAGAAGCAGCGGGTGATCGTGCCGTCCGGCCACGGGACGAGCAGCACCTCGGCGCTCGGCACGTCCGACAGGTGCGCCCAGCGGCTCTGCTCGGCCAGCAGCGCCATGCCCAGCGTCAGCGAGTCGACCGACAGCAGCACCCGGCCGCCGGGACGCAGCACCCGGGCGATCTCGGCGACCGTCGACTCGGTCACCAGATGCCGCGACAGCGCGCGGTCCTCGGCGACGACCGCGTCCACGCTGGCGTCCCGCAGGCAGGCCAGCGACCCGGAGTCGGCGATCACGCGGCGCGCCACGCCCGCCGCCGAACGGCGCGGGGCGCGGACGTCGCGGCGCGGGTCGGCGGCGGCGATGGCGTCGG
>NZ_BAAAZG010000046.1:0-9836 GCF_039536785.1 Actinomadura miaoliensis
GGCGCGCCCCGCGCCGCGGCCGGCGGCCACCTGGAGACCGACCGCACGGCCCGGCCGGTCGCGCCGGGCACCACGCTGACCTCGTTCGACCGGCTCGACGCCAAGGGGTGGCTGCGCGCCGACCTGCTCACCGTGGACCTGGGCGCCAAGGTGCGCGCCGGGTACCTGTCGCCCGGCAAGGTCTCCGAGGTGTCGCCGCTGTCGCGGCAGGCCGACCGCGCCGGGGCGATCGCGGGCGTGAACGGCGACTTCTTCGACATCAACAACACCGGCGCGGCCAACGGCGCCGCCGTGGACGACGGGAAGCTGGTCAAGTCCGCGGTCCCCGGCTGGTCCACCCAGACGGCGGGGGTGGGCGCCGACGGGCTGGGCCGCATCGCCCAGACGCTGCTGGACGGCGAGCTCACCCTGCCCGGCGGCCGCACCGTCCCCCTCGACCAGCTCAACGCCCACTTCGTCAAGCAGGACGGCATCGGCGCCTTCACCTCCCTGTGGGGGTCGGCCACCCGCGGCAGGTCGCTGGCGCAGGGCGCGCAGCGGGTCGCCGAGGTGCTGGTGGTGGACGGCAAGGTCACCGAGATCCGCGGCACGCCGGGCTCCGGGGAGATCCCCTCCAACGCGTTCGTGCTCGTCGGCCGGGAGAAGGGCGGCGACCTGCTGCGCACCCTCAAGCCGGGCGACGCGGTCGGGCTGGGCTACCGGCCGCGCGCGTCGGCGGACGGCGCGCCCGCCTTCGCCGTCGGCGGCAACCAGACGCTGATCAAGGACGGCGCGATCCCGGCGCTGACCGACCCGGCCGAGCACCCGCGCACGGCGGTCGGGTTCTCCGCCGACCACCGCCGCATGTTCCTGATGACCGTGGACGGCCGCCAGGTCGACAGCCGCGGCGTCACGCTGGCGGAACTGGCCGCCCTGATGAAGGAGGCGGGCGCGCACGACGCCCTCAACCTCGACGGTGGCGGCTCGTCGACGCTGCTGGCCCGCGAGCCCGGCCAGACGCGCGGGCAGGTGGAGAACCAGCCGTCGGACGGCGCCGAGCGTCCCACGCCCAACGGCATCGGCCTGTTCGCCGACGGCAGCGGCAGGCTGACCGGGTTCTGGGTGGAACCGGCGGCCGACCCCACGCTGCGCCCCGGGCGTCGGCCCCACCCGCGGCGGACGTCCCGACCGCGTCTTCCCCGGCCTGACCCGCAGGCTCGTCGCGCGCGGCCACGACGAGGAGCAGGGCCCCGCCGCGGGCACCCCGCGCTGGACGGCCGGCGGCGGCGCCGGCACGGTCGGCCGCGACGGCACCTTCCACGCCCGCAGGCCCGGGCAGGCCACGGTCACCGCGTCGCGCGGCAGGGCGCGCGGCCAGACGAAACTGACGGTGCTCGGCCCGCTCACCCGCATCGGCGCCACCGTCGACCGCGTCACCATCCCCGACCAGAAGGGCGGCGGCGCGTTCGGCGTCGTCGGGTTCGACGAGGACGGGTTCACCGCCCCCATCGAACCGTCCGACGCCGAACTCACCTACGACACCGCGCTGCTGGACATCAAGCCCGGCGAGGACGGCCTGTTCACCGCCACGCCGCGCGGCTCCACCGGCTCCACCCTGGTGACCGTCGAAGTCAAGGGCCACACGACGGTGTTCCCCGTCAGCGTCGGGCTGGAGGAGAAGACCATCGCCGACTTCGACGACGCCGACCGGTGGCGGTTCGGGACCGCGCGCGGATCCGGGAAGGTCGAGCCGGTCGCCGAGGGCCACACCGGACGGGCGCTGCGGCTGTCGTACGACTTCACCCAGTCGACCGCGACCCGCACCGCCTACGCCTACCCGCCCGCGCCGATCGAGATCCCCGGCCAGCCCCTGGCGCTCGGCGCCTGGGTGCACGGCGACGAGAAGGGCGAGTGGACGGCGTTCACCATCACCGACGCCAACGGCCAGTCCTACTCGCTGTACGGCCCGTACATCACCTGGAAGGGCTGGCGGCAGATCGAGATGCAGGTGCCCGCGTCCGTGGCGTACCCGATCAAGGTCACCCGCTTCTACACGATCGAGACCAGCGCCAACCGGCAGTACACCGGCGAGGTGCTGATCGACGACTTCACCGCCGAGGTGCCGCCGCCGGCGCAGACCCCGCCCGCGCCCGAGCGCGTCCCCGACCCGCTGGTCATCCAGGACGGCACGGCCGACGGCAGCCCGTGGCGGTTCGCGGTGCTGTCGGACGCGCAGTTCGTCGCCGCCGACCCCGACAGCGAGTTCGTCCGGCAGGCCCGGCGCACGCTGCGGGAAGTGCTGGCCGCCAAACCGGACTTCCTGGTCATCAACGGCGACTTCGTCGACACCGGATACGAGGCCGACTTCGCGCTGGCCAAGAAGATCCTGGACGAGGAGCTGGGCGGACGGCTGCCCTACTACTACGTGCCGGGCAACCACGAGATCTACGGGCCGGGCGACATCGGCAACTTCCGCAAGGCGTTCGGGGAGCCGTCGCGGACGTTCGACCACAAGGGCACCCGGTTCGTGCTGCTGGACTCGTCCACCGGCACCTACCGGACCAGCTCCTACGCCCAGCTGACGATGCTGCGCGACGCCCTGGACGGGGCGGCCCGCGACAGGTCGGTCCGGTCGGTCATGGTGTTCGGCCACCATCCGGCGCGCGATCCGCTGCCGAGCAAGAACAGCCAGCTCGCCGACCGCAAGGAGGCGGCGCTGCTGGAGAAGTGGACGGCCGACTTCCGCGCCCGGACCGGCAAGGGCGCGGCCGTGGTCAACGCGCACGTCGGCGTCTTCCACGCGTCCCGGGTCGACGGGGTGCCCACGTTCGTCAACGGCAACTCGGGCAAGAACCCGTCCGGCTCCCCCGCCGACGGCGGCTTCACCGGCTGGACGATGTTCGGCGTGGACCCGCGCGTGAACACGCGCGGCGGGGACGGGTGGCTGCGCGCCGAGGTGCGGCCCCACGTCGACGAGCTCAGCCTGACCGTCCCGGAGCGGGTGAAGGCCGGGACGACCGCGCACGTGACCGCCACGCTGCGCCAGGACGGCGAGGACATGCCGCTGGCCTACCCGATGAGCGCCGACTGGAGCGGGTCGCCGAACGTCCACATCGGTGACGCCCGGCGCGCCCTGCCCTGGCTGCACACCGTGACGTTCGACCCGGCGACCGGGCGGCTCACGGCCCTGCGTCCCGGGAAGGCGACGCTGTCGGTGACGGTCAACGGCGTCCGCCGCCAGGCCACCATCACCGTGACCGGGTAGCACCCGAGGAGTTCGCGGCGCCGTGGCGGGGGCGACCCGCCACGGCGCCGCACGCTTTCACCGGGGGTCAGCGGGCCAGGTGGGCGGCCAGGCGTTCGGCCAGGGCCATGATGGTCAGCGACGGGTTGTAGGTGAGCGTGCGCGGGATCACCGACGCGTCACCGAGGTAGAGGCCGTCGACGTCCCACATCCTCTGGTTCGCGTCGCACACCGACCGCCGCGGGTCCGAGCCCATGCGGCAGCTTCCCTGCACGTGCGAGGTGATGTAGCCGGTCGAGACCACCTCGCGGGCGCCCGCCTCGCGCAGCACCCGCTCGCAGAACTCGTGGGCGCGGTCCAGGCGCGCCTGGTCCTCCTCGGGGATCGGCACGCTGATCCGCCCGGTGAGGTCGCCGGTCTCCTCCACCACGCCGGTGTTGGAGTCGTTGGTCATCATCATCAGCGCGGTCATGTGGCGGAACCGGCGCATGACCGACGCCAGCCGCTCGCCCCACAGCGGACGGCCGTGCTCGTCCACCAGGTTGGACGCCAGCCCGACCGGGTCCAGGATGGTGGTGGCCTCCACGATGAACCCGCCGTCCTCGTCGCGGGCGAAGTCGCGGCAGTGCGCGGTCAGCGGGTACACCACGTGGGTGTCCATGACGTCGTCGAACACGCCGTGCACCATGCGGGCGGTGTGGGTGCCGAGGTTGCGGCCGATCAGCCGGGCGCTCGGGGTGTCCAGCGCGGCCAGGCCGGAGCGTTGCAGCAGCTGCGGGGTGACCAGGGAGCCGGCGGCGAGCACCACCACGTCCGCGTCCAGCTCGTGGGCGCCGTCGCCGTCCACGTAGTCGACGCCCGCGACGCGGCGGTCCGTCCCCTCGCCGGTGACGCGGACGCGGCCGACGAGCGTGCCGGGCCGCACGTCCAGCCGGCCGGTGAGCATCGCCGGGTGAATGTAGCGGTTGAGGGCCGAGCCGCCCGCGTTGGTGGGACAGCCCGCCGTGCACGAGCCGATGCTCTCGCAGTCGGCGTTGGTGTAGGAGGTGACCGGCTCCAGGGAGGCGCCCACGGCCCTGAAGCCGCGTTCGACGGTGCGCACGCTGTGCGTCCAGTCGGTGCGGGGCCGCACGCCCATCCGCTGCTCGACCTGCTCGTACCAGGGGTCCAGGTCGGCGGCGGAGAACGGCTCGCCGCGCTCGTTGACCAGGCCGCTGGCCGCGTGCCACTTGGCGTGGTCCTGCGCGACGGCACGCATGCCGATCTTGGTGTTGATGAGGGTGGAGCCGCCCACGCCGCGGCCGGACACCATGACGACGGGACGCGACCCGTCCGGCGCGGTCATGCCGAACCGCGGCGGGTTCCACAGCAGCCGCGCGGCGCGCAGCTCGAACCGGTCGTGCGTGCTCGCCGGGTGGTAGCCGCCCGACTCCAGCAGCACCACGCGGCGCCCCTTCTCGGCCAGCCGGGACGCGACGACGCCGCCCCCGGCGCCCGACCCGACGACGACGATCTCGGCGTGCTCGCGGCTCATCCGGCCTCCCGGTGGCAGGCGAGGAACGACCAGTCCTGCTTGGACATCGCGACGATCGGCGCCGCACCGAACCCGGTCGCGTCCCATCCGGACGGGCCGTCGTAGCCGGGGCGCCGGAAGTCGCCGTAGTACGCCTCGATCGCCAGCGCCCGCAGCATCTGGAACGCCGGGCGGGACGCCAGCTCCTCGTAGGGGACTCCCCCGGCGCGCGCGGCGGCGACCTCCTCGATCGCCGCCACCACGGCGGCGCGGCGCGGCTCGGGCGCGTCGGCGACCAGGGAGTCGACGTAGACGGCCGGGCCGGTCGCCCGCGACCCCGGCACGACCGCCTCGCACAGGTCCGCGAGCGCGGTGAACTGCTTCTCCGTCAGGCTGAACAATCTCATAGGCGCGACCTCTTCATCGGGGTTCGTCAGCGGGGCGGACGTTCAGGGGCGTTCGCGGGCTTTCGGGCGCGGCGTTCAAGGGCAGCGTTCGGCGACGGCGGCCACCACGCCGCGCGCCACGGCCTCGGGGGCGGCGCCCGCCTGCAGCGGCCCGGGGGCGGGCAGCAGGGGGCGGATGCGTGCGATGTCGGCCTCGGCCGGCGGGCAGCGCCGGCCGCCGCAGCGCTCCCACAGCTCGTCGGCGAGCATGAGCCGCCGGGACGCGTCGGGCCCGTCCGGGTCCATCAGGGCCATCGAGTCCAGGACGAGCGCAGCGGCGCGGCGGTCGCCGCAGGGGGCGGCCAGCCGCGCGGCCTCGGCGAGCGCCTCCAGCGCCCGCTCCGGGACGGGGCCGCGCGCCGCGTCCCCGGCGGAGCGGGACAGCAGCACGGCGCGGCGGCACAGGCTCTCGACGGCGTACACGGTCAAGCCCGCGACGCGCAGCAGCCGCGCCGCCTCCCGGTACGTCCCGGCCGCCTCCGCCGTCGCGTCGCCGCCCGTGCCCGCAAGGTCGGCGATCATCGCCCTGCCCTGCGTCACCCAGGCGGCGGCCTCCGCGCCGGCGTGCCACCACCGCATCCGCGCCACCGCCGCCAAGTGCGCCTCCGCGGCGGGCTGGTCGCCGCGCAGCAGCCGCAGCCGCGCCAGCCAGCCCAGCAGCGGCGCGGCGGCCTCGCCGAGGTCCAGCCCGCGCACCAGGGCCAGCGCGGACTCGGCCGCCTCCTCGGCGCGGCCCAGGTCGCCGGTCGCGTCGTACATGCGGCTCAGCCAGATCAGCGAGCGGTGCTCGCCCCAGGCGTCCCCGGCGGCGCGGTAGTGCCGGACGCCGGCGCGCAGCCGCGGCTCGGCCTCGTGGAACTCGCCGCGCAGCACGTGCCCGATGCCGGCGACCGTGGTCGAGCAGCCCAGCAGCCACGGGTCGCCCAGCTCGTCCGACAGCCGCAGCGACTCGCCGATCCAGGCGTCGCCCTCCGCGTGCGCCTCGATGCGGTAGCAGGCGTAGGCCGTCACCAGGGCGCACAGCGCGTACTCCGGTTCGCCGGTCATCCCCAGTTCCCGCAGGATGGCGCGGGCCTCGCGGCCGTGCTCGGCGGCCGCGCGGGCGTCCTCGTCGTTCCGCACGGTGCCGGTGGCGCCGAGGTGGCACGACCAGATCAGGGCGCGGGCGCGGTGCAGCGGGTCCTGCTCGGCCGGGCGGACCCGCAGGGCGCGCAGCACGCCCGCCCAGCCGAAGACGCGTTCGCCGCGTATCCACAGGTACCAGCCGAGGGCGGCGACCAGCCGCAGCGCGAGCTCGTGGCGTCCGGTGCGGCAGCAGAAGTCGAAGGCGGCGCGCAGGTTGTCGTCCTCGCGTTCCAGCAGGCGGAAGGCGCGGGCCTGTCCCGCCGACCGCAGTGCGGGGGCCTGCTGCTCGGCGAGCCGGACGTACAGCTCGGCGTGGTGGTGGGCGGTGTCGTCGGCGCGGCCGCGCTCGGCCAGCCGGGCGGCGGCGTACTCGCGCAACGTCTCCAGCATGCGGTAGCGCATCGCGCCGTCGTCGCCGGGCAGCGCCTGCAGCAGCGACTTGTCGACCAGGCGCAGCACCAGGTCGGTCATGGTGGGCGGGCACACGCCCAGGCCCACGCCCAGCCGCTGGGCGGCGTCGAGCCGGAACCCGCCGCGGAACGCCGACAGGTAGGCGAACACCTCGCGGGCCTGCTCGTCCAGCAGCTCGTGGCTCCAGTCGACGGCGGCCTCCAGGGTGCGGTGCCGCGCGGTGGTGCGGGCACCGCACGCCAGCAGCCGGAACCGGTCGGCCAGCAGCTCGGCGATCTGGCGCGGGGTGAGGGCCCGCACCCGCGCGGCGGCCAGCTCGATCGCCAGCGGCAGGCCGTCCAGGCGGCGGCAGATCGAGGCGACGTCGGGGCACATGTCCGGGGTGAGGGCGAAGCCGGAGTCGGCGGCGCGGGCGCGGTCGACGAACAGCCGCACCGCCGCGTACCGCAGCACCGCCTCGGGGTCGGCGGCGTCGGGGTCGTCCGCAGGCGGAACGGCCAGCGGGCCGACGGGCATGGCGGTCTCGCCGGACACGCCGAGCGCCTCGCGGCCGGTGGCCAGCAGGACGGTGCCCTCGGTGCGGGTCAGCAGGGTGTCCGCCAGCTCGGCGGCGTCGTCGAGCAGGTGGTCGCAGTTGTCCAGGACGAACAGCACCCGCCGCCCGGTGAGCGCGGCCACCAGCGCCGCGTCCGACGGGCCGCGCCCCGGCGGCCCGTAGGAGGCGCCCGTGGCCAGCTGCAGCGCCGCCAGCAGGGCGTGCGCCAGGTCGTCGCCGGCCCGGCGGGCGGACAGGTCGACGACGAACGCGCCGTCGGCGCGGATCGGGTCGGCGTCGGCGTCCAGCGCCCGCAGGGCCTCCAAGGCCAGCCGGGTCTTGCCCGCGCCGCCCGGGCCGACCAGCGTCACCATGCGGCCGCGCGCCAGCAGCCCGCGCAGGCGGCCGAGTTCGCTCTCACGGCCGACGAACGAGGTGACCGGCGCCCACGGCTGCGGCCGCACGCCCGTCGCGGCGCCGGCGTCGCGCGGCGCCGGCGCGCCGGCCGTGGGCGGCTGCGTGAGCGCGGGATCGGCCGCGAGGATCTGCTGGTGCAGCCCCCGCAGCGCCGGCCCCGGTTCCACGCCCAGCTCCTCGACCAGGACGCGGCGCAGGTCCTGGTAGGTCTCCAGCGCGTCGGCCCGGCGTCCCGCCCGGTACAGCGCCAGCATGAGCCGGCCGCGCAGCCCCTCGCGCAGCGGGTGGGCGGCGACGAGGGTCTCCAGCCTGCTGACGACGGCGTCGTGGCGGCCGCGCCGCAGCTCGGCCTCGGCCTGCGCCTCCAGCGCCTGCAGGTGGCAGGCCTCCAGCCGCGCCGCCTCGGTCTCCACGGCCGGTGTGGGCGGGACGTCGGCGAACGGGGTGCCGCGCCACAGGTCGAGCGCCTCGCCCAGCCGGACGGCGGCGGCGTCGGCGTCCCCGGCGGCCAGGTGGCCGCGGCCCTCCTCGATCAGCCGCTCGAAGACCTGCGCGTCGAACTCGGCGGCGTCCACGACGAGCCGGTAGCCGTACGCCTGGTAGCCGCGCATGTGCGTGACGAGCGTGCGCCCGGACTCGTCGCCGAGCGCGCGCCGCAGCCGGGACACGTACCCCTGCAGCACCTTGCCCGCGCTGCGCGGCGGCTTCTCGCCCCACAGTTCCCCGACGAGCCGTTCGGTGGGGACGACCTGGCCGGCATGGCACAGCAGAACCGCCAGCAGCATTCGCCACTTGGCCGGGCCGAGCGCATTCCACCGGTCGCCTTCGCGCAGTTCGAGCGCACCGAGCACGCGGTATCGCATGCCATCACGCTCCGCACCGGTCCTGAGCCGCAGATCCCATGGTGGGAACGAGCCTTCCAGATCTTCGGCGGCCGGTGCGGCGGGACGCCGGAAACCACGTTGATGGGAACGTGCCAAGGAATTTCCCGGCCGGAATGGCGGCCATTTACCAGGCGTTCCGCTCGCCCGACCGAAACAGGTCAACCCGTTCCGCGGACGGGTTCCGCCGGATTCAGTGTTCGCCGCGGAACGCCTCCTCCAGCCAGTCCGCGACCAGGTCCGGAGTGATCTTGGCGTCGGCGACGAACACGCCGGGCGCGCCCTCGGCCACCCACCGGCGGACCGGCGCCAGGTCGTCGAGCGTGCGGACCACCGCGCCGCGCGCGCCGTGCCCGCGGGCGACGGCGGCGATGTCGCGGTCGGGGAACTCCACCAGCGATGTCGGATGCCCCATGGGCCCGAAGTGGTGCACCTCCGCCGAGTACGCCGCGTCGTCGTACACCAGCACGAACAGGCGCAGGCCGAGCCGGACCGCGGTCTCCAGGTCGGCCAGGCCCATCCAGAAGCCGCCGTCGCCGAGCGCCGCCACCGCCAGCCGGTCGGGCCGCGCCACGGCCGCGCCGATCGCGGAGGCCAGGCCGAGCCCGATCGACTGGAACGCCTGGGTGAACACCCATCCGCGTTCGTCGGGCACGCCCAGGTGCCGGGCGGGCCAGCCCATGAAGTGGCCGGAGTCCAGGGCGACGACGCGTTCGGCGGGCAGGATCTCGTCGACGGCCTTGGTGAGGGTGCGCGGGTCGATGTGCCGGCCGGTGGAGGTGTCGGTGTACGGGACGGCGTCGTTGGAGCCCTCGGCGATCGTCCGCGCGGTGGCGTCGCCGCGGACCCCGGCGGGACGGTGCCCGCGGGCGCGCAGTTCCCCGGCCAGCGCGGTGGCCGTGGCGCGGGCGTCCCCGAGCACGGGCAGGTCGACCGGACGCTGCCGGCCCAGCCGGTCGGGCTCCACGTCGACCTGCGCGACGGTGGCGTCCTCGCCGATCAGCGCGCCGTGGCGGGTCGTCCACTGCGTGAACGACACCCCGAAGCCGAGCAGCAGGTCGCTGCGGCGGATCAGGTCGGCCGCGGCGGGCGACGAGAACCCGCCCGCGATCCCCAGCGCCCAGGGGTGACCGGCGAACATGCCGTGCGCGCACGCCGAGGTGGCCAGCAGCGCGCCGGTCGCGTCGGCCAGGTCGACGAGCGCGTCGCGGGCGCCGGACACCAGCGCGCCGCGTCCGGCGATCACCAGCGGGCGGCGGGCCCGCGCCACCGCGTCGGCCAGCGC
>NZ_BAAAZG010000046.1:9862-13873 GCF_039536785.1 Actinomadura miaoliensis
GGGGGACGGGTGGGGCACCCCGGCCGGCTCCGGGCGGGCGGGCGGCGCGGCGGGCGCGGACGCGGCGGCGGCCTGGACGTCCAGCGGCATGTTGAGCACGACGGTGCGGCGCTCGGCGAGGGCCCGCCGCGCGGCGCGCTCGGCGTCGGCCGGCGCGGTCGCGGGCGAGAACAGCCGTTCGGCCACCGCGCCGACGGCGGTGACCAGGCCGGCCTGGTCGATGTGGAAGTTGGAGCGCAGCGCGCCGTTGGCGGTGTCCCCGGCCAGCACCAGCAGCGGGGTGCGGCTCTTGGCGGCCTCGGCCACGCCGTTGACCGCGTTGGCCAGGCCCGGCCCGGGATGCACGCTGACCAGCGTCAGCTCCCCGGTCAGCCGGGCGTAGGCGTCGGCCATGGTCACCGCGTTGGTCTCGTGGCGGGCCGCGACGAACCGCACCCCCGCGTCGGCCAGCGCGTTGGTCACGTGGAAGTTTCCGGACCCGACCACGCCGAAGCAGCGGCGCGCGCCGAGCCCGGCCAGCAGCCGTCCCACGGCGGTCGCGATCGTCATGTCCATCGCGTTCCCGTCCTCGTGCACGCCATACCGCCGTAGCCGCACACCCGCGTGCCGCCCGCGGCCACCGGGGCGGCCGCGCCACGGCGGCGCCGTCCCACCGGCAGCCGGGTCAGGCCGGGCTCCAGCAGGTCCAGACCGGCGAACAGGCCGCGGATCTCCTCGCGGCCGCGCGGAAACATCGCGATGTCGTGGCGCCGCATCGACGCCGCAAGCGTGCGGCGGCCGCCGGGACCGCCGAGGTCGTCGGAGAAGTGGGAGAGGACCAGGTGGCTGCCGGGGGCGAGCCGGGCGGCCAGCTCGGCGACGATCCCGGCGGGGTCGTCGGCGTCGGCGATGTAGTCCAGCACGAACAGCAGCAGGACCGCGACCGGCCGGTCCAGGTCGATCAGCCGCCGCAGCTCGTCGCGTTCCAGCAGGGCGGCGGGGTCGCGCAGGTCGGCCTCGACCATCGCGGCGGCGCCGTCCACGGCCAGCAGCGCCCGGCCGTGGCAGGCCACCACCGGGTCGTTGTCGACGTAGGCGACGCGCGCGTCCGGGTTCACCGACCGGGCGACCTCGTAGACGCTGGGGCAGGCGGGCAGGCCCGCGCCGAGGTCGAGGAACTGGGCGACGCCGCGGCCGGCCAGGCACCGCACCGACCGTTCCATGAACCCGCGGTTGGCCAGGGCGACGTCGCGCAACCGCGGCGCCACCGCCAGGATCCGCTCGGCCTCCTCGCGGTCGGCGGCGTAGTGGTCCTTGCCGCCCAGCCAGTAGGCGTGGACGCGCGCCGGATTCGGCCGGCACATGTCCGTGGGTGGACGGTCCACGAGCCCGGCCGCCGCCGTGCTGAATGAAGACATTCCCCTCGTCGCTTCTCCTCGGCTCCTGGCATCGTCGTCCGGACGACGATGACCGCAAGCTTTACTGAGGTCAGGCGAGCGGCGGTATAGCGCCGGTAGAGTCACGCCCCGGTAGAAAGCGCGACGGCCGCGTCCCGCGCGGCGTATGGGCAAACCCGCTTTTCTTCGAATGCTCGCCCTGGTCGCAAACGGTTCATTTAACAGGGGCCCCTCGGGCCCCTTCTGACCGACGGGTTTCTGGGTTACCGTCCCCGCAAGGTCATCTTCGACCGGCCGATCGACTCGCGAGGAGCCCCCGCTCATGTCCGAAGTCATCCGCCTGGACCGTCGCACCATGCTCAAGGGAGCCGCCACGGTGACCGGCGGGGCCCTGCTCGGCGCCGCGCCCGTGCTGCCGTCGGCCGCCCTCGCGGCCCCCCGCGTCTACACCCGCGCCGAGTGGAGCGCCCGCGCTCCGCGCCGCGCCGCGACCGTGCTGGACCGCGCCCCCGACCACATCGTCGTCCACCACACCGCCACGGCCAACTCCACCGACTACTCGCTGGCCGCGGCGTTCGCGCTGTCACGGTCGATCCAGAACTTCCACATGGACTCCAACGGCTGGGACGACACCGGGCAGCAGCTCACCATCAGCCGCGGCGGTCATCTGATGGAGGGACGCAACCGCAGCCTCGCGGCCGTCCAGGCGGGCGACCACGTCGTCGGCGCGCACACCGCCAGCCACAACGACCACACGATCGGGATCGAGAACGAGGGCCTCTACATGACCGTGCAGCCCACGGCCGCCCTCTGGGTCCGGTTGGTCGAGACGTGCGCGTGGCTGTGCGACGTGTACGGCCTGAACCCCTACACCGCGATCGTCGGGCACCGCGACTACAACGCCACCGCCTGCCCCGGGGACGTGCTGTACGCGATGCTGCCCCGCCTCCGCGACGAGGTGGCCGGCTTCCTGGGCGCGGAGCGCCGGCGCCAGGTGTTCACCGAGCGCAGGCGCAGCGGGCTGCCCGGTCCCCGTTTCCGCTTCGACCACGGCCCGGCCCTGGGCCCCGGGGATTCCAACCGCGGCTGATCTCCGCGAATCACGGACGTTCGGCCGGGTAGGCACCTGCGGTCGGCCGACGACCGTGAGGGGGAGGAACAGCGTTGCGACCGCACGACAGGTGGATGCTCGTGGACGGGCGGTGGAGCCGGGGCCGTGCGCGGGAGGCGTTCGAGGTCCGCGATCCGGCGACCGGGGACGCGCTGGGCACGGTTCCGGTGGGGACCGCGGCGGACGTGGACGAGGCGGTCGCCGCGGCGGCCGCGGCCGCGCTGGGGTGGGCCGCCGCACCCGCCGCCGAACGCGGGGCGGCGCTGCACGCGGCCGCGCGGGCGGTGGACGAGCACGCCGACGAGCTGGCCCGGCTCACCACGGCCGAGATGGGCAAGCCGGCCGGCGACGCGCGCGGCGGCGTCGAGGCGGGCGCGGGAACGCTGCGGCAGTACGCCGAGCTGGGTCCGCTGCACGGCGCCCGCAGCCTGCAGGGCGGCCGGGACGCGGCCGACTTCATGGTGCGCGAGCCGTACGGGACGGTCGCGGTGATCACCCCGTGGAACGACCCGGTGGCGATCGCGTGCGGGCTGCTCGGCGCGGCGCTGGCGACCGGCAACACCGTCGTGCACAAGCCGTCCGAGCGCACCCCGCACACCGGCGCGCTGCTGGCCGAGCTGCTGGCCGGGTGCCTGCCGGACGGCGTGCTCAACGTCGTCAGCGGCGACGCGAGCACGGGCGCGGCGCTGGCCGGGCATCCGGGCGTCGACGTCGTCGCGCACGTCGGATCGTCGGCGACCGGCCGCCGCATCGCCGGGCTGGCCGCCCGCAACGGGGCCAGGGCGCTGCTGGAGAACGGCGGCTGCGACCCGCTGATCGTCGACGCGGGCGTGGACCCGCGGTGGGCGGCCGAGCAGGCGGCCACCGGCTGCTTCGCCAACGCCGGGCAGATCTGCACGTCGGTCGAACGGGTGTACGCGCACCGGGACGTCGCCGAGGAGTTCCTCGCGGCGCTGGCCGAGCGGGCGCGCGGGCTGCGCACCGGGCCGGGCGCGGACCCGGCCACCGAACTGGGGCCGCTCGTCGACGCGCGGCACCGCGCGCAGGTGCACGAGCACGTCGAGAAGGCCGTCGCCGAGGGCGCCCGGCTGCTGGCTGGCGGGCGGATCCCCGACGGGCCCGGCTGCTTCTACCCGGCGACCGTGCTGGCCGGCTGCACCGACGACATGGCGGTCATGGCCGAGGAGACGTTCGGCCCGGTCGCGCCGGTGCGCACGGTGGCGTCGTTCGACGAGGCCCTGGACGCGGCGTGCCGCTCCCGGTACGGGCTGGCCGCCACGGTGCTGACCACGGACATGGCGCACGCGCAGCGCGCCTGGCGGGCGCTGCCGGTCGGCACCGTGAAGATCAACGCGGTGTTCGGCGGGGCGCCCGGCGGGTCGGCCACGCCACGCCGGGCCAGCGGCCGGGGGTTCGGCTACGGGCCCGACCTGCTGGACGAGATGACCGCCGTCAAGGTCGTGCACCTCCAGAGCGTCACCGGCGGGTGAGGCGGCCGCGGCCCGGACGCCCGAGGTCCCGCAG
>NZ_BAAAZG010000046.1:13915-39180 GCF_039536785.1 Actinomadura miaoliensis
CCCGCGGTCTGCGGGACCTCGGTGTCGAAGGACAGGCGGCCGTCGGCCACCCGGACCCGCACGTGCTGCCCGGGATGCAGCCGCCCGTCCAGCAGCATCGTCGACAGCGGGTTGTCGACCTCGCGCTGGATGGTGCGGCGCAGCGGGCGGGCGCCGAACTCGGGCTGGAAACCGCGCTCGGCCAGCCAGTCCACCGCCTCGGTGGTGAACTCGACGGTGACGTCCTGGGCGTGCAGGCGGCGCCGGGTCTCCTCCAGCAGCAGGTCGGTGATCTGCCGCAGCTGCTCGGCGCCGAGCCGGCGGAACACGATGATCTCGTCGATGCGGTTGAGGAACTCCGGCCGCAGCGACTCGCGCAGCCGCCGCATGACCCGCTCGCGCAGCGCGGCGTCCACGGCCCCGGACTCGGTGGTGAAGCCGACGCCCCCGCCGCCCCCGGTGATCAGTTCCGAGCCGAGGTTGCTCGTCATGATCACGATGGTGTTCTTGAAGTCGACGGTGCGGCCCTGCGCGTCGGTCAGCCGCCCGTCGTCCAGCACCTGCAGCAGCACGTTGAACACGTCCTGGTGGGCCTTCTCGATCTCGTCGAGCAGGACCACCGCGTACGGGGTGCGCCGCACCGCGTCGGTGAGCTGCCCGGCCTCCTCGTAGCCGACGTAGCCGGGCGGGGCGCCCATCAGGCGGCTGACGGTGTGCCGCTCCTGGAACTCGCTCATGTCGAAGCGGATCATCCGGTCGGACGACCCGAACAGCGCCTCGGCCAGCGCGCGGGCCAGCTCGGTCTTGCCCACCCCGGTCGGGCCGAGGAACAGGAAGCTGCCGATCGGCCGGTTCGGGTCGGCCAGCCCGGACCGCGAGCGCCGCACCGCCTCGGCGACGGCCGTGACCGCCTCGTCCTGCCCGATCACGCGCCGGCGCAGGTGCTCCTCCAGCCGCAGCAGCCGCTCGCGCTCCTCCTCGGTGAGCTGGGAGACCGGGACGCCGGTGGTGCGCGAGACGATCTCGGCGATGTCGACCTCGGTGACCTCGGGGACGGCGTGCGGGTCGGTGCCGCGCTGCTGCGCCTGGCCCACCCGCCGCTCCAGGTCCTGGATCTCGTCGCGCAGCGCCGAGGCGCGTTCGTACTGCTCGGCGGCGACGGCGTGGTCCTTCTCCCGGCGGCGGCGCTCCAGCTCCTGCTCCAGCTGCCGCACGTCGGCGGCCGGGGTGCGCACCCGCAGCCGCACCCGCGCGCCCGCCTGGTCCACCAGGTCGATCGCCTTGTCGGGCAGGAACCGGTCGGTGATGTAGCGGTCGGCCAGCCGGGCGGCGGCCACCAGCGCCTCGTCGGTGAAGCGCACCTGGTGGTGGGCCTCGTAGCGGTCGCGCAGGCCGCGCAGGATCTCGATGGTGTCCTCGACGGACGGCTCGGGCACCAGGATCGGCTGGAACCGCCGCTCCAGCGCCGCGTCCTTCTCCACCTGCTTGCGGTACTCGTCGATCGTGGTCGCGCCGATGATGTGCAGCTCGCCGCGGGCCAGCGCGGGCTTGAGCATGTTCCCGGCGTTCATCGCGCCCTCGGCGCCGCCCGCGCCGACCACGGTGTGCATCTCGTCGATGAACACGATCAGGTCGCCCGAGTGCTCGCGGATCTCGTCGATGATCTTCTTGAGGCGTTCCTCGAAGTCGCCCCGGTAGCGGGTGCCGGCCACCACGCCCGCCATGTCGAGCTGGACGACCCGGGTGGCGCGCAGCGTCTCGGGCACCTCGCCGTCGGCGACGCGCTGGGCGATGCCCTCCACGATCGCGGTCTTGCCGACGCCGGGGTCGCCGATCAGCACCGGGTTGTTCTTGGTGCGGCGCGACAGCACCTCGATCGTCTGCTCGATCTGCTCGTCGCGGCCCACCACGGGGTCGATGGCGCCCTCCCGCGCCATCGCGGTCAGGTCGCGGCCGAACTCGTCCAGCGTCGGCGTGCCGGTGGGCGGCGGCGCGCCCTGCCCGCCCGGACCGCCCCCGGAGCCCGCCTCCTGGAGCGTCTCGGGCGTCAGCCGCACCCTGGCCAGGATGCGTCCCGCGGGCGACTCGGGATTCAACGGCAACGCGTACAACAGGTGCTCGGGGCTGATGTAGGACGCGCCGAGGGCGCGGGAGATCTGGTGGGCGTCCAGCAGCGCGCGCTTGCCCGCGGGCGTCAGCACGGGCGGCGTGTCACGGGGCTGGCCGCGCGACACCTCGGACTCGACCGCGCGGGCGATGGTGTCCGGTTCGGTCCCCGCGCGCTCCAGCAGCCGGCGCGTGGCGTCCTGCCGGGTCAGTGCCCACAGCAGGTGATCGGTGTCCAGGTCGCGGCTCCCCCACTCGGCGGCCTTGGCCGCCGCGTCCCGCACCGCCTCCCGCGCCTCCTCGTTCATCAGCCGCCCGATGTCGATGCGGTGCATCGGCCTGCGGGTGTAACCGGGACCGAAGAAGCGGGCGAAGAAGTCCTCGAACGGATCGGAGCCGAACGCCCCGTGTCCGAACATGTCGCCGGTCATGACGTTCCCCCTCGTCGGTCATAACGGACACTTCCCCGCCCCTGCCCGGAGACGGACAGGCAAAACGACCGTTTCCGGCAGGCCGAAACGGCGGCATCGCAGGGCGGGCGCCGCGTCACACGCCCGTCGGCAGGGTCTCCAGCTCACCGCGCCGGGACGCCTCCAGGTGCAGCGGATCCAGTGCGGAGGTACGGGCGAACCAGCACAGCACGTCGTAGCGTTCGCCGAGGCGGGTTGGGACGTAGTTGCCCAGCTCGTGGTCAGGGTCGTACACCACGCCGATGGCGCGCTGGGTGCGGGTGGCGGTCAGCCACCGGGCGTCGAGCTCGTCGGAGAACACGAACAGGGCGCGGTGCAGGCCCGTGCCGGACAGCAGCGCCTCGACCGAGTCCGAACGCGGCGGCGGCACCCGCATGACCTCCATCGGCGCGCCCCAGCGCGGCGCGGCGACCACCTCGCCGTGCCCGCCCGCGAACCCGACCAGCACCGTGCCGGCGGCGCCGTGCCGGTCCCGGGCGAGCCGGCCGATGTTGACCAGGCCCGCGCGGCCCATGTCGGTGCCGCGGGCGTCGCCGACGTGGGTGTTGTGCGCCCACACCACGGCGCGCGAGCGCGGGCCGTGGAACTCCAGCAGCCGGTCCAGGGTGTCGGCCATGTGCGTGTCGCGGACGTTCCACGACCGCTCCCCGCCGCCGATCATGGCGCGGTAGTAGCGTTCGGCGCCCGCGGCGACCTCGGCGTTCTGCCGGGCGTTGAGCTGCTCGGCCGGGTCGACGGCGCGTCCGCCGCCCGCCGGCCGCCGCAGCCGGGTGAGCAGGGCGAGCACCTCGTCCGCGCAGTCCTCGGGCACCAGCCGGGCGTAGGCGCGCGGGTCGTCTCCGTACGGCTCGAAGCATCGGTACGCCTCGCGCGCGGTCGCCAGGTACTCGGGCCGGTGCTCGGCCAGGTGCAGCATGACGGCGCGCAGCGAGTCCCACAGGCTGTAGACGTCCAGCCCGTAGAAGCCGGCGCGCCGCTCGGGCGGCAGGGCGGCGTTGTGCCCGCGCAGCCAGCGGCAGAACGCGACCGTCTCGTGGTTGGCCCACATCCAGGTGGGCCAGCGGCGGTAGGCGTCCAGCGCCGCGTACGGGTCGCCGTCCGCGCCGGGCGCCCCGGTCACGCTGCGGTGGACCCGCCAGCAGTCGGGCCAGTCGCCCTCGACCGCGACGAACGAGAACCCCCGTTCGACGATCAGCCGCCGGGTGAGCGCCGCCCGCCAGGCGTAGTACTCGTGGGTGCCGTGGCTCGCCTCGCCGAGCAGCACGCAGCGCGCGTCCCCGATCCGGTCCAGCACCGGGTCGAGGTCCGTCTCCTCCTCGATCGGCAGGGCCAGCCGCGTCACGTCGTCGATGTCGGGCACGGTGCCCCCTCTCGGCGTACGGTCCGGGTCCCCCTCCGGTTCCCCGTTCGCGGGCGTCGATTCACCTCACGGGCCACCAGTCGGCGCGCGGGGTCGGGGGGGGTCGTGAGGGGCGTCGGGATCGTCGGGGCCGTCCGGCCGGATGCGGTCACCTGTCAATAAGGGGTGGAAGGTCGGTTTTCTCGGGTGAGTCAGGGGATGATCGGTATGCGGCCCTGGGACGGGGAGCGCTCCCCACGTTCCCGCCGGACCCGTCCCGCCCGGTCGCCGCCGGCGACACGGTGGGCCGCCCGCCGCCGACGGGGGTCGGCTGTCGAGCCGAGGGTGAGGTGACCATGTTCGACGACGGGTCCACGTCCCATGACGGGGCCACGTACCACGGCGGAGCCGGGAGCCACCACGGGGCGACGTCTCGCGGGCCGGCCCGGTGCCACGACGGACCGGCGGAACGGCGATGAGCGAGCCGGAGACCGCCACCGCGGCGCCGCCGGCGCCCGCGTCCGCACGGTCCAGGCCGTGGGCGACGGCGGGCGAGGCGAACCCGGCGCGGTTCTACGACCTGCTGCTGGGCGGCAAGGACAACTACGCCGCCGACCGCGACCTGGCCGACCCGCTGCTGCGCGTCCAGCCGCACGCCCGCACGGCCGCCCGGGAGAACCGCGCGTTCGTCGGACGGGCCGTGCGCGCCCTGGCCGAGCACGGCGTCGCCCAGTTCGTCGACATCGGCTGCGGCCTGCCGACCGGCGAGAACGTCCACCAGATCGCCCAGCGCCACGTGCCCGGCGCGCGGGTGGTGTACGTCGACCACGACCCGATCGTGCTGTCGCACGCCCGGGCGCTGCTGGCCGACGACGGCAACGTCAGCGTGGTCCGCGCCGACCTGCGCGACCACGACGGGCTGCTCGAGGCGGTGACGGTCGCCGCGCCGCTGGACTGGACCCGCCCCGTCGGCGTGCTGCTGACGAGCGTGCTGCACCACCTCGCCGCCGCCGACCGCCCGCACGAGCTGGCCGCCGGGCTGCGCCGCGCCATGCCGCCGGGCAGCGCCCTGGCGGTCTCCCACCTCACCGCCGACCCGGCGCCCGCCGCGGTGGCCGAGGCCGCGTCGCTGTACACGGCGGGCTGCGGCACGCCGCTGGTGCCGCGGGGGCGGGCGGAGGTGGCGGCGTTCCTCGACGGCCTGGAGCTGCTGGGGCCGGGCGTGGTGTTCACCTCCGAGTGGCGTCCGGTGGGCCCGGTGCGCCCGCCGGACCAGGCGCTGATGTACGCGGCCGTCGGCCTGCGCGGCTGAGCCGCCCCGGCCCGCTCCTCGGTCACATGAGGCCGAGCACGCCCAGCAGCGCGTGGGCGGACGCCAGCGGGACGGCCGGCGCGGGCCCGCGCGGGGCCGCCAGCAGGCCGTCCAGCAGCCGCTCCCACTCGGGGCCGACCAGGTCGAGGCCGTAGCCGCGGGCGGTGGCGGCGGCGCGAGCGCCCAGCCGGTCGCGCAGGTCGGCGTCCTCGATCACCCTGCGCAGCGCGGCGGTGAGCGCGGGCACGTCCTCGGCGGGCACCACCAGGCCGTCGCGGCCGTCGGTGATCATCTCGCCGGGGCCGGTGGGGCAGTCGAACGCCACCACCGCCAGGCCCTTGCCCATCGCCTCCAGGAGCACCATCGGCATGCCCTCGAACCGCGACGACAGCACGTACACCGACGCCCGCGTCATCTCCCCGGCCAGGTCCGGGGTGCGGCCGCGCAGCTGCACCCGGCCGTTCATCCCGTGTTCGGCGATCGTCGCGCGCAGGGCGTCGCGCTTGGGGCCCGCGCCGAAGATCCGCAGCGTCCAGTCGGGGTGCGCGGCGGCCAGCGGCGCGTACGCGCGCAGCAGCAGGTCGAACCCCTTCTGCCTGGTCAGGCGCCCGGCCGCCAGGATCACCTTGGCGGTGCGGGGGGACGGCCCGCCGGGCAGCTCCGGCAGCGCGTTGGGGATGCGCACCACCCGGGTCGGCGCGCCCGCCAGCGCGGCCCGGTAGTCGGCGCGCGACGCCTCGGTCAGCACGGCCACCGCGGTGAGCCGCCGGTAGGCGCGGGCGATCTCGCGGCGCAGGCGGGGCCGGTAGGCGGGCAGGTTCATGTGGTCCTGCCCGACGGTGACCACGCCGCGTCCGCCCAGCTCGGCGGCGAGCAGGTTGAGCGACGGCCGGGTGCCGACCAGCACGTCGGGCGCGGGCCCGCGCAGCGCGCGCAGCAGGCACAGGTCGGTCCACAGGCTCACGGTGCGGAACGAGGCGTCGTCGACGGGCACCAGCACGCTCGGCAGCCGCGTCAGCAGGCGCTCGACCCGCCCGGACGGCGGGACGCGGCGGTCCTCGGCGAACCGCACCGTCACGTCCGGGGAGATCGGGAAGAACGGTTCGGCCCGGCGGCGGACCACGCTGACGATCTCCACGTCGTACCGCCGGGCCAGGTGGCCGGCCAGGTTGAGGACCGTGCGGATGGTGCCGCCGGTCCCGTGGGCGTGCTGCAGCAGGATCCGCACGCGCGGCCGCCGCGCGCCGTCCGGCCCGGGCCCCCCGTCCGGCGGCGCGTCCGGCGGCGCGGCCCGGGGCGCATCCCACGGCGGCGGCCGGTCGGGCATGAGCGGCCGCACCGTCCACAGGGCCACCCTGCGCACGCCCCGGTGCGTGACCGTCAGCACCCGACGCCGGCCGCGTCGCAGCCTGCGGCGTGCGGCGGCGCGCAGGTTCCGCGGTGTCGCGCGCCGCGCCTGACGCCGTGCGCGTCGTTCTCCATGCACCATGGGGCGTCCTCGATCTCCGGGAATCCGTATGGGGGATATTTCCCGAGATCTCGCCATATCAACGACGAGCACCGGCCGGAGCCGGTCGCCGCGCGGACCGCCGGGCCGCGGTCAAGCGGCGGCCAGGCGGCGGTTCGGCGAGCGGTTCAGGAGGCGGTTCGGCAGGCGCGGTTCAGGCGGTGGTGACCTCGCGGTCGAGGGCGCTGCCCTTCACCCAGCGGTTCCAGCTCATCTGGTAGTAGCTCCACCCGTTGTTCCACTCCAGGCGGCGCGCGCTGCCGGTGATGATCACGATGTCACCCCGGTAGGACCAGTTGTAGAACCACTTGGCGTAGGCGGGCGGGGAGTTGACGCAGCCGTGGCTGACGTTCTGGCGCCCCTGCGCCCACATCGTGGCGGCCATGGAGTGGACGTACTCGCCGCTGTTGGAGATCCGCACGGCCCACGGGATGACCTCCCGGTAGCCGCCGTTCTTCTTGTCCTTGGGGTCGACGCCCATCCACTCCGACGTCATGATCGCCGGGTTTTCCTTGCCCATGGTCAGGTGGATGCCGCTGGTGGTCAGGAAGGTGTCGACGCCGTTGACCACGCGGCCGCCCTTCCCGGCGCTGATCGGCCAGCTCTTGACCCGCTGCCCGTTGCTGGTGGCCACCAGCCGCTTGGTCCTGGTGCTGACCCTGGCCACGTGCGCATCGCCGATGGTGAACCGGCGGGCCACGTCGTTCACCCCGTAGGTGCGCTTGCCCGCCTTGACCCCGGCCAGCCGGGCGCGGAGGGTGACCGTCTGGTTGGCCTGCCAGTAGGCGCCGTTCTTGGTACGGAAGATCACCTGGTTGGGGGCCGTCCAGTACCACGCGCCGGTGGCGGGCTTGGTGGACTTGACCTCCAGCGCCTGCTCGACCGCGCGCTTGTCCTCCACCGGGCGGTTGAACGTCACGATGATCGGCATGCCGACGCCGACCTTCTCGCCCTGCATGGGCGTGACGTCGGTGATGTTCAGCGCTACCGGGGCCTTCATGGTGGTGAAGGTGCTCTGCACGCTGGTGCTCTTGCCCTTCGGGCTCTTGGCCACCGCCGACACCTGGTACTGGGTGCCGGGCCGCAGGGTGCGCGACTGCCAGCTGGTGCGGTCCTGCGACAGCCGCCCCTCCACCGGCTTGCCCTTGCGGGTCAGCGTGACCTGCTCGATCGTGCCGCCCGTCACCCGGACCGTGACCCCCTGCTCGGGGTGGGCCTGTCCGCTGCCGTTGCCGGGGGTGACCGTCACCTGCGGGGCGCCGGCCTCCCCCTTGCCGCCGACGGTGACCCCGTCACCGTCCTCACCGCCGGAGCACGCCGTCAGGAGCAGCAGCGCCCCCGCCACTCCCGCGCCCGCCCGCACTCCTGCGGAAACCCTCCGCTGCACCGTCAACCTCCAGGACCCCGCCGTCTACCACCGGAACATTAGCGACAAATGAGGTTCCTGATGTCGACAACCGGGGTATTCGGCGGGGCCCCGAGATCAAAGCGTTGCAGCGGGTCACGGCGGCCGCCGGACCGGCGACCAAGCGTGATCGGAAGGGCGTGATCGGAAGGGCGGAACCGGGAACGGCGCGATCAGGAGAGCGCGCTGCCCTTCTTCCACTCGGCGAACGACAGCTGCCAGAAACTCCAGCCGTTGTCCCACTCGACGTCGCGGGACGTGCCCTTGAGGTCGATCACGTCGCCGCGCTGCATGATGTCGTAGTACCACTTGGCGTTGGACGGGCTGACGTTGAGGCAGCCGTGGCTGACGTTGGCCGACCCCTGCGAGCCCACCGACCAGGGCGCCGAGTGCACGTACTCGCCGCTGTTGGAGAAGCGGACCGCGTAGTTCACCTTCTGCTTGTAGTAGCCCGGGTCGCCGGGCTTGCGGCCTGGCGCCTCCATGATGACCGGGTTGCCCTTCTCCATCAGCAGGTGGACGCCGCTGGTGGTGGTGTACTCGCGGGTCGTGCCGTTGCCCGCGCTGAACGGGATGGTGCGCAGCTTCTTGCCGTCCCGCGTGACCGTCATGTGGTGGCCGTTGATGTTGCCCTTGGTGATCTGGGCGGCGCCGATCTGGATGGTCTCCTGGACGTCCTTGGCGCCGTAGGTCCCGTTGCCGAGGTTCAGTCCGGCCAGCCGGGCGCTGAAGCGGACCCGCTGGTGCGCGGGCCAGTACGTCTGGGTGCGGTAGATGACCTGGTCGGGCGCCACCCACCGCCAGGCGCCGGCCACCGGCTTCTCCGGCGTCACCTGCAGCGCCCGCTCCACGGCGGCCCGGTCGGTGACCGCCCGGTTGAACCGGACGAAGATGGGCATGCCGACGCCGACCTTCTCGCCCTCCAGGTTGGGCGTGACGTCGACGATCGACAGTGTCCTCGCCGGCTTCAGCGTGGTGAAGGTGCTGCTCACCGTCTCGGTCTTGCCGTCATGGCTGACCTGCGCGGTCACCGTGTACGACGTGGCGGGGGTCAGCGTCCGCTCCGACCGCCACGTCTTGCGGTCGGCCGACATCTTCCCCGTGATGGTCGAACCCTTGCCCTGCACGGTGACGTTCTGCAGGGTGCCCTGGGCCGCCTTGACCTCGATGGGCCCGTCCGGCCGCACCGAGGCGGCGCCGTTGGCGGGAGTGATCGTCGCCGTGGCCGTCTTGCCGGAGGCCAGCTCACCCGAACCGCCGTCGCCGCCGCTGCAGCCCGTGACCAGGACGAGCACGGCACCGGCACCTCCGGCCACCGCCAACCCCAAACGACCCTTGTCGCCCACGAACAACCCCCACTGTTCTTGAATAATCCCTTACCCGAAATCTATCCAAGAATGAAAGACGCTCCGTCCGGAGAAAAAGTTGGCCCCCGCGCGAGAGATGTGACGCGGCCGTCAGACGGCTCCCGGGCGGCCGCCGGACGCGCCCCGGGCGCGGCCGTCAGGCGGCCGACGGCGCGGGCGGGGCGGCGGCCGGGGCCGCGCCGTGCTCGCCGTCGACGTGCTCGCCGTTGACGTGCCGCAGGCACCGCCGGAAGCCCCACACCGAGACCACCACGGCGGCCGCGCCCAGCGCGGTCACCAGGCTGGTGCGCACCCACAGGTACATGCCGATCGACTCATTGAACAGCATCCACAGGCTGATCAGCGCGTTGGCGAAGAAGACCAGCGACCACAGCAGCGAGATGCGCAGGAAGAACTGCCGGACGCGCTCGTGCCGCAGAAACGCCTCGGGCAGCGGCACCATGTCGGTGGCCAGTTTCTGGGCGAGGGGACGGCGCAGCGGCACCGACGCCAGGAAGGCCATGCTGACCATCAGCGTGCCGAGCGTGGGCTGCAGGAAGTACACCACCGCGCTGTGCGTCGCCGCCGCGAGGACCGCCCGGACGGTCACGCCGAGCGCGGCCAGCACCAGCATCGCCGACACGCCGTGGCCGCGCCACCAGCGCCAGGCGATTCCGCCGTAGACCCAGGCGACGGCGGCGGCCAGGGCGCCGTTCAGGCCGAGCAGCGCGAACGCGGCGTAGAACACCGCGACCGGCGCGATGACGCCCTCGACGAAGCGCGGCAGGGCGTGCCTGATCAGCGCCGTCAGGCGGGGCATCTCGAAGGCGTGGTGGTTTCGGTCCATGAAGCCTGGGTCCGTGTGGGGTGGGTCCGTGGAGCGTGGGTCCATGAAGCGCCGCGTCCCCGAATCGGCTCGGTCCGGGCGGGCGGAGCTGGTCACGACCCGCCCCACGGTACGGGATACCGCGTACCGGACTGGACGGTTTCGCCCCGAATTGTCGCCATCCCGGCGCCTCCCCTCGGCGGTGTGCCGTCGCGGGGAGGTTCGGGCCGGGCGGCGGGGAGGTTCAGCCGAGCAGGTAGTCCGGTTCGTCGGGCAGGACGGGCGGGACCTTCCGCGCGGCCGAGTAGATGGCGCGCAGCGTCACGGCGACCGAGGGACGGCGCACGCTGGCCGCCCGCGTGACCGCGTACACCTCGCGGGCCAGGTCGCAGTCGGGAAGGCGGCGCACCGCCACGTCCCGATCGCCGGCCGCCAGCGCCAGCGCCGGGATCGCGGCGATGCCGATGCCGCGCGCCACCAGGCTGAGGATGGTGTGCAGGCCCTCGAACTCCCACGGGATGGGCCGCCGGCCGCCCACGGTGTCCAGCAGCCGGTCGACCGCCTGGCGGGACGGCTCGCCGGTGGGCGCGGCCATCCACGCCTCCTCGCGCAATTCCTGCAGGTCGACGGGCTTGGCCGGGTCGGCCATGGGATGCCCGGCGGGTACCGCCAGCACCAGCGGGTCGCGGCACAGGTGGAAGAACTTCAGCGCGGCGGGCGCGTGCGAGGCCAGCTTGCCGGTCCAGTCGTCCACGAGCGCGATGTCGACCTCGCCGCTGCGCACCTGGCGGATGCCGTCGCCCGGCCGGGTCTGCCGCAGCACGAACGTCAGTTCCGGATGGTCGGCCAGGCTGCCCGCCAGCGCCGGGGCGAACGCCACGGCGGCGGTCGGGAAGGCGGTGACGACCACCCGTCCCATGGGAGCGTCGGCGTTGGCCGACAGCTCGGCCTCGGCGGCCTCGACCAGGGTGAGGATCTCCTCGGCGCGTTCGGCCAGGCGACGCCCCGCGTCGGTCAGCTCGGCGCTGCGGGCGGTGCGGTCCAGCAGCGCCACGCGCGCCTCCCGCTCCAGCGCGGCGAGCTGCTGGGAGACCGCGGAGGGGGTGTAGCCGAGCGCCGAGGCGGTGGCGGCGATGCTGCCCCGGCGGGCGAACTCGGCCAGCAGTCGCAGCCTACGCACTTCGAGCATCAGCTCATCTTATGGTCTGCATCGATGAGACTCGCTTGTGATGACGCTTTTTCTGGGAAAACAATGAGTCGAGCCCGGCCGGGTCACTTACGGGGATCCCTGTGTAACTCTCCGTGTACGTCAGCATGCCCTGGAGCACTTGAATGCCAGTCCAGAACGAGTCCACCGAGGCGACCTCCACCGGGTCCAGACCCTCCGGCGCCCGCCGGGTGCCGTTGTCGCCCACCCTCGCCATCAACGAGGCGATGGCGCGCAAGCGACGCGAGGGGGTGCGGGTGCTGCCGCTCGGCTTCGGCGAGGCCGGGCTGCCGATCCACCCGGCGCTCGCCCGCGAGCTCGCCGCCGGTTCCGACCGCGGCGCCTACGGCCCGGTCGCCGGGTCGGCGGCGCTGCGCGCCGCCGCGGCCGGCTACTGGAGCCGCCGCGGCCTGCCCACCGAGCCGGGGATGGTGGTGAGCGGGCCGGGCAGCAAGGCGTTGCTCTTCGGCCTGGTGATGTCACTGGGCGGTGAGATCGTCATACCGGCGCCCAGCTGGGTGAGCTACGCCGCCCAGGCGACGATGGCCGCCGAGGGGGCGATCCAGGTCGCCACGCCCCCGGGCGAGGGCGGGGTGCCCAGCCCGGCGCTGCTGGCCGACGCCGTGGTGCGCGCCCGCTCGCAGGGCCGCTCGGTCGCCGGGGTCGTGGTGACGCTGCCGGACAACCCGACCGGCACGCTGGCGTCCGAGCAGACCGTGCGGCGGCTGTGCGAGGTGGCCCGCGAGCTCGACCTTGTGATCGTCTCCGACGAGATCTACCGCGACCTCGTGCACGACCCGTCCCGCGACGTGCCGAGCCCGGCGGCGTACGCCCCCGAGCGCACCGTGGTGACGACGGCGCTGAGCAAGCACCTGGCGGCGGGCGGCTGGCGGATCGGGGTGGCCCGCCTGCCGGACGGCCCGATCGGCGAGACGCTGCGCACCGACCTGCTGGGCGTGGGCAGCGAGATCTGGTCCAGCGCGCCGGCGCCCATGCAGCACGCGGCCGCGTTCGCCTTCTCCGAGCCGCCCGAGCTGGTCGAGCGGGTCGACCGCAGCCGCCGGCTGCACGCCACGGTCGCCGCCGCCGTCACCGCCCGTTTCGAGGCGGTCGGGGCGCGCGTCCCGTCCCCCGAGGGCGCCTTCTACGTCTACCCCGACTTCGAGCCGCTGCGCGACCGCCTGCGCGCCGACCACGGCGTGCGCACCGGCGCCGACCTGACCGAGCTGCTGCTGGAGCGGCACGGCGTGGGCGTCCTGCCGGGCGCGGCCTTCGGCGACGCCGAGGAGGCGCTGCGCATGCGGGTGTCGTCCAGCCTGCTGTACGGGGAGACCGAGGAGCAGCGCCTGGCGGCCCTGGCCACCCCCGACCCGCTGACGCTCCCCTGGATCGCCGACTCCCTGGACCGTCTCAGCGAGGTCCTGGCCGCGGTGACCGCCCCGACGCCCCTGGCCGCCCCCGCCACCTGCTGACCCCGCGTCCGGCGGGTCGAACCCGAACGCCACGGCGGCTGTCCGGCCGCCGTGGCCTCGCCATGCCGGGGAACCGGCATCGCGCCGCCCCTTGTCTCGGCGATGAGTTTCGCGGGCGCCCCGGGTCTACATCTGCGAGACGCACGACAGCGTCCTTCCCTCTCCCCCGACCCGGAAGGCAGATCGTCATGGCCACCCAGGAAGCGTTCGCATCCCGCACCGCCGAGCGGACCGCCGTCCGGCGGCGTCCCGCCGTCGTCGCCCTCTGGACGGTCCAGGTCCTGCTGGCCGTCTTCCTCATCGTCGCGTCGGGGCTGCCCAAGTTCGCCGGGCAGCAGGACGCGGTGGAGACCTTCACCAAGATCGGCTGGGGCCAGTGGTTCCGGTACTTCACCGGCGTCGTCGAGGTGGCCGGGGGCGTCGGGCTGCTGGTCCCGCGGCTGGCGGGCCTGGCGTCGCTGGGCCTGATCGGGGTGATGGCGGGCGCCGTCGTCACCCAGGTGTTCGTGCTGGAGCCCGCGTGGGCGGCGTTCCCGGCCGTGCTGGGCGTGGTCTTCGGCGTGATCGCCCACGCCCACCGGCGGGAGACCGCGGCCCTGCTGGACCGCGTCCTCAGGCGTTGAGGACCGGGGACAGGGCGGCCGTGGACCGGTGTCCACGGCCGCCGTGTCATGCGGCGCCGCCGAGCGCCTTGACGAACTCGGCGGCCAGCGGCGCGGACGACTGCGGGTTCTGCCCGGTCAGCAGGTTGCGGTCGACGACCACGTTGGCCTGCCAGGCCGGGCCCGCCTGGAAGTCGGCGCCGTTCTCGGTGAGGCGGTCCTGCAGCAGCCACGCGGCCCCGGCGGCGTGGCCCGCCTGCGTCTCCTCCGCGTTGGTGAACGCCGTCAGCCGGTATCCGGCGAACGGCCAGGTGCCGTCGGGCCGCCGGGCGGCCAGCAGCGCGGCCGGGCCGTGGCACACCACGCCCAGGGGCTTGCCCGCGTCCAGCGCGGCCGTCAGCACGCGCCCGCACGCCGGGTCGCGCGACAGGTCCTCCATCGGGCCGTGCCCGCCGGGGACGAACACCGCGTCGTAGCCGTCCACGTCGACGTCCTCCAGCGCCACCGGGTCGCGCAGCGCGCCGAACGACTCCAGCGCCGCCGCCATCTCCCGCGCGCCCTCGGGCCCTCCGGCCGCGTCGGGCGTCAGGCTCGCGCGGTCCACGGGCGGCTGCACGCCGCCCGGCGTGGCCACCGCCACCTCATGCCCGGCCTCGGTGAACGCCCGGTAGGGCACGGCCGCCTCCTCGACCCAGAAACCGGTCGGGTGGCGGGTGCCGTCGGCGAGCGTCCAGTGGGCCGCCCCGGTCATCACGAAAAGAATCCTGGCCATCGTTCGTCCTCTCCATGTCTGCCGGACGGCATCGACGCTAGATCGCCCGTTGCGACGCCAACAAATAGGCTGCGCTGGGTGAGCCATAGAAAAACCGATGGCATGTCCAGCGTCGCCGGAGGCGGCGCGCTGGACCTCAACCAGCTGCGGACCTTCCTCACCGTGCACCGCTCCGGCTCGTTCACGGCCGCGGCCGCGCTGCTCGGGCTGGCGCAGCCGACCGTCACCGCCCAGGTGCGGGCGCTGGAACGGCGGCTGGGCCGCCGCCTGTTCGAACGGCTCCCCCGCGGCGTGGCCCCGACGCCCGTGGCCGACGAGCTGGCCGCCCAGGTCGCCGCGCCGCTGGACGCCCTGGCGGTGGTGGCGGGCGGATCCGGCCGGGAGGCGCCCCCGGGACCGGTGCACCTGGCGGGTCCCGCCGAGCTGCTGGCTTTGCGGGTGCTGCCGTCCCTGGCGCCGCTGGTCGACGACGGCCTTCGGCTGCGCGTCACCCCCGGCCTGACCGACGACCTGCTCGCCGACCTCGGGCGGGGCCTGTTCGACCTGGTCATCGCCACACGGCGGCCGCGCGGCCGCGTGCTGGCCGCCGAACCGCTCATGGACGAGGAGTTCGTGCTGGTCGCCGCGCCCGGCTGGGCGCGGCGCGTCGGCCCGGGACGCGTCGCCGCCGACGGGCCGGCCGCGCTGCGCGGCGTCCCGCTCGTCACCTACGCCGAGGATCTGCCGATCGCGCGGCGCTACTGGCGGCACGTGTTCGGCACGCGCCTGTCGGGCCCTTCGGCCGTGGTCGTCCCCGACCTGCGCGGCGTGCTGGCCGCCGTGGTCGCGGGCGCCGGGATCAGCGTGCTGCCGCGCTACCTGTGCCAGGACGAGCTCGCCGCGGGCACCCTGGAGCTCCTTCTGGAGCCCGAGGACCCGCCCATCAACACCGCGTTCCTCGCCCAGCGCTCCGGCCCCGCCGACAACCCGCACGTCACTCTCGTCCGCGACCACCTGCTGCGGGCCGCACGCGCCTGGTAGGCCGGCCCCGGACGACACCTGGACAACGCCCGGAGGTCACACTAACGTTCATACCTATTCAAAAAACTGACTATGGAGGTGGCGGATGCACCCGTTCCGCGAGGCGGTCGAACGGGGCGACATCGGCGCCCTGCCGGGGCTGCTGGCCGAGGACGTCGTCTTCCTCAGCCCGGTGGCCTTCACCCCGTACACCGGCCGCGCCATGGTCGGCGCGATCCTGCGCGGCGTCGCGCGGGTCTTCGAGGACGTGCGGTACGTGCGCGAGATCGCCGATCAGGCGGGCCGCGACCACGCGCTGATGTTCAAGGCCCGGATCGGCGACCGCGAAGTCCACGGGTGCGATTTCCTGCGCACGAACGACGCCGGGCTGATCGAGGAACTGTGCGTCATGGTCCGGCCGATGTCGGCCGCCCGCGCCCTCGCCGACGCGATGGCCGCCCAGTTCGAGACGATCCGACGCGAGGCCCTGACGCCCTAGCGAGCACCGAATGAGAGCCGTAGCCGGGAGTCGAACCCGGTTCTTCAGGGTGGAAACCTGACGCCTCACCCACAAGGCCTCTACGGCACGAATACAACCCCCCGGGGAATTCGGGGAGCCGCCCCTCGAAGGACACGGCGGGCCTCGGCGAAGGCGAGCAGCAGCTCGCCGAGCACCAAAAAGCCGCCTCGTGGACTCGCAGGGAGTCGAACCCTGATCGTCTGTGTGCAAGACAGATGTGTTCCCGTTACACCACAAGCCCGTCGCGGCGAGCGCCGTCGCTCGCCTGGCAGGGGCGGCAGGAGTCGAACCTGCTTTTCACTGGTTTTGGAGACCAGTCGCCTAACCGGTGGCTCACCCCTTCGGTGTTCCCGTTGCCTTTCGACACGTCCAGGATGCGCGGGCCCGCGATTCCCCGCAATTGTTTTTCCGGGACGGGGAATCGCGGGGCGGGCGGTCACAGGTCGGGGTCGGTGGGCGTGGCGCCGTCGACCGGGCGCAGCGGCTTCCGCAGCGGGACGATCATCATGGAGAAGTCGGCGGCGGCGATCACGCGGTCCTCGACGTCGGTGACCCGGCATTCGACGATCACCAGCCGGCGGCCCGCCTTGAGCACCTCGGCGCGGGCGAACACCGTGTCGCCGTGCGGCCGGCCCAGGTAGCGGACGTGCAGGTCGGCGGTGACCAGGCTCTGCTCGCCCGGCTGGAAGCCGCTGCCGCGCGCGGCGGCGGTGCCGGCGGCCACGTCGATGAGCGTGGCGATGGCGCCGCCGTGCAGGTTGCCGGTGCTGTTGAACGCCTCCGGGCGCACCGGCATGGACAGCACCGCGTGCCGTTCGCCGATCTCGACCATCTCCAGCGCCAGCAGCCGGTGCAGCGGGGTGGAGTCGCGCATCATGGCGTGCAGCTCGCGCTGCCGCTCGGGCGGCAGGTCGGCGACGCGGACGGTGCCGGGCGGCGGCGTGCTGGTCATGGCTGGTCTCCCTCGTGACATGGTGTGGTCATCCCGGTTATGGGCTGGATCGTCACATATAAGCGTGGTGTAAAGTCCAACGGCGCAGGGGGCGAAGCACGGCAAAGCACCCGGTATCGACCCGGTAGCCCCGTGCCGGGGGTCACAGTGGTAAACCCACATCAGTGTGATGGGGCGATGGATCGACGATGCGAGGGGGCCCGCCATGAGGCACGCACGTGACGGGGCTGCCGCGGCGATGAGCGCCGCCTCCAGGATTCTGGTCGCTCGGGGCAAGAACGAGCCCCAGGAGCTGGAGAACCCCGACGTCGGGTGGGGCCAGCGCGCCCGCGACGGCGTGTGGGTGCCGACCAAGGACGGCCAGCGCGTCCACATCGGGATCGACGCGACCGCCGCCGACACCGTCGCCCAGGTGATCCGGCCGAGCCTGCGGGTGTTCGTCGGCGTGGACGTCGACACCGACATGCTCGCGCAGACCACCTCCGGCGGCGTCCGGCTGCTGACGGTGATCCACGGGCCGGACGCGCCCGCCGAGTTCCGCTTCCCGTTCGCGCTGGCCGACGGGCTGGCGCTGGAGGCCATGCCGTCGGGCGGCTACGACGTCGTCCACCTGCGTTACGGCGCCACCGTGGGCCGCCTCTACAGCCCGTGGGCGTGCGACTCGATGTTCCGGCCGGTCAAGGCCGACTACGTGCTGGACGGCAACGTCGTGACGATGCGCGTCGCGCACGAGGGCGCCTACTACCCGGTCGTCGCCGACCCCCTGTACTCCCGCTGAGCCGCGTACTCCCGCTGACCCGGGCGCTCCCCCGCCGAGGCGCGCGCCCGGCCGGTCAGGGGCGGGGACGGCGGGTCAGGGGCGGGGACGGCGGGTCAGGGCCGAGTACTCGAAGTCCAGCTCGCGGCTGATCTCGCGGAGCGTGTCGGCGCCGATGCGGCCCTTGCGGTAGAGGGCCTGCAGCTTGGCGCGCTGGGCCCGCACGAGCTCCCGGCGGACGCGGCGGCTGCTGGTGAGCGCGGTGTCGTCCCCTTCGGTGTCGCCGTCGGTGTCGAGCCGGTTGCGGACGCGCTGCAGGCGCAGTTCCAGCATCTGCCGGAACGCGTCGGCGGTGCGGTCGTCGACCTCGTCGGCGGCGGCCATCTCGTCCAGCCGGGCCAGGGCCGCCTGCAGGGCGTCGTGCCGGGCGCGCATCGACTCCACGCGCCGCCGGCCCGGCTCGATCAGCCCGAACCGCCGCAGCAGCACCGGCAGCAGCGGCGCCTGCCCGACCAGCGTGATCAGCACGACGAGCGCCGCCAGCAGCACCAGCACGCCGCGGTCGGGTCCGGCCGCCACGGGCACCGACAGCGCCATGGCGAACGAGATCGCGCCGCGCATCCCGCCCATGCCGATCACCACGCGCTGCCGCCAGCCCAGCCCGCGGCGGCTGCGGCGGCCGCCGGGCACCAGCACCGCCAGCGGCCCGGTCGCCAGCTCCCACACCAGCCGCACCGCCACCACCACGGCCGCCAGCGCGAGCGCGGCCCAGCCGACCTCTGTCCAGGTGTGGCCGTGCGGCTCGCGCAGCACCTGGCGGATCTGCAGCCCGAGCAGCACGAACAGCGTCGACTCCAGCAGGAAGACCAGGATGCGCCAGAACGTGTTCCCGACCAGCCGGGACGCGGGCTGCAGCACGCCCTCGGAGCGGGTGCCGAGGTAGAACCCGGCGGTCACGGTCGCCAGCACCCCGGACGCGCCGAAGTTCTCCGCCGGAATGAAGGCCAGGTAGGGGGTGATCAGCGACACGATGATCTGGCTGCTGGGGTCCTGGATGCGGCGCCGCAGCCGGCGCACGACCAGGCCGACCGCCAGCCCGTACGCCACGCCGACGAACGCGACCTGCGCCAGCCGCGCGGCGCCGTGCCCGGCGGTGAACGGCGTGGACAGCGCCTCGACCGCCAGCCCGAAGATGGTCAGCGCCACGCCGTCGTTGATCAGGCTCTCGCCCTCCAGGATCGTCACCATGCGGCGGGGCGCGCCCAGGCGCTGGATCACGGAGGTGGCGGCGACGGCGTCGGTGGGCGCCACCGCGGCGCCGAAGGCGAACGCCGCGGCCCAGCCGACACCGGGCAGCAGCGCGTACGCGGTCCCCGCCACCGCCACGGTCGTGACGGCGGTGAGCCCGACCGCCAGCGTGAAGATGGGCACCGCGTCGGCGCGGGCCTCGCGGGGCGCGGTGAAGAACGCGGCGTGGTACACCAGCGGCGGCAGGAACCCCATGAGGACGACCTCCGGCGGCACCCGCACCGGCGGCAGCCCCGGCACGAACCCGGCCGCCATGCCCAGCACGACCATCAGGATCGCGTCGGGCACGCGCATCCGCCCGGCCAGCGCGCGGGCCGCCAGCACGACGACCGCGACGACCAGGAAGACGACGAAGATCCGTTCCTCGCCCACGGCCGTTACTTGTCCACGACGACGCGGTATACGCGCGTTCGCGGCGGATCGTCAGTAGTCGGGCGCCCCGCCCGTAACGGACGCCGACGGGCCGTCGCCGGCGCGTCCCCCACCGGAGGCGGGCGCCGTTCCGGGACGGGGCGCCGTTCAGCCTCCGGCGTCATATGGTGATAACGTGCGGCGCTCTCGGGGGACGGCCCCCGTGCCGACGCGTGCCCCCACGTCCGTCGCCGGTCTCCGAGACTGGAGTCACAGTGATCTTCACCCATGACGCCGAGCACGCGCTCGCCACCGTCGTCGACCTGATCAACACCGGGCCCGAGGCGTCGGGGGAGGAACGGCTCGCGGATCTGGCCGCGCTGCGCGCGTTCGTCGACCGCAATCGGTTCAGCGACGTGGACCGGCTCACCGAGCGGGACCTGGCGCGCGTGCGCGACCTGCGGGGCCGCTTCCACGCGGTGTTCACCGCGGCCGACGTTCCGGCGGCGGTCCGGCTGATCAACGACATCGTCGGCGAGGTGCGCACCACGCCGCACCTGACCGACCACGACGGCTACGACTGGCACGTGCACTTCTTCGCCCCGGGCGCCCCCATGGACGAGCATCTGGCCGCCGACTGCGGCATGGCGCTGGCGTACGTGGTGGCCGCGGGCGAGCTGGACCGGCTGCGCACCTGCGAGGCCCCCGACTGCTCACGCGTCCTGGTGGACCTGTCCCGCAACCGCTGCCGCCGCTACTGCGACAGCCGCACCTGCGGCAACCGCATGCACGTGGCGGCCTACCGGGCCCGCCAACGCGAGGCCGCAGCCCACTGAACCGCGCCGCCCGCCGAACCGCCGACGATCACCCAGGCGCGGCGATCACCCAGGCGCGGCGATCATTGAGGCGGGGTGCGGTCAGGGGGCGAGGGCGGCGACGGCGTCCAGGGCGCGGCGGGCGCCCGCGACGTCGTGGACGCGGAACACGCGCGCGCCCAGCCACGCCGACACCCCCAGCACGGCCATGGTGCCGACGCCGCGTTTCTCGACCGGCTGGCCGAGGGTCTCGCCGATGAAGTCCTTGTTGGACACCGCGACCAGGACGGGCCAGCCGGTGGCCGTCAGCTCGCCCAGGCGGCGGGTGATCTCCAGCGAGTGGCGGGTGTTCTTGCCGAAGTCGTGCGCGGGGTCGATGAGGATGGCGTCGCGCGGCACGCCCAGCGCGGCGGCGCGTTCGGCCTCGGCGGTCACGTGCCGCACGACGTCGGCGACCACGTCGTCGTAGCCGATCCGGTGCGGCCGGGTGCGGGGCGCCACACCGCCGGCGTGCGCGCAGACCAGGCCGATGCGGTGCGCGGCGGCGACCTCGGCCAGCCGCGGGTCCGGGCCGCCCCAGGTGTCGTTGAGCAGGTCGGCGCCGGCGGCGGCCACGGCCTCGCCCACCTCGGCGCGCCAGGTGTCCACGCTGATCACGACGCCGGGGTGGCGGTCGCGGACGGCGGCGACCAGCTCGACCACGCGCCGCATCTCCTCGGCCGTGTCGACGTCCTCGCCCGGCCCGGCCTTGACGCCGCCGATGTCGACGATGTCGGCGCCCTCGGCGACGGCCCGGTCCACGGCCGCCAGCGCGGCCTCGAAGGCGTAGGTGGCGCCCCGGTCGAAGAACGAGTCGGGGGTCCGGTTGACCACCGCCATGATCGCGTACCGGCCCAGCGGCCGCCCGTTCGGCCGCAGCGGGGCCGGTTCCGGACGCATCGCGTCGGCGGCCGCACCCGCCCGCCCGGCGGCCGGACGGACCTCACCGGCGGTCATCACAGCACCTCACGCAGCACCTCATATGAGCCCACGCTCGCACATCCCGCTCCCGGCGCGCCACGCCGCCGTTGAACTCGAAGCAAATTCGGTTCAAACGGCGCCCTCTCTCGTCAGCGTCGCAACCGGGTCGCTAACCTCATATTTCACTCTCACGGCGGGGAACCCCCTCGCGGTGAGCCCGTGTGCGACCGATACGGCCAGGAGGATCCGCTGTCCAGGCGAGCACTCATCACCGGCATCACCGGGCAGGACGGCTCGTACCTCGCCGAGCATCTGCTCGCGCAAGGACATGAGGTCTGGGGCCTGGTCCGCGGTCAGGCCAACCCGCACGTGGCGCGGCTGCGCAAGCACGTCGGCGACGTCCAGATCACCACCGGGGACCTGCTGGACCAGGGCAGCCTGATCTCGGCGGTGGAGCGGGTGCGGCCCGACGAGGTGTACAACCTGGGCGCGATCTCCTACGTCCCGATGTCGTGGCAGCAGGCCGAGCTCACCGCCGAGGTGACCGGCATGGGCGTGCTGCGGATGCTGGAGGCGATCCGGGTGGTGTCGGGCATCAGCCCGTCGCGCACCCCCGGCGCCGGGCAGATTCGCTTCTACCAGGCGTCGTCGTCGGAGATGTTCGGGATGGTGCGGGAGACCCCGCAGAACGAGAAGACCCCGTTCCATCCGCGCAGCCCCTACGGGGTCGCCAAGACCTACGGGCACTACATCACGCAGAACTACCGCGAGTCGTACGGGATGTTCGCGGTCAGCGGCATCCTGTTCAACCACGAGTCGCCGCGGCGGGGCGCGGAGTTCGTCACCCGCAAGGTGACGCTGGGCGTGGCGCGGATCAAGCTGGGCCTGGCCACGGAGCTGCGGCTGGGCAACCTGGAGGCGCGGCGCGACTGGGGCTTCGCCGGCGACTACGCCCGCGCGATGCGGCTGATGCTGGCGCAGGACGCCCCCGAGGACTTCGTGATCGGCACGGGCGAGACGCACTCGGTGCGCGAGCTGGTGGAGTTCGCCTTCCGCACGGCGGGCCTGGACTGGCGCGACCACGTGGTGCTGGACGAGCGCTACACCCGTCCCGCCGAGGTGGACCTGCTGTGCGCCGACCCCAAGAAGGCCCGCGAGCAGCTGCGCTGGGAGCCCGACGTCACCTTCGAGGAGCTGGTGACGATGATGGTGGAGTCCGACCTGCGGCTGCTGTCGCAGTCGGCGCGTCCCGAGGACGAGCCGTTCAGCCCCGACCACTGGTGACGCCCTCGCGCCGCTGAACCACGGGCGGCGGCGTGCGACGATGCTGGCATGGCGTCGTACGAGCTGGTCCGGCCCTGATGTCGGACATACGGCTGGGCACCGCCCAGGGCCGCTGGCTGCTGCTGGCCACGGTGCTCGGCTCCAGCGTGGCCCTGCTGGACTCCACGGTGGTGAACGTGGCGCTGCCGCGCCTGGCCCGCGAGCTGGACGCGTCCATGTCGGGCCTGCAGTGGACGGTCAACGCCTACACGCTCACGCTGGCCGGGTTCATCCTGCTGGGCGGCTCGCTGGGCGACCGGTACGGGCGGCGCCGGGTGTTCCTGATCGGCGTGGTGTGGTTCGCGGTCGCCTCGGCGCTGTGCGCGGCGGCGCAGGACGTGGTCATGCTCGTGGCCGCCCGGGCGCTGCAGGGCGCGGGCGGGGCGCTGCTGACGCCGGGCGCGCTGGCGATCATCCAGGCGTCGTTCGCGCCGGACGACCGTCCCCGCGCGGTGGGGGCCTGGTCGGGGCTGGGCGGCGTGGCGGGCGCGGTCGGCCCGTTCGTCGGGGGCTGGCTGGTGGAGGCCGCCGGGTGGCGGTGGGTGTTCCTGCTGAACCTGCCGCTGGCCGCCGTGGTGGTGCTGGTGACGGTGCGGCACGTGCCCGAGAGCGCCGACCCGGGCGCGCACGGCCGCTTCGACGTCCTGGGGGCCGCGCTGGCCGCGCTGGCGCTGGCCGGGGTCACCTACACCCTCACCGAGGCGCCCGGGGGCGCCGTCGGCCCGGTGGTCGCCACGGCGGCGGTGGTGGGCGTGCTGGCGGCGGCGGGGTTCCTGCTCCTCGAACGCTCCCGCGGCCGGGCCCGGAGGGGCGGGGGCGGGCGGCGCGGCCGCCGGGAGGTGCCGCAGCCGATGCTGCCGCTGGAGGTGTTCGGGTCGCGGCAGTTCTCGGCCGTCAACGCCGTCACCTTCGTCATGTACGGCGGGATGGGCGTGATGTTCTTCCTGTTCGTGGTGAACCTGCAGGTGGTGTCGGGGTTCACGCCCATCGCGGCGGGCACGGCGCTGCTGCCGGTGACGGTGCTGATGCTGCTGCTGTCGTCGCGGGCGGGGGCGCTGGCGCAGCGGATCGGGCCGCGGCTGCCGATGACGGTCGGGCTGGTGGTCGCGGCTGTCGGCATGCTGCTGGTCGGCCGCGTCGGCGCGCACGCCTCCTACGTGCGTGACGTGCTGCCGGCCGTGGCGGTGTTCGGGCTGGGGCTGTCGGCGGTGGTGGCGCCGCTGACCGCGACCGTGCTGGCCACGGTGGACAGCCGGCACGCGGGCGTCGCCAGCGGCGTCAACAACGCGGTGGCGCGCACGGCGGGGCTGCTGGCGGTGGCGGCGATCCCGCCGCTGGCCGGGCTGACCGGCGCCGCCTACGACGATCCGGCGGTGTTCTCCGGCGGGTTCGCCGCGTCGATGCGGGTGTGCGCGGTGATGCTGCTGGCCGGGGCCGTGCTGACGGCCCTGACCGTACGCGACGACGTCCTGCGCGCCGCCCCCGACCACGAACGCGAGCCCCGCTGCAAGAGCCACTGCGCGGTGGGCGCGCCGCCGCTGGAGCCCGACCACGAGCCCGAGTCCGGCCGGCAGGCCGCTCCCCCGCCGGACGCCGCGCCGGGCACGACGCCCCGATAGCACGAGGACGTGCGGCTCGTCCCGCCCGGCGAGCATCGGTCCGGTTCCGGCTATGTCCAGGCCCGAATCGGTTCGTTGGCATACCGTCGGGGCATGAATCTGCGGCAGCTGCGCTATGTCGTGGCGACCGCCGACCACGGGACGATGACGTCGGCGGCACAGGCGCTCTACGTCGCCCAGCCCGCGCTGTCGCGGGCGGTCCGCGAGCTGGAACGCGAGCTCGGGGTGGAGCTGTTCGCCCGCTCCGGCCGCGGTGTCGTGCTCACCCCGGTCGGCGAGCAGGTGGTGCGGCAGGCCCGCGTCGCCCTGGGCGCGATCGAGGCGATCGAGGGGCTGTCGGTGACGCGTGCCGACGGGCGGGGCGCCGAGCTGCGCGTGGCCACCCAGCCGTCCCTGGAGCCGGAGCTGACCGGGGGGCTGCTGCCGCGCTTCGCCCGCGAGCAGCCCGCGGTGCGGGTGCGCGTGGTGCGCTGCGCGGGCCGCGACGTGGTGGCCGCGGCGCTGCGCGCCGGGCGCGCCGACCTGGCCGTGACCGACCTGCCGGTGCCCGGCGACCTGGTCGCCCACCCGCTGGAGGAGCGGGAGGTGGTGCTGGTGTCCCCGCCCGGTCTCGGGCTGCGCGAGCCGGTGCCGCCGGCGGCGCTGGACGGCCTGCGCCTGATCATGCCGGCCCGCGGCGGGGCCCGCCGCGCCGAGCTGGACGCGATGCTGGCGCACTTCGGTGTCAGGCCGGTGCCCGCGGTGGAGTCCGACGAGCGTTCCGCCTGGCTGGACTGGGTGCGCGCGGGTCTGGGCTCGCTGGTGTGGTACCGCAACCAGGTCGAGGACACCGGCGGGCTGGTGGTCCGCTCGTTCGGCCCGCCGCTGACCCGCCTGATCGCCCTGGTGCACGCGCACCGCCGGCTGTCCCCGGCGGCCCGCGACTTCCTGGCGTTCGCCAAGGAGACCGCCCGCGACCACCGCTGACCCGCCCTGCCCGCCGCCGACCCGCCACTGCCCCATGCGGGGCGGGGGCCGCGCGCGGGCCCGGCCGTCGGGGTGGAAGCGCTCCCGTGACGGCCGGACCGTTGCGCGAGGCGACCGGGGCCGCCGGTGAGGGGTCAGTGACCGCCGGGGCGGACGGCTCCGTTGAGCGGCTTGTCCGGCAGCTCGACGGCGTAGGACTCCTTCACCACGTCCAGGTGATGCCAGGACTCGCGGACGGTGGCGCCGGGCACCGCCCGGATGGCGTCCAGCACCGACACCAGTTCGGCGCGGGAGGGCGCCTCGGCCTGCCCGACGATGTCGTACCGGCCGAAGCCGGTCGCCACGTAGCGCA
>NZ_BAAAZG010000046.1:39216-53547 GCF_039536785.1 Actinomadura miaoliensis
CCGCCGGTGACCACCAGCCCGAAGCCGCCCAGCTCGCGGGCGCCCAGGGCGTGGGGGTCGGCCAGCCCGGTCACCTGGATGACGCCGGAGCGCATCAGGCGGACCACGCGGGCCCGGGTGGCGGCCTGCGACAGGCCGATGATGTTGGCCAGCCGGGTGTAGGGGGCGCGGCCGTCGCGCTGCAGCTCCTGCAGCAGCCGCCAGTCGATGTCGTCGAGGCTGACCTCGCCCAGCTCGCGCACCACCGAGTGGGTGTCGCGGACCGTGGTCACCGAGCGGAACACCTCCGCGGCGCGCACGCCCGGCACCGAGCGGATGTGGTCCACCTCGGCGGCCAGGGCCGCGTCGTCGCGGGTGCGCACCTGGGCGACCAGGTCGTGCGGGCCGGCCGTCAGCGCGGCGAAGCTGACCGCGGGCCTGGCGGCGATGATCCCGGCGACCTCCCGGGCCGAGCCGTCGACGGTGACCGAGACGTGCCCGATCGCCTCCGCGCCGACCACCGCGGCGTGCACGATGCCGACGACGCGCACCACCTCGGACTCGAGAAGGTGCTGCACCCGCGCCCGCACGGCCGTGCGGGACAGCCCGACGCGGTCGGCGAGCGCCTGGAACGTCGCCCTGCCATCCCGCTGGAGCTCGCGGACGAGCACGGCGTCGACCGCATCCAGCACGGCTCTCCTCCTCGACACGCAATGAATCGATTTGCCAATGACTGCAAGATCATTCCATTCGGGGACGGTCTGACGTCAAATATTGATCTTGCTCGTGTTCGTCCTGCCCGGCGACCGTCGATGCGTCGGCGTCCGGTCGCGGCGGCGACGATCGGGTGCCGCGTAAACCGGTACGACAGCGCAACGCCGGTCGGATCATCGTGCGCGGACGGTGACGCTGGGCGACGGCGCGGCACCGGACGACATTGCGACGATCACCTGCCGGACGGGACGGACCCCCGCGCGGGCGGACGCGGCACACCGGGGTCGCCAGCGTGACATGCATGCGCTTCTCCCGGTGTTCTGCTGTGACGCCTCCTACGGGAAGCAGCCGTCCGCGTGAGGCACATGTAAGAAAACTGCAACGAGCCGACAGGATCGTCAAGAGGTAACTTTACAGAGAGCGAAACCTCACGTTGCCCACATATCGACTCTTGCCCGCCTCAACACACCGGCCACGCGAGAATGCGCTGGCAGGGGCCTCGAAGCCACCTCGCCGTCACCCTCAGGTAGTACGCACACCGACCCCGCGGGATGCGCGGGCGGCGCCGGAGATGCCCGGCTTGGCGGAAGCACCCGGGGGTATGGATCACAATGTACGGTGATCCAGCCAGTTTGACCGCGATTGGTGTGTAGTAGAGCCGTGCGCCTGCTGAACGGTGAGCACCTCGCTCACGACCTCACGTATAACGACGTTTTCATGGTCCCCCGGCGTTCCCCGGTCGGGTCACGGCTGGAGGTGGACCTGTCCACCGCCGACGCCAGCGGGACCACCGTGCCGATCGTGGTCGCCAACATGACGGCCGTGTCCGGCCGCCGGATGGCCGAGACGATCGCCCGCCGCGGCGGCGTCGCGGTGATCCCCCAGGACATCCCCGTCGAGGTGGTCTCCGAGGTGATCGGGTGGGTCAAGCGCCGCCATCTGGTGTACGACACCGCGATCCGCCTGGACCCGCACTCGACCGCGGGCGACGCGCTGGCGCTGCTGCACAAGCGCGCCCACGGCGCCGTGATCGTCGTCGAGGACGACCGTCCCGTCGGGGTGGTCACCGAGGCCGACTGCCAGGGCGTGGACCGCTTCGCCCAGCTTCGCGACATCATGTCCCGCGACCTGGTGACGCTGCCCGACGGCGTCGACCCGCACGAGGCGTTCGACCGGCTGCACGGGCGCGGGCACCGGCTCGCCCCGGTCGTCGACGAGCACGGCCGCCTGGCCGGCGTCCTCACCCGCACCGGCGCGCTGCGCGCCACCCTGTACACGCCCGCCGTGGACGCCGCCGGGCGGCTGCGCGTCGCCGCGGCGGTCGGCGTGAACGGGGACGTGGCGGGCAAGGCCAAGGCGCTGCTGGAGGCGGGCGCGGACCTGCTGGTCGTGGACACCGCGCACGGCCACCAGGACAAGATGATCAGCGCCCTGCGGGCGGTGCGCGGGCTGGACCCGTCCGTGCCGGTCGTGGCGGGCAACGTGGTCACCGCCGAGGGCGTGCGCGACCTGGTGGAGGCGGGCGCCGACATCGTCAAGGTCGGCGTCGGGCCGGGCGCGATGTGCACCACGCGGATGATGACCGGGGTGGGCCGCCCGCAGTTCTCCGCGGTGCTGGAGTGCGCCGCCGAGGCGCGCCGCCTGGGTCGGCACGTGTGGGCCGACGGCGGCGTCCGGCACCCGCGCGACGTGGCGCTGGCCCTGGCCGCCGGCGCGGCCAACGTGATGATCGGCTCCTGGTTCGCCGGGACCTACGAGTCGCCGGGCGACCTGCAGCGCGCCGCCGACGGACGGCTCTACAAGGAGAGCTTCGGCATGGCCTCGGCGCGCGCGGTGCGGCTGCGCACCTCCGAGGACTCCCCCTTCGACCGGGCCCGCAAGGCCCTGTTCGAGGAGGGCATCTCCACCTCCCGCATGTACCTGGACCCCCAGCGTCCCGGCGTGGAGGACCTGCTCGACTCGATCGTGGCCGGGCTGCGCAGCGCCTGCACCTACGCGGGCGCCCGCACGCTGGAGGAGTTCCACGAGCGCGCGGTCGTCGGCGTGCAGAGCGCCTCCGGCTACGCCGAGGGAATGCCGCTGGCCACGAGCTGGTAGACGGCGGGTCCGAAAACCACAACCGGCCGCGTCCGCGATGGCATGGACGGTGACGGCCGTTCGACCCTGTCCCCCCGAGACGGTTCGGAGGGAGAGGCGACATGGACGGCGACGCGCCGTGGCGCGGGCTCGGGGAGACGCTGCTGGTCACGGCGGTGTCGGCGGTGCTTCCCGGCATGGCGCACCTGCGCGCGGGACGGGTCCGTACGGGCACGGCGCTGCTGCTGTCCTACACGCTGGCGCTGAGCGGCCTGGTGCTGGCCGCCGGCCGGTTGTGGTCGGCGCTCGTGGACGCGGCGGTCCGCCCGGATCGCCTGGCCGGGCTGGTCCTCGGCTGCGTGGCGCTGGCCGGGCTGTGGACGCTGCTGATCGTCCACTCCTACGTCGTGCTGCGCCCCGGCGGGCTGGCGTGGTCGCTGCGGTTCGTCGGCGGCGCCGCCGTCGCGGTGATCTGCGCGCTGGCCGCTCTTCCGCCGCTGACCGTGGCGCACTACGGCACGCTGCAACGCGACCTGCTCGACCGCGTCTTCCCCGGACGCGACCCCGCCCCGGCCGCGCTGCCGTCCACCAGCCCCGGCGCCGCCCCGCCGCCCCCCACGGCGCCGCCCGCCGCCGAGGAGCCGCCGGTGTTGCCGCCCCGCCTGGACGTGCTGCTGATCGGCGCCGACGCCGACGTCACCCGTCCGGGGCTGCGCACCGACAGCATGACCGTCGCCAGCATCGACACCCGCACCGGCCGCACGCTGCTGCTGGGCCTGCCGCGCAACCTGCAGCGCGTGCCGGTGTGGTCGGGCCGCGGGCACGTCCCCTTCCCCCCGGAGGAGCTGCTCAACGCCGTGTACGCGCTCGGCAACGCCCGTCCGGGCGTCCTGGCGGGCGGCGACGGCCGCCGCGTCCGCGATCCCGGCGCCGAGCTGCTGAAGCGGACCGTCGGTCACATCCTGGGCCGTCCGGTGCCCTACTACGCCATGGTCGACATGCGCAGCTTCCGGGAGCTCGTCGACGCGATGGGCGGCGTGCGGGTGTGCGTCGGCCGGCCCGTGCCCGTGCCGCGCGAGCAGATCCCCCGGGGACGGCTGAAACGCGGCTGCCAGCGGCTGAGCGGACGCGAGGCCCTCTGGTACGGACGGTCGCGCACCGGCTCCGACGACTACGACCGGATGGCCCGGCAGAAGTGCCTGATGTGGGCGATCGCCCGGCAGGCCCGCCCGCTGCCGGTGCTGCGCGGCTTTCAGCGGCTGTCGCGGACCGTCACCCGCTCGGTCAGCACCGACCTGCCGCGCGGCATGCTGCCCGAGCTGGTGCGGCTGGCCGGGCGGGTGCGCGGCGCCGAGGTCGCCGGGCTGCAGTTCGTGCCGCCGCTGATCCGCACCGGCGACCCCGACTACCGCGCCATCCGGCGGATGACCGCCAGGGCGGTCGCGGCGTCCCAGAACGGAAGCGCCAACGCCGCCGACTTGCATATGCTCGGTAAAAGCTGCGCCTAACATGTCGCGGAGGGCTACGGCCCACGGCTCCGCAACCCTGAGACGGTTTCGCGCGTCCATAATGTAGGCGGGAGCCTGTTTTCAGCGTGCGTGGGGATCGGAGCGTACATGGCGAGTCGGTCGGCGGCGCGTCCCGCCTCTGAGGAGGAAGAGGACGCAGAGGGCACCGCCCCCAGAACCCGCGGGCTCCTGCGCGCGCTCGGGCTGACCCTGGCGTCCACTCTGGTGTGGGGCGTGGCGCACCTGCGGGTGGGCCGCCGCTGGGCGGGGGCGCTGCTGCTGGGCCTGTTCCTGGCGCTGGCCGCCGCCGGCACGGTCGCCGGGCTGTTCTTCCGCTCCGACCTGCTGCAGCTGGCCGTGCGCCCGGACTGGCTGACGGGCCTGGCCGCCGGGATCCTCACGCTGGGCCTGCTGTGGATCACCGTGGTGATCCGCTCGTACCAGATCGTGCGGCCCGAGACGATGTCGCTGGGCGCGCGCAGCGCGGGCGTGGCGGGGGTCATCCTGCTGTGCTTCGCGGTCGCGCTGCCGACCGCCTGGGCCGGATACAGCACCTACCTCTACCGGGACGCGCTGACCAGCATCTTCCGCACCGGCGACAGCCACGGCCGCCCCATCAACATCAAGGACCCGTGGAACGGGCAGCGCCGCGTCAACGTGCTGCTGCTGGGCGGCGACGCGGCCGCCAACCGCGAGGGCGTGCGCACCGACAGCATGACGGTGGCCAGCATCGACACCAAGACCGGCGACACCGTCCTGCTCAGCCTGCCGCGCAACCTGGAGCGTGTGCCGATGCCGCAGGGCCCGGCCCGCGACCGCTTCCCCTACGGCTTCACCGGCGACGGCCCCGCCACCCCGGGCCTGCTCAACGAGGTCTACCAGTACGCCGAGGACCACCCCGACGTCGTCCCCGGCGCCCGCAAGAACGAGCGCGGCCCCGAGCTGCTCAAGGCCACCATCAGCGGCATCCTCGGCATCCCCGTCGACTACTACGTGCTGGTCGACATGTTCGGCTTCGCCGACATCATCGACGCCATCGGCGGCGTCAAGATCAAGATCACCCAGCCGATCTCCTACGGCCTGGAGGGCGGCGTGCTGCAGCCCGGCGACCGCACGCTGTCCGGCAAGGAGGCGCTGTGGTACGGCCGGTCCCGCACCAACAGCGACGACTACACCCGGATGGGGCGGCAGAAGTGCCTGCTGCGCGCCATCGCCCGGCAGGCCGACCCGCGGACCGTGCTGACCAGCTTCGACCGGCTGGCCGCCGCCACCAAGCGCGCGATCGCCACCGACATCCCGCAGGAACTGCTGCCGGCGTTCATCACCCTGTCCAACCGGTTCAACGACGGCGGCCAGGTCACCAGCCTGCAGTTCGTGCCGCCGCTGATCTACACCGGCAACCCCGACTTCGCGCTGATCCGCCGCCTGGCGGCCCAGGCCGTGGCCACCTCGCCCGAGAGCGCCTCCCCCTCGGCGTCGCCGTCGCCGTCGGCGTCCGCGTCGCGTTCGACCTCGCCCCAGGCCGGCCGGACACCGGGCGCCACCTCGTCCAAGCAGCCCACCCGGCAGACCAAGCCGGTGTCGCTGGACGCCACCTGCCCCTGACGCCGCCCGCCGTCCGGGCTCATCTGGGTGTCGGCACAGGTCCCCGAAGGGGGGATCATGGAGGGTGAGAGTTTCTCCTCCGGGAAGGACGACACGGGTGCCCCAGGTCCATGGGTGTGACGTCTTCCGCGTGGCCATGCCGCGCGGACGGCGACCCGAAAGCATCCTCGTGCGGCTCACCGACAGCGGCGGCACGGTCGGCTGGGGCGAGGTCGCCGTCCCGGACGGGGCCCGCGGCCCCGACCCCGTCTGGGCCGACATCGAGGAACGGATGGGCCCGGCGGTCCTCGGCCTGGAATGGGACCGCCCCGAGGACGTGTCCGCCGTCGCCGACCTCGGCTCCCACCGCGCCGCCGCGGCCGTCGACATGGCCTGCTGGGACCTGTGGTGCCGGGAGCGGGGCCTGCCGCTCGCGCACGCCCTCGGCGGCACCCGCACCTCCATCGTCACCGGCGTGCGCATCACCCCCGAACCGATGCTCGAGACGGTGGTGACCCGCGTCAACCAGGCGGTCGGCGCCGGGCACACCCGTGTCACGGTCCAGGTACGCCCCGGCTGGGACATCGAACCGGTACGCGCCATCCGGCACGCCTACCCGGCGCTGGCGATGGTCGCCGACGCCGGCCACGCCTACACCGAGTCGCCCGAGCACCTGCGGGTGCTGGAGGCCCTGGACGCCTACGGGCTGCTCGCCGTCGAACGCCCCTTCCCCGCCGACGACCTGAGCGCGCACGCCCGCCTGCAACGCCAGATCGCCACCGCCGTCGCCCCCGAGGTCGGCGACCCCGACACCCTGGAGGCCGCCCTGTCCATGGAGGCGGGCCGCGTGCTCAACCTGCGCGTCTGCGAACTCGGCGGCCTCACCGCGGCGCGCAGCGCCCACGACCTGGCCTACGCGGCCGGATGGGACGTGTGGTGCACCGGGACGGGCGCGTTCGGCATCGGCCAGGCCGCCGCCGTGGCGCTGGCCGCCCTGCCCGGCTGCACGCTGCCCAGCGACGTCACCGACCCGGCGGGCGGCCCGGCGTTCGTGTCGCCGCCGGTGCGCTCGTCCGGCGGCATGGTCGGCGTCCCCCTCACCCAGCCCGGCCTCGGCCACCAGATCGACGAGGAGCGCATCGACCGCCTCGCCCGCCGCCGCGCCCGGATCCCCACCACATGAGCGAGCAGGGGCGGCGCGGAACGGTCTGGGTCGTGGCGGGGGCTCCCGGCGGCGGCAAGTCGACCGTGGCGGCGCTGCTGCTGGCGCGTCTGCGCCCGGTGCCCGCACTGCTCGACAAGGACACCATGTACGGGCCGTTCGTCGCCGCCATGCTGGCGGCGCACGGACGCGACCCGGGCGAACGCGAGGGCCCCTGGTACGACGAGCACGTCAAACGGCACGAGTACGACGGGATGACCGCCACCGCCCGCGAGATCCGCTCCCACGGCTGCCCGGTGCTGCTGAACGGCCCGTTCACCGGCCAGATCCGCTGCCCCGAGCGGTGGGCCGGGTGGGTGGACGCGCTCGGCGGGGCGCCGGTGCGGCTGGTGTGGATCCGCACCGACGCCGCCACGCTGCGGCACCGCCTGACCGCCCGCGGCCTGGAACGCGACCGCGGCAAGCTCGCCGCGTTCGACGCGTTCGTCGCGCGGATGCGGCCGGACGAGCCGCCGCCCGTCCCCCACACCGAGATCGACAACCGGCTGTCGGCCCCCGTGGACCTGGACGAGCAGGTCGCCCGCCTGGCGGGGGCGTCCTAGCGGGCCGTCCGCGTACGACCTGCTAGTACGACTTGGGCAGGCCCAGGGAGTGCTGGGCCACGAAGTTGAGGATCATCTCGCGGCTGACCGGCGCGATCCGCATCAGCCGCACCACCCCGGCGAGCATGCCGACGCCGTACTCGGTGGTCAGCCCGTTGCCGCCGTGGGTCTGGATCGCCTGGTCCACGCAGCGCACCGCGGCCTCGGCGGCGGCGTACTTGGCCATGTTGGCGGCCTCGCCCGCGCCCGCGTCGTCGCCCTCGTCGTACAGCCAGGCCGCCTTCTGCCCCATCAGCCGCGCCAGCTCCAGCTCGATCTTGGCCTGGGCGAGCGGATGTGCGATGCCCTGGTGCGCCCCGATGGGCGCGCGGAACACCTGCCGGTCCTTGGCGTAGGCGACGGCCTTGCCTAGCGCCAGCCGGCCGATGCCCGCGCCCATCGCCGCCGCCATGATCCGCTCGGGGTTGAGCCCGGCGAACAACTGCAGCAGCCCGCCGTCCTCGTCGCCGACCAGCGCCTCGTACGGCAGCCGCACCTCGTCCAGGTGCAGGACGAACTGCTTCTCCGGCGAGACGATCTCCATCTCGATCGGTGTCCGGGTGAACCCGGGCGCGTCGGTCGGCACGATGAACAGCGACGGCCGCAGCGTGCCCTTCTGGTCCTCGGTACGGCCGACGACCATCACCGCGTCGGCCTCGTCCACCCCGGAGATGAACGTCTTCTGTCCGGTGAGCACCCACCCGTCGCCGTCGCGGCGCGCGGTGGTGGTGATGCGGTGGGAGTTGGACCCCGCGTCCGGCTCGGTGATCGCGAACGCCATCGTCACCGACCCGTCGGCGAACCGCGGCAGCCACTGCTTCTTCTGCTCGGCCGTGCCGGACCGCGCGATGATCGTCGCGCAGATCGCCGGGGACACCACCATCAGCAACAGCGGGCAGCCCGCCGCGGCCAGCTCCTCACACACCGCCGCCAGGTCGCCGATGCCGCCGCCCCCGCCGCCGTACTCCTCGGGCACGTTGACACCCAGGTACCCCAGCCGCCCCGCCTCGGCCCACAGCTCGCTGGTCTTCTCTCCACTGCGCGCCTTCTCGACGTAGTACGCGGGCCCGTACTTAGCACCCAGGGCGGCCACGGCCTCGCGCAGGGCCCGCCGCTCCTCACTCTCCACGAAACTCACTCGGGATTCCCTTCGGACGATGACGGCTCACCGGACGGCGACGGCTCGCCGGACGGCGACGGCTCCGCAGAGGGCGACGGCTCGGCGATCACGGCGAGGACGGCACCCGCCTCCACCTGCTGCCCGGCGGTCACGTTCACCTCGGCCACGATCCCGGCGGCCGGGGCGGCGATGGCGTGCTCCATCTTCATCGCCTCCAGCACGACCAGCGTCCGCCCCTCGGCCACGGCGGCGCCGGGCTCGGCGTCCACCCGCACGACCGTGCCGGGCATCGGCGCCAGCAGCGACCCGGGCGCCACCAGGTCCCCCGGATCGGCGAAGCGCGGCAGCGCCCGCAGCGTCACCGGCCCCAGCGGCGAGTCGACGAACAGCCGGTCGCCGACGGCCCGCACGCGGAACACCCGCCGCACCCCGGCCACGTCCAGCGTCACCGCCACCTCGCCCCTCGCCTCGCCGGTGACGACGGCGCCGGCCAGGCCCACGTCATCGTGCCCCTCGGCGACCAGGCCGCCGCGTCCCAGCCGGTAGGCGACCTCCAGCACCGCGCCGTCCGGCCCTTCGAACGTCTTGCGCTGCGGCTGCGAAGGCAGGTTGCGCCACCCGGACGGCAGGCCCCGCTGCACCGGCGCGGCGGCCCGGTTCAGCTCGGCGTCGGCCAGCGCCGCCGCCAGCGCCGACAGCCGCACGGCGCGCTCGCCGGCCAGCGGCGCGGCCAGCACGTCCAGGCCCACCCGGTCGAGATACCCGGTGTCGGTGTCCCCGGCCAGGAACGCCGGCTCGGCCAGCACCCGGGCCAGCAGATCACGGTTGGTGGTGACGCCGTGCAGGCGCGCCCCCGTGAGAGCGGCGCGGAGCCTGCGCGCCGCACCGGCCCGGGTCGCCTCCCACGCGATGACCTTGGCGAGCATCGGGTCGTAGTGGACGCCGACCTCGCTGCCGTCCCGCACCCCCGCGTCCAGCCGCAGCCCGTACGCGCCGCCACGCCCCGGATCGCCGAACGCGGCGCCCACCCCCGGAACGTCGAACGTGTGCAGGACCCCGCTGCCCGGCCGCCACCCCGCCGCGGGATCCTCCGCGTACAGGCGCACCTCGATCGCGTGCCCGGCACGGGGCGCCGGAGGCTCGGCGGGCAGCGCCCGGCCCTCGGCCACCTCGATCTGCAGCCGCACCAGGTCCACCCCGTACAGGCACTCGGTGACCGGATGCTCCACCTGCAGCCGCGTGTTCATCTCCAGGAAGAAGAACCGCCCGTCCCCGGCCAGCAGGAACTCCACCGTGCCCGCGCCGACGTAGCCGATCGCGCGGGCCGCGTCGACCGCCGCCGCGCACAGCCGCGCGCGCAGCTCCGGCGTGACGGCCGGCGACGGCGCCTCCTCCACGATCTTCTGGTGACGGCGCTGGATCGAGCACTCCCGCTCGCCCAGCGCCCACACCGTGCCGTGCCGGTCGGCCAGCACCTGCACCTCGATGTGCCGGGCCCGCTCCAGCAGCGGCTCGCAGAACACCGCCGGGTCACCGAACGCCGACTGCGCCTCCCGCCGGGCCGCCGCGACGGCGTCGGCGAGGTCGCCCAGCGCCCGCACGACGCGCATGCCGCGTCCACCGCCGCCCGCCGACGCCTTCACCAGGATCGGCAGGTCGCCGGCCGTCACCGCGTCCGGGTCCAGCTCCGGCAGCACCGGCACGCCCGCCGCGGCCATCAGCTTCTTGGCCTCGATCTTCGACCCCATCGCCGCGATCGCCTCGGGCGGCGGGCCGATCCACGTCAGCCCCGCCGCCACCACCGCACGGGCGAACTCGGCGTTCTCCGACAGGAACCCGTAGCCGGGATGCACCGCGTCCGCCCCCGCCGCCCGCGCCGCCGCCACGATCAGGTCGCCGCGCAGGTAGGTGTCGGCGGGCGTCACGCCCGGCAGCCGCACCGCCGCGTCCGCCTCGACCACGTGCGGGGCACCGTGATCGGCGTCCGAGAACACCGCCACCGTGCCGATCCCCAGATCGCGGCAGGTTCGGAACACACGGCGGGCGATCTCGCCGCGATTGGCCGCCAGCACAGACTCGATCATGGCCTCACATCCGGAAGACGCCGAAGCCCTCGGCCCCGGCCACGGGCGCGTTGTGAATCACCGACAGGCAGATGCCGAGAACGGTGCGGGTGTCGCGCGGGTCGATCACCCCGTCGTCGTAGAGCCGCCCGGACAGGAAGAACGGCAGCGACTCGGCCTCGATCTGCGACTCGACCATCTCCCGCATGGCCCGGTCCTGCTCCTCGTCGTAGACCTGCCCTCGCGCCTCGGCGGCCTGCCGTGCCACGATCGACAGCACCCCGGCCAGCTGCTGCGGCCCCATCACCGCCGACTTGGCGCTCGGCCACGTGAACAGGAAGCGCGGGTCGTACGCCCGGCCGCACATGCCGTAGTTCCCCGCCCCGTACGAGGCGCCCATGACGATCGAGACGTGCGGCACCCGGCTGTTGGCCACCGCGTTGATCATCAGCGCGCCGTGCTTGATGATGCCCGCCTGCTCGTACTCCTTGCCGACCATGTAGCCGGTGGTGTTGTGCAGGAACAGCAGGGGCGTGTCCGTCTGGTTGGCCAGCTGGATGAACTGCGCGGCCTTCTGCGCCTCCTGGCTGAACAGCACGCCCTGCGCGTTGGCCAGGATCCCCACCGGATACCCGTGCAGGCGCGCCCAGCCCGTCACCAGGCTGGCCCCGTAGAGCGGCTTGAACTCGTCGAACTCCGAGCCGTCCACGATCCGCGCGATCACCTCGCGCGGGTCGAACGGCGTCCGCAGATCCTCGGGGACGATGCCCGCCAGCTCCTCGGCGTCGTACAGCGGCTCGCGGACCGGCCCCGGCGCCGGCCCCAGCCTGCGGTGGTTGAGCCGCGCCACGATCTGCCGGCCCAGGCGCAACGCGTCCGGCTCGTCCACGGCCATGTAGTCGGCCAGCCCGGACATCCGCGCGTGCATGTCGGCGCCGCCCAGCTCCTCGTCGTCGGCCTCCTCACCGGTGGCCATCTTCACCAGCGGCGGCCCACCCAGGAACACCTTCGCCCGCTCCCGGACCATGACCACGTGATCGCACATCCCCGGGATGTACGCCCCGCCCGCCGTGGAGTTGCCGAACACCAGCGCGATCGTGGGGATCCCCGCCGCCGACAGCCGGGTCAGGTCGCGGAACATCCGCCCGCCCGGAATGAAGATCTCCTTCTGCGAGGGCAGGTCGGCGCCGCCCGACTCCACCAGGTTGATCACCGGCAGCCGGTTCTCCAGCGCGATGTCGGACGCGCGGAAGCTCTTGCGCACCGTCCACGGATTGCTGGACCCGCCCCGGACCGTCGGATCATTGGCGACGATCATGCATTCGACGCCTTCGACGACCCCGATACCGGTGACCACACTCGCGCCGACGGGAAAGTCGGTGCCCCACGCGGCCAGCGGACTCAGTTCCAGGAACGGCGAGTCCGGGTCGAGCAGCAACTCGATCCGCTCGCGCGCCAGCAGCTTGCCGCGTTTACGATGCCGGGCCACGTACTTCTCCCCGCCCCCGGCCAGCGCCTTGGCATGCTCGGCCTCCAGCTCGGCCAGCTTCGCGAGCATCGCCGCGCGCCGCTCCCGGTAGACGGGACTGCCCACGTCGAGCGAACTGCGCAACGGCCGGGCGGTGCCGCGGCCGGCCGTCATGCTCCCAGTGCCCATCACCGCTCACCCCTCCACGAGATCAGCAAGCCGGCCACCTTTACGTCGTAGATTCCAACCCGCCCAGCGCCGCGATCCCCACCGCGACTCGGCGGCGGGACGCGGCCGGCGACCGACCCGAGCCTCCCCGGCACGCCCCCAGGCCAAGGTGACATCCCATCGACGCCCAGCCTCGCGTGCAGCATGGCCCCGCTCCTCCCGCCCTGCCTCCGTGAGACACGACGGAAGCCGCCGTGGGGTGGGCGGCCGCCGTTGCCCTGCTCGCGGCGGGACGCCCGCGGCAGCACGGCGTCATGAGCACGCCCGGCCCGGGACGCCCTCACGACTCGATGGCGGGCGATCGCCGCGGTTCGGTCATGGGTGAACCCTGCCACCCCGCCGCGAAGAAATCAATCGTGCTTGATTGTTTTTGGGCCGGGCGGTCTGGTTGACTGGAACGCCATGGAACCGAGGGTGTCGAACGCGCAGGCGGTGCGCGAGCCGCGGCAGGACCGCAGCCGCGCCACCCGGCAGCGGCTGCTGGAGGCCGCCGTCGACTGCCTGTCATCCCTCGGCTGGGGCCGCACGACCGTCGCCGTGGTCGCCGAACGCGCCGGGGTGTCCCGGGGCGCCGCGCAGCACCACTTCCGCACCCGCGAGGAACTGGTGACGGCCGCCGTCGAGTACGGCACCGAGGTGCGCCTGCAGCGGGTGCGCGAGCACCTCAACGCCTTGGCGGGGCGGCGCCTGCCGACCCTGGACGTCCTCACGATGCTCGCGGAGATGTACACCAGCCCGCTGTTCCGCGCGGCCCTGCAACTGTGGGTCGCCGCCAGCTCGGACGAGCAGTTGCGCGCCCAGGTCGTTCCGCTCGAGGCGCGTGTGGGACGGGCGGCGCACCGTCTCACCGTGGAGGCCCTCGGCGCGGACGAGTCCGTCCCCGGCGTGCGCGAGGCCGTTCAGGCCACGCTCGACCTGGTCCGCGGCCTCGGCCTGGCCGACCTCCTCACCGACGACTCCGCCCGCCGCTCCCGCCTGCTGCGGCAGTGGGCTTCGACCCTCGACCTGGTTCTGCGGGATCACACCGCCTGAAGATCTCGTTGGGCGTCAGCCTGACGCCGCGGTGCCCCTCGTACGAGTTGCCAGAATGTTTAAGTCTTGTCCTGTTTCCTGGCGGTCTGACCGGAGACGCCCTACCGTTGCTGATCATGACAGTTGATCAAGTCGCGTTGCGTCCGGTCTTCGAAATGGATCTGCCGCTGCTCGACCGATTCGCGTTGGACCCCGAATTCACCAGCCCGTTTCAGTGGTTCGGCTGGAGCGATCCCGGCCGGCTGCGGCGCCAATGGGCGGACAACGGACTGCTGGGGGACGACGGCGGCCGTCTCATGGTGGTGCGCGGCGCCGAACGCCTCGGCTTCATGGCCTGGCGCAAGATCGTGACCGGCACTGGCTCGTACTGCTGGAACATCGGGATCATCCTGCTGCCGGACGCCCGCGGCCACGGCTACGGCGCGCAGGCCCAACGCCTGCTGGCCCGTTATCTGTTCGCCCACACCCAGGCGATGCGCGTCGAGGCCGACACGGAGGTCTCCAACGTGGCCGAGCAACGCTCCTTGGAGAAGGCCGGGTTCACGCGCGAGGGCGTGTTGCGAAGCTACGCGTTCCGCGACGGCGAGTGGCGCGACGCCGTCGTCTACAGCATCCTCCGCAACGAGATCTGAATCTGCTCCGGAAATGCGGAAGGCCCCCGCCGTGACGGCGGGGGCCTTCCAGAAAAGAATGTCCGGCGGCGTCCTACTCTCCCACACAGTCTCCCATGCAGTACCATCGGCGCTGAAGAGCTTA
>NZ_BAAAZG010000047.1:0-115336 GCF_039536785.1 Actinomadura miaoliensis
CGGCGCGCAGCGCGGGCAGCAGCAGCCGCACGGCCAGCCGGGGCGCCCGGCGCGGGTCGGCGCGCAGCTGCCGCCAGGCGAGCCCGGGCAGGTAGACCGCCGCTTTCAGCGGCGGGAGCAGGGGATTTCGGATGAGCACGGCGGGCGAGCGTAAGCAACCCGGATGAACAGAAGGGAAATTGTGTTGGGGTCGATCGTTCATGTCCTGGGGGCCCGGCCGAACTTCGTCAAGGCCGCCCCGGTGATCGGGGCGCTGCGCGCGGCGAACGCCGAGCAGGCCGTGGTGCACACGGGCCAGCACTACGACGAGCGGATGTCGGAGATCTTCTTCCACGAGCTGGGCCTGCCGGAGCCCGACGTCAACCTCGGCGTCGGCTCGGGCAGCCACGCGGCGCAGACCGCCGCGCTGCTCACCGGACTGGAGGGGGAGTTCACGAGCCGTTCACCCGCGCTCGTCATCGTGTACGGCGACGTGAACTCGACGATCGCCGCCGCCCTCGTCGCGGCCAAGCTGCACATCCCGGTCGCCCACGTGGAGGCGGGGCTGCGCAGCTTCGACATGACCATGCCGGAGGAGGTGAACCGGCGCCTCACCGACCAGCTGTCGGACCTGTGCTTCGCCACCAGCCCCGAGGCCGTCGGGCACCTGGCCCGCGAGGGCGTCCCGGTGGAGCGGGTGCACCTGGTCGGCAACCCGATGATCGACACCCTGCTGGCCAACCTCGACAAGTTCGACACCGCCAGGGTGCGGGCCGAGCACGGGCTGCCCGAGCGGTACGTGCTGGCCACCATGCACCGCCCCGCCAACGTGGACGCGCCGGAGACGGCCGCCGCGCTGGTCCGGCACCTGCACGGCGTCGCCGACCTGGCCGACCTGGTCATCCCGGTGCACCCGCGCGGCCGCGCCAACCTGCTGGCCGCCGGGCTGGACGACCACCCGGGCGTGCACGTGCTGGAGCCGCTGGGCTACATCGACTTCGTCGCGGCGGTGCGCGGCGCGGCGGCGGTCGTCACCGACTCCGGCGGCCTCCAGGAGGAGACCACGATCCTCGGGGTGCCGTGCCTGACCGTCCGGCCCAACACCGAACGGCCGATCACGATCACCCACGGCACCAACCGGCTGGTCGGCTTCGAGGAGCTCGTCCCCGCCGCGCGGAAGGTGCTGGAGGCGGGGCACGTCGACGCCTCGCGCAAGCCGCCGCTGTGGGACGGCCAGGCCGGACCCCGCATCGCCGACGTGATCATGGAGTATCTCGGTGACCAACCCGCGTGACGCCAAAGCCAACCGCCAGGTGGCCCGCCTCCGTGCCCAGCTGCGCGAGAGCCAGGCCCGCGTGCAGGAACTGGAGCAGCGGCTGACCGCCCTGGAGACCTCGGCGGCGCTGCAGTTCGGGCGGCTCGTCGCCGGCGCGGCCCGCAACCCGCGGCGCCGCGCGCCGCGCCTGCCGCGCGAGCTGTACCGGCTGTGGAAGAAGCGCAACGCGCCCACGGCCGCCTCGGCGACCGCCACCGACGCCAAGGACCGCGTCCAGCTCGACCATGTCGACCGGGCCGAGGACCGGCTGCTGGTGGCGGCCCCCTACGACGGCCCGCTGATCGCCGGGATCCTCGGCCGGCCCGCCGCCGCGGCGCTGGCCGGGCACGCCAAGATCGTCCCGCTGTACCCGCACGACGCCGTCACCGCGCTGGAGACCGCCGACGTCGACATGCTCGTGGTGGACGCGGCGGCGGGCGAGCCCGGCGGCCCGTGGGCCTACCTGGGCACGCCCGGCATGTACGACCGCGAACGCGTCCTGCACGACGCGCGCGAGCTGGCCCGCGTCCGCGGCCTGCCGCTGGTGCTGTGGGGCGAGGCGCCGCCGCCGGGCCTGGCGATCCTGGAGTGGGACGCCACCGTCACCGCGCCCGCGCGGCTCGCCGAGCTGGTCCCGACGTTCGAGCCCGCCTGACCGAAACGCAACGCCCGAAAGGAATGCCCGTGCGACCACGCGCGCTCGTGTACGGCGACGTCGATCTCAACCTGATCGACGGCTCGGCGATCTGGGCCCAGGGAATGGTGCAGTCGCTGGCCCGCGCCGGCTGCGCGGTGACCCTGGTGCTCAAGGCCCCGGTCCGCACCGGACGGCTGGTCGACCCGCTGCGCGCCCTGCCCGGTGTGACCGTGCGCAGCCCGCACGCCGAGGGACGGGTCGAGGGCGACCGCGGCATGCCCGCCAAGCAGGCCGCCGTCGTCCTGACCGAGATCGACGCCGAGGACCCGTTCGACCTGGTGGTGGTGCGGGGACGGCGCCTGGCCGGCAAGCTGGCGGCCGGGCCGCTGGCGGGACGGCTGTGGACGTACCTGACCGACGTGCCGCAGTCGGCGGGCGAGTTCGACCGGGCGGCCAAGGGCGAGCTGCGCCGCATCGCCGACGCCTCCCGGATGCTGCTGTGCCAGACCGAGGAGCTGCGCTCGTTCCTGGAGAGCGCCGTTCCGGCCACGGCGGGCAAGAGCGTGCTGTTCCCGCCCGTGGTCGTCCTGCCGGACGGGCTGACGCCGCGCGGCGGGGAGCCGCCGCGGGGCCGGGCGCTGCGGCTGGTCTACACGGGCAAGTTCGCGCCGCGCTGGAACACCTACGAGATGACGGGGCTGCCGCGCATGCTGGCGCTGCGCGGCGTGGACGCCGAGCTGCACATGGTCGGCGACAAGATCCACGACGACCCGAAGGACCCGGGGTTCTCCACCCGCATGCGCACCGCCCTGGAGAGCGCGCAGGGCGTGGTGTGGCACGGCGGCCACCCGCGCGCCGAGGCGATGCGGCTGACCGCCGAGTGCGACGTGGGCCTGTCGTGGCGGCACCCGGAGATGGACGCCAGCCTGGAACTGTCCACCAAGGTGCTGGAGTGCGGCGCGCTGGGCGTGCCGGTGCTGCTCAACCGCACCCCCATGCACGAGCGGCTGTTCGGCGCCGACTACCCGCTGTTCGTGGCGTCCGAGACCGACGTGGTCGACGCGCTGACGCTCATCGGCAAGAACCCCGACCTGTACGCGCTGGCCGCCGAGCGCTGCCGGGCCGCCGCGCGCGACTACACGCTCGACGCGGCCGCCGAACGGCTCGGCGCCTACCTGGCGCAGGCGTTCCCGGACCCGTCGGAGGCCGTCCTCGCCGCCGCCCGTCAGGCCGCCGCGCACGGCGCGGGCGCCGCCCCGGCGGGCGCCACCGGCGAGCGGAAGCTGCGCGTGGGCGTCGCCGGGCACGACCTGAAGTTCTTCACCCGGCTGCTGGACTACCTCCGGTCGCGCCCCGACATGGAGGTGCGCGTCGACCACTGGGCCGCGCTGAAGGTGCACGACCCCGAGCGCAGCCAGGAACTCGTCGAGTGGGCCGACGTGGTCGTGTGCGAATGGTGCGGGCCCAACGCGCTGTGGTACGCCAAGCACAAGCGGCCCGGCCAGCGCCTGCTGGTGCGCCTGCACCGGTTCGAGCTGTACGCCCGGTGGCCGCAGCACCTGGACATCGACGCGGTCGACCAGGTGATCTGCGTCAGCCCGCACTACGCCCGGCTGACCCGCGAGACCACCGGCTGGCCCGCCCACAAGGTCACCGTCGTCCCGAACTGGGTGGACGACCGGCAGCTCGACCGGCCCAAGCTGGCCGGCGCCGAGCACCACCTCGGCATGATCGGCATCGCGCCGTCCCGCAAGCGGCTCGACCTGGCGCTGGACGCCCTGGAGGAGCTGCGCCGCGACGATCCCCGGTTCACGCTGTTCGTCAAGTCCAAGCTGCCGTGGGAGTACTGGTGGATCTGGCAGCGCGACGAGGAGCGCGCCCACTACGAGCAGGTGTTCCGCCGCATCCGCCGCTCCCCGCTGCTGGCGGGCGGCGTGGTGTTCGACACCTACGGCCGGGACGTGGCCGCGTGGCTGCGCCGCATCGGGTTCGTCCTGTCCACCAGCGACGACGAGAGCTTCCACCTGGCCCCGGCCGAGGGCATGGCGTCCGGCGCGATCCCCGTGCTGCTGGGCTGGCCCGGCGCCGACACCATCTACGACACCCGCTGGATCCACGCCGACGCGTCCGCGATGGCCGCGTCGATCGCCACGACGGTGCGCGACGGCCACTGGGAGGCCGACCGGCAGGTGGCCCGCGAGCAGGTCACCCGCGCCTACGGCCTGGCCGAGGTCTGCCGCCAGTGGACCGAACTGCTGGCGGGCGCCCGCCCCTAGGAGCCGGGGAAAAGGTGATCGACGACGCGGGCGGCGGCCCTGCCGTCGTCCAGCGGGCAGAACCGCTCGACGAACGCGTCGTAGTTGTGCCGGTACTCCTTGGCGATCGGCTCGATGTCGCGGATCGCCTCGATCACCGCGTCGGAGGTCTCCAGCAGCGGACCCGGCGCCTCGGCCTGGAAGTCCAGGTAGAAGCCGCGCAGCCGGTCGCGGTAGTCGGCCAGGTCGTAGGTGAAGAACAGCATCGGCCGCCGGGTGTTGGCGTAGTCGAACATGACCGACGAGTAGTCCGTGATCAGCACGTCGGCGATCAGGTACAGGTCGGTGATGTCGGGGTAGAGCGAGACGTCCATGACGAACTCGCCGTCCTCGGGCACCCCGTCCACGACGTTGCTGTGCAGCCGGACCAGCAGCACGTGGTCCTCGCCGAGCGCGGCCCGCGCCCGCTCCAGGTCCAGGCGCAGGTCGAACTTGTAGCGGCCCCGGCTGTAGTACTGGTCGTCGCGCCAGGTCGGCGCGTACAGCACGACCCGCTTGCCCGCCGGCACGCCGAGCCGGGCCCGCACCTGCGCCGCGACCCGGTCGGCCTCGGGGTGGTACAGCAGGTCGTTGCGCGGATACCCGGCCTCGATGATCTCGCCCTTGAACGAGAACGCACGGCGGAAGATCTCGGTGCTGAACGGGTTGGGCGACAGCAGGTGGGTCCACTCCGGCAGTGCCGGCGCGGCCTGCGCCTCCTCGCCCTTGCCCTTCCCGCCCTTCGCCAGGGAGCGGTATGCCTGCTTCATGCCGGGCGCGTAGGCGAAGTGCGCCTCCTTGACGTCCCGGCCGACCTTCTTCAGCGGCGTGCCGTGCCAGGTCTGCAGCACCACCTGGTCGGGGTGGCGCTGGAACCAGTCGCCGAGCCGGTGGTTGGTGATGATGTACCGGGAGCTCGCGATCGCCTCGTGCCACTCGCGGCCGTTGAGCCGCACCGGCGTGAGCGTGCCGGGCAGCTCCACCTGCGCGTCGTTGACGACCCACAGCTGCTCCAGGTCGCCCGCCAGGCCGCGCGCCACCATCTCCTGGTGGATGGCCTTGGGGCTGTCGGAGTACTGGCGTCCGTTGAAGCAGGAGAACACCACCGCGTCGCGCAGCCCCTCCTTGGCCACGCGCTGGCGCGCCTCGGACCGCAGCGTCGTCGCGGCCGAACGCTCCTCGGGCGGGACGTCGCCGGACACCCGCACCACCAGGCCGACGCGCTGCAGCTCCAGCGCGTAGCCGCGCCGCGCGACCTCCAGGGCCGGGGGCAGCGCGGACGACACCGCCGGGTCGGTGCGCACGGCCAGGGCACGGCCGCCCGGGGAACGGAACAGCACGTCCCACTGGCCCGCGCGCAGCGGCAGCACGCCCGCCACGCTCGGCACCGCCGCGGCCGGGACCTCGGCGCGCAGCACGCCGTCGTCGCCGCGGGTCACGCCGAACGCGTACTCCTTGCGGCGGCCCCGGCTGCGCAGCACGATCTCGCCGGTGTCGCTCGCCCGGTGCGTCCCGGCCAGGACCAGGGTGCCGTCCGGACGCCACGCGCACTCGGTGACCGTCAGCCGCGCCGTGCGCGACTGGACCCGCAGGTAGCCGGACGCGTCGCGGCCGGCGAACAGCTCCCGGCCGCCGGTGAGCCGCTCGATGCCGTCGACGCCCTCGGCCAGCACCAGGGGACGCCCGTCGATCAGCACGGCCCAGTCGCAGGTGTCGTCGACGGCCCGCGGATCGGTCACCTCGTTCGGCTCGGGCAGCGGGACGCGCGCCACGAACCGGGTGCCGACCACCGTGACCGGCACCGGGACGACCTCGTCGCCCACCGCCAGCGCCAGCGCGGCCTCGCCGGCGCAGGCGCCCTCGACCGCCAGCTCGTCGCCGTCCCAGCGCAGCGACGTCGCCTTGGCGGTGACGGTCTCCACGTCGATGCGCAGGGTGCCGTCCACCACCTGCGGGACGATCCGCACGTCGGCGTCGACGTAGTGGTACGGCGGACGGGCCGCGCTGCCGCTGGTGCCGCCGCGCAGCCGCGCCGAACGCAGCACGCCCGCGTTGAACACCACGGCCTCCACGTCCCAGGACCCGTCGGCCCAGGCACCGCCGCGCCGCAGCTTCTTGGGGTCGAGGACGAACTCGAAGCCGGTCCACGGCCCGGAGTTCTTGCCGGGCTTGCGGGTCTGCCGGGCCCGCAGCACCACGCGCCGCCGCCCCGACCGCAGCACCACGCTCTTCACCGACGTCCAGCGGCGCCGCATGCTGACCGAGTTGATGTACGCCTCGCCGGACACGAACAGCCGCCCGTCCCGCCAGGCCACCTCGTGGGTGCGGCTGCGCAGCGCCACCTCGGTGCGCGCCAGGTACACCTCGTCGGGGATGGCGAGGTTGTCGTCCTTCCAGTACGGGTGGACGACGTAGCGGCGCAGCCCGCTGCGCACGATGCTGGGGTGCGGCTTGCCGCGCGCGTACCGCACCACCTTGACCAGTTCGGTGCGGCGTTCGCGGCTGGCCAGGTGCCACTTCAGGCGGGTGATCGACGGCAGGTCGGCGAGCGTCTCGGGCTCCAGCCAGGACGCGTGCGCCGCCGCCTGCTCCACCACGGCGGCGCGCTCGTCGTCGGTGGCGTCGGGCAGGGCGTCCAGGAACGCCCGCAGCTCGCCGTTCAGCACCGACGCCAGGAAGTCGCGGCGGTCGCGGGGCGTCCAGCGGCCCTCCAGCGCGTCCAGCGCGGCGGCGACGGCGGTGAAGCCGTCGGCGACGGCCTGCGGCTCGGCGGTCGGCTGGGGCGCGGTGGGACGGGCGCGGCGCAGCACCACCTCGGGCAGCACGTCCACCGCCTCGGCCAGGAAGTGCGCCTGCACCGCCACCGCCAGGTCGTCGTCCCGGTTGATGTCCGGGAAGGTCAGGGCGTGCCGGTCCCAGAACGCGCGGCGGAACAGCTTGGCGGTGACCAGCCGGTCGTCCAGCAGCGCCGGGTGCCGGCGCACGTGGGTGCGTGACAGGGCCGACGCGAACGCCTCGCGGTGCCGCCGCGACGGCTGCGACCCCTGTTCCCGCCGGACGGCCACGTTGCCGGCCGCGAAGTCCGATCCGCTGGTGGTGAGCGCGGAGTGCAGCGCGGCCAGGGCCCCCTCGGGCAGCACGTCGCCGTCGTCGGCGAACGCCAGGAACTCGCCGCCGGCCTCGGCGACGCCGATGCCGCGGGCCGCGCCGCGGCTCGGCGCCCCCCGGCGGATCACCCGGAACCGCTCGTCGGGCAGGTCGGCCTCGGCCGCCGCCCCGGTCCCGCCGTCGACCACCAGGACCTCCAGCGAGCCGTACGACTGCACGGCCAGTGACCGCAGCGTCTCGTTCAGCTCCGTGGCGGTCCCGTGCGCGAGGACGACGACGCTGATCCGGTGTGGCACCAAGGCGATCTCCTTCTGCCGGGGGGGTGGCGGGAGCCTGGGTGGCGGGGAGTCTAGGGGGCTTCGGGCGGGTTGGGCACCTGTTCGCCGAGGAATATGCGGCGCACCGCCCGCTCGGCGGCGTGCCCGTCGTCCCACGGGCAGAACCGGGCGCGGAACGCGGCGCGGGCCCGCGTCACCGCCTCGTCCTGCCAGGGCGCGCCCGACCGGAACGTCTTGATCAGTTCCTCTTCGTCGTGGGCGACGGCGCCGGGCGGGAAGGCGGTGACGTCGAAGTTGGTGCCCCGGGTGAGCTGGTAGGTCTCCCAGTCGGGCACGAACAGCACGATCGGCCGGTCGGGCAGCACCGCGTAGTCGAACATGATCGAGGAATAGTCGGTGAGCAGCGCGTCGGAGGCGATGCACAGCTCCTCGACCGAGCGGTGCCCCGACACGTCGATGACCCGCTCGGGGTCCCACTGGCCGGCGCCCGGCTTGTAGAAGTAGTGGGCGCGCATCAGCAGCACGTACTCGTCGCCGAGTTCGCGGGCGAACCGCCGGATGTCGAACGTGGGCCGGAACGAGCGCTGGTACTCGCGGTGCGTCGGCGTGTAGAGGACGGCCTTCTTGCCCTCGGGGATGCCCAGCTTCTTGCGGAGCTCGGCCTTCTCGGCGTCGGTGGCGCGCGCCAGCCGGTCGTTGCGCGGGTAGCCGACCTCCAGCATCTCGTACTTGCAGGGGAAGCCGCGCTCCCACGCCTCGGTGGACAGCGGGTTGGACGACACCACGAAGTCCCACCGGTCCGCCCGGGAGATCATCAGCTTGAAGTCCATGCCCTTGGCGCTGGCCGGGTACTTCATCTGGTCCAGGCCCATGCTCTTGAGCGGGGTGCCGTGGTGGGTCATCACGTGCACCTGGCCGGGCCGCTTGACGATGTCGTCGACCCAGTTGACGTTGTTGACGAAGTACTTGCCGCGGGCCATGACGCGCCAGAAGTCCTTCGACCCGCGCACCACGTAGTCCACGCCCTTGGGCACGGACTTGACGTTCTCGCGCTTGACCACCCACACGCCGTGGATGTCCGGCGCCAGCTCCCTGAGCTTCTCGTAGATGGCGGCGGGGTTGCAGGAGTAGCCGCGGTGCCAGTACGCGGCGAACACCGCCAGGTTCTCGTCGATGGGCATGCGCAGCTGCGCCTTGTAGTACTGGCGCAGGCCGGTGCGCTTGGCGACGTTGACGGCGGCGCGCTTGCGCTTGCGGAACATCGACGTCGCGGCCTTGGCCGGCTTGCGGGACGGCGGCTTGCGGGCCAGCAGCCGCTGGTAGCCCCTGTAGTCGTTCTTCTCGATGAGCTGGTACTTCTTGGCCGCCTGCTCCCCGTCGGGAAGCTCGTGCCCCGCGGGCCGGTACCTGGCGTAGGTCTGCGCCATGCGCTCGAAGTAGCGCGGGGCGTCCTCCTCGTGCACCCGGTCGCCGCGCTCCAGGATGAGCTGCATGTGCCACATCGCGCGGTCGAACATCGGCGCCCGGAACCGCTCGCCGTCCGCGCCCATCGCGTCGATGAACGCGAACACCCGGTCGTACTGGTCGAAGACGTCGAAGTGCTTGGCGCTGGCGGTACGGGTGACCGCACCGCGCCGCCGCTGCCGGTAGATGTAGCAGACCTGGTCGAGCAGGCTGATCCGCTCGGCCGCCAGCAGCACCGGGTAGGTGACGTTGACGTCCTCGTAATAGCCGGCGCCGAACCGCAGCCCGAGGTCCACCAGGTACTGGCGGCGGATCGCCCGGTTCCAGGCCGTCATCATCATCTTCAGCACCGACGGCCGCTCGGCGCAGGTGAACACCTCGGGCGCGGGCGGGTCGCGGAACAGGTCGTTGCCGGTGCCGCGCTTGACCTTGCCGTGCCAGTACTCGCGGGCGTGGTCGAACAGCAGCACGTCCGGGCGGGTCTCGGCCAGCCGCTCCAGGACCGCGGGGACCGCGTCGGGCGTGAGGTAGTCGTCGCTGTCGACGAACCACACGTAGTCGCCGGTGGCCATGTCCAGGCCGATGTTGCGGGCCTCGCCCAGCCCGACGTTCCGCTCCAGGTGGCGGACCCGCACCCGCGGGTCGCGGGCGGCGTACTCGTCGAGGATCTGCCCGCAGTGGTCGGGGGAGGCGTCGTCCACCGCGACCACTTCGAGGTTCGGCACGTCCGGCACCAGGATCGAGTCCAGGCACTGGCGCAGGTACCCCTGCACCAGGTGCACGGGGACGACGACGCTGAGCGATACGGGCGCGCCCGGGCGCGGGGCGGTCTGTCCGTCTCCGGTGTGAGCGGGGGTGTCTGCCATGGCTCCGAAAGGGTCTCGTCCTGCGGTCGGCCTGTAGAGGGGCTGTACGGACTTTAGTCGTTGTTTACCGGGCATACGCCGCTGATTCGATAGGACGCCGCCCACATCACCGGCCCCCTCCCGTCGCTGCCCACCGTCGCGCCGCGGTTACGGTGGGACATGTTTGGCATATAAGGGATGTCCGACATGCGGGTGTCAGAGGGAGGCAAGCGGGACGTTGGTTGTGGTCGACCACAGACTCAAGATCGGTGAACGTCTGGGAAGACCGGGGGCAAGGGCCACGGCGGCGCACGCGCCGTTCGCGGTGGTCCTGACGGCGGGGATCGCGCTGCGGGTGCTGGCGGTGCTGGGCTACCCGTCGGTGCTGTGGTTCGGGGACTCGGAGGGCTACCTGCGGGGCGCGCTGCGCCCGGAACCCTCCGAACTGAGGCCGAGCGGCTATTCGCTGATGCTGTGGCTGCTCAAGCCGTTCGGCGATTTCACGCTCGTGGTGGCCGTCCAGCACCTCATGGGCGTGGCGGTCGGGGTGATGCTGTACGCGGTGGCGTGGCGCGCGGCCCGCGCCGCATGGCCGGACCGCGCCCTGGCACCGGGCCTGGTCGGGGCGGCCGTGGCGGCACCGTCGCTGCTGGACGCCTACCAGATCGAACTCGAACACCTGCTGATGTCGGACACGGCGTTCACCTTCCTGGTGACGGCGGCGCTGACCGTGCTGCTGTGGCGTCCGGGGCTGACCTGGCGGACGGGCGCGGCGGCCGGGCTGATGCTCGGTGCTGCTGCGCTGACCCGTTCGGTGGGGCTGCCGCTGATCGCCGTGGTCGTGGTGTGCCTGGCCCTGCGCCGGGTGTCGTGGCGGGCGGTGGCCGCGTCGGTGGCGGCGTTCGCGATGTGCGTCGGCGCGTACGCGGGCTGGTACCGGGCCGTGCACGGGGAGTTCGCGCTGTCCAGCTCCAACGGGGCGTTCCTGTACGGACGCACCGCCGCGTTCGCCGACTGCCGGGAGATCCGTCCGCCGGCCGACCTGAGGGTGCTGTGCCGGGAGCAGACACGTCACGTCCCCGGGGTGGCACCCGCCTTCGCCGCCCTGTGGACGAAGTATTCGCCGTTCCGCGACCTGCCGGGCGGGGTGACGGGCCGGTACGCCAACGAACTGGCCACCCGTTTCGCCCTGCGCGCGGTGAGGGCGCAGCCCGCCGACTACGCGTGGACCGTGGCGCGCGACACCTCCCGGTCGTTCGCCTGGACCCGTAGCGACTACCCCCGCAGGTGGACGGCCTCGCAATACCGCTTCCCCGAACACGGGTGGATGCCGAAGAAGGCCGTCCCGGAGGCGCGGGCATACGGCCGCGACTCGGCCGATCCGCGCGTCGTGGAGCCCTACGCGGGCTGGATGCGCGCCTACCAGAAATGGGGCTACCTGCCCGGGACGCTCCTGGGCGTCATCCTGGCGGCGGGCCTCGCCGGCATGGCCGTCAGGCGGCGTCCCTGGGGAGGGGCGGCGCTGCTGCCCCGGACCCGCGTCGCGGAGCCGCATCGAGCACGCACGGCGGAGCCGCCCCGGACCCACGCCACGGACGCAGACGACCCCGGCAAAGGCGACGCGGCAGTGCGGGGCGACAGATAGCCTGGTGAAGTTCTGCAGGTGACCGATTTGCGGACACGCGGGGTGGGTGTGGAACAAAGGCCGAAAGTGACCGTCGTCATGCCGGTCTACAACTGCCGGGCATCGCTGGGGCGGGCGCTGGAGTCGGTGTACGAGCAGTCGCTGGGCCGCTCGGCCGGCGCGGGCGCGATCGAGATCATCGCGGTCGACGACGGATCGACCGACGGCAGCGGCGAGGAACTGGACCGGATGGCGGCCGCGCGGCTCGGGCTGACGGTGGTGCACCAGCCCAACTCCGGCGGTCCGGGCGCGCCGCGCAACACCGGCATCGACCGGGCGTCCGGCGAGTACGTGTTCTTCCTCGACGCCGACGACCACCTGGCGCCCGAGGCGCTGGAGCGCATGTGCGCGATGGCCGACGCCAACGGCACCGACGTGGTCGTCGGCCAGTACGTCGGCGTGGGCCGCCAGGCGCCGGTGTTCCCGCGCGACCTGCCGCGCACCACCGTCGCCGAGACGCCGCTGCTCTACAACACCCTGTCGCCGCTGAAGCTGTTCCGCCGGTCGCTGCTGGAACGGCTGGGGCTGCGGTTCGTGGAGAACCTGTTCTCGCACGAGGACATGCTGTTCACCGCCCAGGCCTACTTCGGCGCCGACGGCATCTCGGTCGTGGCGAGCTACGACTGCTACTACTGGATCGACCGGGAGGACGGCACCAGCAGCCTCCAGCAGGGCGGCGCGCCCGCCGAGCAGTACTTCCCGGCCATCTCCGAGGTGATGAGCTTCCTGGCGGGACGGGTCGAGCCGGGCCCGCTGCGCGACCGGCTGATGCTGCGGCACTTCCGGCACGAGATCGCCACCCGGTTCGGCGCGCGCTACCGCGAACTGCCGGAGGAGGAGCAGGCGCTCACCCGCGTCGGCGCCCGCCGGCTCGTCGACGCCTGGTACACGCCCGGCGTCGAGACCGGGCTGTGGCCCCGGTCCCGGCTGGTGATGCACTGCCTGCGGTACCGGCTGGACGACGTGCTCGCCGAGATCGTGGCGACCGACCCCGACGGCCCGCCGCCGCCCACCGTCGTGGAGAAGGACAAGGCGTTCCAGGCGTTCCCCCGCTTCCGCGACCCCGCCACGGCCCTGCCCGACCACCTGTACGACATCACCGACCGGATCGGCACCGAGAACCGGCTGACCGAGGTGTCCTGGACGCCGTCCGGCCTGCGCGTCATCGGCCGTGCCGCGCTGTCGGGCGTCACCGAGCGGCAGGAGACGACGCTGCTGCTCAGGCGCCGGGGCGAGCCGTCCGCCGAGCGCCGCCTGCCCGCCCGCGCGCTGCCCCCCGACAGGTTCCGCGCCGACATCGACCTGGTCGCCGACGAGACGCTGGACGACGGCGCCTGGGACCTGTACGTGGAGATGCGGGTGCAGGAGCTGACCGTGGTCCGGCAGCTCAGGCCGGCCGACGACCTGGAACCGCCGGAGCGGCGGCTGGTGCGCGGCGGGCGCGCGGCCGTGCCGGCTCGTCGCGGGCAGGGCCTGGAACTGCGGGTGACCGCCGCGCAGCCCGGTGTCGTGATGACGCTGGAGAGCGCCGACTGGGCGGCGGACGGGGTGCTGCGGATCACCGGTCACGTGCCGAGCGCGCTGCCGTCCGGTCACCCGGTGGAGGCCTCCGCCGAGCTGCTGCGCCGCCAGGACGGCACGGTGGTGCCGGCGAAGGCGCGGGCGTCGTGCGTTCCCGAGGCGCTGAACCTGACCGCCGAGTTCGACCTGCGCGGCTGCGACCCGGGCCGGTGGACGCCCTGGGTGCGGTTCACCGTCGACGGCGTCACGATCCGGGTGCGCCCCCCGGCGCCGCCCTCGCCGCCGCGGCCCGGCCCGGCGGGCAGGCTGCGGCAGGCCACGCCGTACCGCACCGAACGCGGCGGGCTGTCGGTGAAGATCACACCGGCGCGGGCCGCGCAGGCCGCGCGGCGCTTCGCCCGCCGCCTGCGGGGCTGAGCGCCTTCGGGACGGCGGCGGCGCTCCGTGCGCCGCCGTCTCCGTCTCCGGGCACGGTGCCGGGACGCAGGTTCTCGTACAGGGTCACGGTGCCGCCCTTGAAACGCCAGCGCTTCACCTTGCGGAAGGCGCCGGACCGGCGGACGAGCCGTTCCTTGGCGCGGTCGGGGGCGTCCGGCGCCTTGGCGTTCCGGTGGACGTACCAGAGGCGCTCGACATCGGCCAGGCGTCGCGCCAGTTCGGCCGAGGGGACCTCCTCGCCGTCGATGGTGCCCGACCGCGTGCCCGTCCGTCCCAGGGCGATGTCGCGCAGCCCCGCGTAGGCGTCGGCGTAGGCGCCCATGGCGCGCCGGTAGTACTGCTGGTGGAACAGCAGCGCGTCGCCGGGCCGCTTGCCGGTTCGGATGATCGTGCTGAGCGTCCGCAGGTCGTCGGCGCGCGCGTCGGGCTCGCGGACCTGCCGGTGCGCCGGGACCAGCGCCACGACGAGCACCGCCAGCACGGCCGCCGCGGCCCACGCGGGCAGCCGCCGCAGGCCCAGCGCGACGAGCAGCGCCAACGCCGGGAAGCAGAACAGCACGTAGCGGAACAGGTACGTCGGCACGACGAGCGAGGCCGCCAGCAACGCGACGGGCGGAACCACCAGCCACGCCAGCAGTCCCCAGCGCGTGTCGTCTCCCGCGCCCTCGCCGGGACGCGTGGATGGGCGCCAGAGCGCGACGACCACCAGGGCGAGGGTCGGCAGGATCAGCCAGTGCGTGCCCGCCAGCATGTCGAGCAGGTACCACAGGTCGTCGCGGCCGGGCCTGGTGATCCAGTTGACCTGCGCCCGCTGCGTGACCGACAGGAGCGCCAGCGGCAGCACCGCCGCCAGCGCGCAGCCCGCCGCCACCGCCCAGCGCCGCAGGTCGCGCCGCGCCGCCACCGCGTGCGGCAGCACCAGCAGCAGCGCGAACATGTGCAGCCAGCCCATCAGCGCGACCACCGCGCCGTAGGCGGCCCACTCCCGCCGTCCGCCGCCGTCGCCCCGCCGCTCCAGGGCGCGGAGCAGCAGCAGCGTCGCCGCCACCGCCAGTGCCGTCACCCACGTGTACTGGCGGGCCTCCTGGGCGTACCGCGACATCGCGGGCGACACCGCGACCAGCAGCCCGGCGACCAGCCCGGTCCGCGCGTCCGCCAGCCGCATCCCGAGCCACGCGGTGAGCCCGGCCGCGGCCGCGGCGCCCAGCACCGACGGCAGCCGCACGGCCGTCTCGCCCGCGCCGAACACCGCCACCACCGGATGCATGACCAGGTAGTACAGGCCGTGTACGGCGTCGATGTCGGACAGCAGCCGCAGCGCGTCCCACGGCGAACGCCGCGCCACCCCGATCGTGACGGCCTCGTCCCGCCACAGCGCCGGCCTCGCCAGCGCCCACAGGCCCACCGCGAACGACAGCGCCACCGGGATCGTCACCGTGAGCGCGCCGGCCCCGCGAAAACCCCCGGCGGCTCTCCCGATCGCGCGCACCGACAGGACGCGCCTCGGCATGAAGACCCCCGTCCCCGCACAAAGGTGGATGTTTCGATCCTAGGTGGAATTGCGCATTTGATCTCAGCCGTCCGCGGGCGGGCTATGCTTCGCGGGGGCGGTGCCGGGGGGTTCGCGTACATGGCCGGATGCGGCCGCATGGACGGAGAGCGCGGAGCTGGAGTGAGCGACGAGGCCACCAACGTGCAGGGCTCGAGCCGATCGACGCGTGGCCTGGCGCGTGGGCTGATGGGCGGCCTGAGCAGGTTTCTTCTCGGGCACGGCCTGTTCCTGGTCGTGCTGGCCGGAGCGGTCGTGACCCGCTGGATCGCGGTGCGGGGTTTCCCTTCGGTGCTGTGGTTCGGCGACTCCAACACCTACCTGGAAGGCGCGCTGCACTTCGAGCCGTCCCCGCTGCGGCCCGGCGGCTACTCGATCTTCCTGTGGCTGCTCAAGCCGTTCCACAGCTTCCTGGTCGTGCTGGCGGCGCAGCACGCGATGGGCGTGCTCACCGGGGTCATGGTGTACGCGCTGGTGTGGCGGGGGATCCGCGCCGCCTGGCCGCGCCGCGGCGTGTGGCTGCCGGGCCTGGTCGCGTCCCTGCTGTCGGTGCCGGTGCTGTACGACGCGTACCAGATCCAGCTTGAGCACATGCTCGTCTCGGACGAGCTGTTCACCTTCCTGCTCGCCGCCGGCGTCACCGCGGTGCTCTGGAAGCCCCGCCGGATGAGCTGGTGGGTCGGTGCCCTGGCGGGCCTGCTGATCTCCTCTGCGGCCATGGTGCGGTCGGTGGGGCTGCCCATGCTGATCGTGGTGCTGGTGTGCATGCTCGTGATGCGCTCGGGCTGGCGGGCCATGGCCGCGACGGTCGTGGCGGCCGTCATCCCCGTCGCGCTCTACATGTCGTGGTTCCACTCCGCGCACGGCAAGTACGCCATCACCACCACCGACCGCATCTGGCTGTACGGCCGCACCGCCGACTTCGCCCGCTGCGACATCATCAAGCCCGACCCCGACGTCGCCATCCTGTGCCGGGACCACCTGACGCCCGTGCCCGGGACGGCGCCGGCCTTCCAGGCCCTGTGGGGCGACGACTCGGGCTTCAAGAAGGTGCCCGGCTGGATGTACAACCCCAAGGCCAACGAACTCGCCGGGGAGTTCGCCATGGCCGCGATCACCAAGCAGCCCGGCGACTACGCCCGCGTGGTCGTGCGCGACACGTTCCGCTCCTTCGAGTGGGAGCGCAAGCCCTACCCGCGCAAGAGCACCGTCGAGGAGTACGAGTTCCCGGTGGGCGCGTCACTGCGGGACGACCACGCTCTGCGCGCCTACCCGTACGGCGGCAAGACGGCCCAGGCGCGCGTCGTCGAGCCCTACGGCGACTGGATGCGCGACTACCAGGACTGGGCGTTCGTGCGCGGCCCGTACCTGGGCGTCCTGATGGCGGTGGGACTGCTGGGCGTCCTGGTACGGGTGCGGCGGCTCGGCGGCGAGGTGCTGCTGCCGTGGTCGATCTCGCTGGCCCTGCTGGTCGTCCCGGCCGCCACCGCCGACTTCGACTACCGCTACGTCCTGCCCGCCATCCCGTTCGCCGCGCTCGCCGCGGGCCTGACCTTCGCCCGCCGCCCCCGCCCCGCCGTCGCGCCCCCGGCCGCCGCCGAGCCGTCGTCCCCCGAGCCCGGCGAACTGTCCGACGACTCCGAACCGACGGAGAACCGCGAAAAAGTCGGCCGGTAAACGCCTCTCGGCGGCACGGCCACTTTCCGGCGATTACTGAAAGTGTTCAAATGAACACTCTCCGCTGTCGTTGTATGGCTGAACATCAGTCTTGCCGACATCGATCAGAATCGCGGTAATCTTGCTTCTCTTTGCTGATCTGGAGGTATTCGCACAAGAAGGCTCGGGCATCTCCTCATTTGGCGAGAAAACGGAAATTCCCGTCTCTCGCCACGGTCGAAAACCCAGATGGGGGGAGACATGCGAATCGACATTCGCACGGGAGCTGCCCTGGGCATCTCCGGGCTCGTGCTGAGCGGCGCGGCCGTGCTCACGCCCGCCGCCCAGGCGTCCACCGTCGCCAACAACACCACCGCCGTCACCGGCCAGGCGACCTCGACCACCGCGGCGATTCCCGTCCGGTGCGCCGCCAAGAAGGGCTGCAAGCGCATCGGCCGCCAGGGGCGCAAGGACTGGGGCTGGGGCTGGGGTCGCCGCGGCTTCCGCCACCACCGCTTCTTCCGCCACCACCGCTTCCACCACCACCGCTTCCACCACCACCGCAAGTTCGGCCACGGCCGCGGCGGCGGCTACGGAGGCAACTTCGGCGGCGGCTACGGAGGCAACTTCGGCGGCGGGGGCTTCGGCGGCGGCCAGGGCTTCGGCGGCGGGGGCTTTGGTGGCGGCCAGGGCTTCGGCGGCGGGGGCTTTGGTGGCGGCGGCTTCGGTGGCGGCCGGTAGGGCCTCGGGCGCGACGGCCTTGGCTGCGGTCGGGGCCTAGGCCTACCAGCGGGCCTCGGTCCGTGACCACCGCACACGGGCGTCTCCTGTCAAACGGCAGGGGACGCCCGTCCCATGCGCGGCCTCGGCCGACACCTATCCGCCCGCTACTGCGTGCCCTTCTCGACGCGAGTGCCCAGCCAGCCCTGGAGATCACGTACGTAGGCGGCGGCAGGCCAATCACCTCCGTTCGGCGGCATTATCGACCTCCTCCAAAGGGGCTAATTCTCCACCCCTTGGGGGACCCGGTTCTCCACCCGAATAACGTGCCACCGGCCAAAAACAATTGCGCCCCGGCCCGGCGGTTGCCCACCAGTCCGCGCCACTCCGCGTCACCGCGGCGAAAGGCCGTCCCCGCACAGGGACTGACCGGGGCGTACGGACGCCGGGACCGAACCGTGCGCTCAGCGTGCCGTCTAGTACTGGGCGTCGGCGTCGTCCAGGAGGCGGTGCAGACGCTGGGCGCGTCCGCCGGTGATGGTGTCCTCGCGGGTGCGGGTGACGACCTTGGCGCGGAGCTGGTCGATGCGGACGTTCACGAGGCGGCGCTCGCCCTCGCGGGCCTCCCGGATCGCGGCGTCGATGAGGTTGGTCAGGTCAAGGCCCACGTCGGAGCGGATCTCGTGGGCGCGCACGCCGTTCTCGACCGACGTGCGCAGGATCCGGAGCACGTCGCCGCGCCCGGGGGTGCGGCGATTCGGCGGCGGGGCGGGCGGCGGCGCCTTGCCGGTGGACGGCGGGTCCGGGACGGGCGTGGTGGCCGGGGCGGACCCGGTCGCGGGCAGCCGGGACGAGGTGTTGGGAGTTCCGGGCGCCGAGGCGCGGGGCGGGGCCAGGGTGGGCCGGTCGTCCAGGGGCGTCATGTCGATCCCGGCGTACAGGATCGTCGCGGCGGTGGCGGTCGACGCCAGGCTGCCCGCGACCGGCCAGAGGATCCGCAGCCCGCGGCGGCCGTGCGGACGGGGTGCGGCCGGACGACCGGTGGCCTGCGGACGCGCGGCGCGGTCGCCGAGAGGGTCGACGATCTCGTCGGCCGGCGTCCCGCGCCGGCCGTCGCCCCGGAGGTCCGGCTCACCCGCCATGCTGGTCCAGGACACCGGTCAGCTCGGCGGCCGCGTCCGCGGTCAGCGCGCGTTCCCGGAGCCGCGTGTCGATCTTGCGGCGCAGCTCGGCGACCCGGGCGTCCACGTCGACGGCGCGGCCCGTGGCGAGTTCGCCGCGAAGGTTGTTGATCAGGTTGGTGAGGTCGACGGCCACGTCGGACCGGATCCGGCCGCTGGCCCGGCCGCCGTCCACGAGCGGTTGCAGCCGTCCGAGGACGCCCAGGGTGCTGGTGTCCACGGCCCGGCGGGTGGCAGTGGGCCTGGACGGCGCGGCGTCGGTGGGCTCGGGGGCCGGAGCGGACGGTTCGGTGGGCGTGGTGGTGGCCGGGGGCGGTTGCGGGGCGGCGACCTCCCCGGACGGGGGCGGCGGGCGGTTCAGCGCGACGAGCACCGCTGTGATCACCGCGGCGGCCGCGATGACGACGGCCGTGACGAGGACGGGCCGCCGGTCAGGGGGCGGTTCCTCCGGCGGGGGAGGGGCGGGCAGGAACTCCGTCCGCCCGTCGTCGTGTAGCGAGTCGGGGTCCGGGTCCGGCGGGGCGGGGTCGTCGCCGCCGAACAGGCTCGCCAGGGTCATCTCGTTCCGGGCGGACGCGGACGGTGCCGTCACGCGGGCGAGCACGTCGGCGACGCGGCTCATGGGCGGCCGGTCCAGGGGATCGGACGCGCGGCACTCGTAGCCCAGGATCGTCACCTCGTCCGGCACGCGCGCGGCCGTCGCGCCCGCGTCCAGGCAGGCGGTGAGCAGCGCGCCGAACGCCAGGACGTCACCGGCCCTGTCGATGGCCAGGCGGTCGGACGGTGTGGCGGGCGCGGCGTCGGCGGCCCGACCGGGCGGCTCGGAGGTGGGGCCCGCCGCGGCGGCGCGCAGCACCGCCCCGATGCCCACATCTACGATCTTGACGCCGCCGGGCGTGAGGAAGATCCGGCGAGGCGTCAGGTCGCCGTGCGCCACGCCGTCGCGGTGCGCGACAGCCAGCGCGGTGGCGACCCGGGCGCAGATCTCCAGGGCCTCGGCGGTGGGCAGCGGGGCCCGGTCGACGCGCGCGGCCAGCGTCTCGCCCTCCAGGTACTCGGTGACCAGGTAGGGAGTGGCGCGTCCGGCGGAGTCGCGGGTCTGGTCGCAGTCGTAGATGGCGGCGAAGGCGGCGTGCCGCAGGCCCGCGGCGCGGCTCGCCAGCTCGTGGAACGCCCGGCCGCGGACGGTGTCCGCCAGCCGGGACGGGTCGGGCAGCTTGACGGCGACGGACCGGCTCAGCGCCTCGTCCCAGGCCCGCCACACCTCCATGGCGTCCCCGTCGTCCAGGCGCTCCATCAGCCGGTAGCGCTCGGTGAGCCGCAGGCCCGGCCTCACCGGACCGGCCTTCCGCGCGTGCGGGCCGTACATCCAGGCACGTCCAGCAGTACGCGGCACACCACCCCGAGGGTTCGACGCCGTGCGGCGGCCTCGGCTGCGGCGCCGTTGGCAGATGGAAACGCCGTCGTTGCCGGAGAGGTTTCCGCAAACGGCGGTGTTCACGAAAAGGCGGGCGCCCGCCCGGCTGCGCGCACGCCGGATCCCGCCGGAATTCCCCGAGGGTTCGTCCCGCGCGCCCTCCGGCCGTCGTCATCTCCGACGCCTACGGCGGGATACGTAATGCCACTATTGGGACTCTTCCGGCAAAGCCCATCATTTCACCCGCTGGAGTTCATGGCGTCTATCGGCGATAGCCGCCATCCCCGTCGAATCCGGAGGAATCCCTGGGGGAATATCCCTGCCACCACCCCTCGTACGGCCACCGCCCCCACTGCGGCTGCTGCCGGTCCTGTGGAGACTGCCACGACCGCCACGGGTGGTAGGGGTAGGGGTATCCGGGCATCGGTGTCAGCGGGCCCGCCATCCAGCTCGGCGGGGCGATCCCCAGCCTCGGCGCGGCGTGCGGGGCGGGCTCGGACGGCTCCGGCAGGGCGATGGGCCGCTCCGACGGCGGCGTGGACGGTCTCGACGGCGCGGACGGCTCCTGCCCGCCGGGCTCGCCGGGCTTTTCGGGCTGGTCGGCGGGCGTGCCGGGAGACTTCGCCGGTGCCGTCTCCGGCCGCTCGGCCGACGGCTCAGGACGCGGCGTCCGCTACGCTCACCGGCCGATCACCGTCAAGAGGAATCGGAGGACTATTTCGATGCGCTTCGACCCGCGCGGCCGCCGGGCGGTGAACGGCGAATGAACGCGCGCCCGCGCACCCGCCGGTTCGATCACGTCCTGATCACCGGACATGGAAAAGCCCGTCCGCGTTGACGCGGACGGGCGGTGCGAAACGCGCCGGGTGAGCGGCGCGCCCGCCGGTCAGACCCGGTCGGCGACCGTCACCTGCTCGGGAAACCGGGCCCGGTGCTCGGCGATCTTGCGCTCCAGCTTGGTCAGCGTGCGGCTGTAGTCGCGGCTGGACAGCCAGAACTTGTAGATGATCACCAGCTCGAAGGCCAGCATCCCGGCGGCGGCGAGGGCGGTCACCGGAATGATCGCGCCCGGCACCGCGGCCGCGACCAGCGGGGCGACGATGAACACGCCCATCTGGAACTCGATGCCGCTGACCAGGTGCGGGCGGATCCGGCCGCGCAGCAGCGCGTTGCGGATCCGGGCGTACCAGGGGAAGCGCCGGTTGAACTCCTGCTGCATGGCCAGGTTGGCCTGCTGGTCGGGGTTGTCGCCGACGACCCGCTCCTCCATGTCGGCCTCCGGGTCGGGACGCAGCGCGCCCGCCGCCGACCGCAGGTCGTCGCCCATCTGCGCGGCCTCGGCCCCGCCGTCGGCGCGCCGCGCGGCCTCCTCCAGGGTCCGCGCCTCCTCCTGCATCTGCCGCAGCTTGTTGCGCATCTGCGAACGCACCTTGTAGATCTCCAGGGCGTCCATGTAGCGCAGCATGTCCAGGAACACCACGGCCAGCGCCGTCCACACGTACGCGACGTTGCCGGTGGCCGCGTACTGCCCGCCCATCAGCGCGATCGCGCAGGCCAGCACCCGCACCCGGTCGAAGATGTAGTCCAGCCAGGCGCCGAACACCGATCCGGTGCCCTTCAACCGGGCGATCTTGCCGTCCATGCAGTCGAGCGTGAACGACAGGTGGTACAGCAGCGCGCCCACCAGCAGGTACGGCCACTCGGCCACCGCGAAGCAGGCCCCCGCGCCCAGCCCCAGGATCAGCGCCCCCACGGTGAGCTGGTTGGGCGTGATGTTGGTGCGGTTGGCCGTGAAACGCACCAGACGGGATGCCAGCGGGTCGACCAGCAGCACGGTCCACCATGCGTCACGCGCCTTGTACGTCCGTTCTCGAACGTCCGCGAGCGTGAAGTTCGCCATGGAGAGCTGTCCTTTCAACTTTGTGGCTGGAGGCTTCCCGCCGTCGCTGGGCACGAACCCACGAGGACGCCGCGGTTCGCGGTCCTGGTGGCTCGCCCTGGCGGCTCCGAGCGCCGTCGGCCGCGGGACTCGGGCGCGCGCGCCCGTCGGCCGAGAGGCTCGATGCTACCGCTCCAACACGGGGTGTCCGCCGGGTGAACGCGCGATTTGTCATCTTATGGTGATCAAGTCGGCCCCGTGCGCACCCGGCGCGTCCCCCCGGAGCACCTGGACGGACCCGGGGGGACCCGGAACGATCAGCGCGACAGCAGCCGGTCGACGACCCGGGCGGCGGCCTGCCCGTCGTCCATCGGGCAGTACTTGTCGCGGAAGGTCCGGTAGGCGGCGGCGTGCTCGACGGCGAGGGAGTCGACGCGGCGCAGCGCGTCCACCACCTCGTCCGGCTCGGTCAGCAGCGGCCCCGGCGCCTCCTCGGCCAGGTCGAAGTACACGCCGCGCAGCTCGTCCCGGTAGAAGTCCAGGTCGGGGGTGTAGAACAGGATCGGCCGCCCGGTCGCGGTGAAGTCGAACATGGCCGACGAGTAGTCGGTGACCAGCACGTCCGCGACCAGGAACAGCTCGGCGACGTTCGGGTAGTCCGTGACGTCCACCACCTGGTCCCCGATGCCGATCGTGCGGTCGGCCACCATGTGGTGCTGGCGGACCAGCACCACGTGGTCGTCGCCGAGGGCGGTGGCGAGCCGCCCGGTGTCCAGCACCAGCTCGGCCTGCCGGCCGCCGGTCTGCCACACGTCCTCCCGCCACGTCGGCGCGTACAGCACCACGCGGCGCCCGGCCGGCAGCCCGAGCCGCTCGCGCACCCGCAGCGCCCGCTCGTGCCGGTCCTCGGCGAACAGCAGGTCGTTGCGCGGGTAGCCGGTCTCCATCACGTCGCCGTCGTAGCGGAACGCGCCGCGCAGAACCTCCGTGACGTGCGGCCCGGACGACAGCAGGTGGTCCCAGAACGGCACGTCCTCCACGAACCGGCCGAGCGTCGCGATGCCGCCCGCGATCCGGCCGCCCCGCAGCAGGTCGTAGCCGACGTGCTTGTAGGGCGTGCCGTGCCAGGTCTGCAGGTACACCTGGCCGGGACGCTTCTCGTACCCCTGCATCTGCGGGCCGTTGTTGACGACGAACCGCGCCGCCGCCGTCAGCTCGTAGTACTCGCGGCTGCCGCGCAGCACCGCCCTGCCGCCGTCCGGCACCCGGAACTGCCCGTCGGAGGTGCACCACACCAGCTCCAGGCCCAGGTCGCGGCGCTTGAGCTCCTCGTAGATCGCCTGCGGGTTGCACGCGTACTTGCGGCCCGAGTAGCTCTCGAACACCACCAGGTCGCGCAGCGGCGCGGTGTTCGACGACGAGAAGTGCCGCCGCTGCAACGTGCGCTGGGCGTAGGGGCCGCGCTCGTCGTCCGACAGCGCCGTGCGCACCCACAGGTGCAGCAGGTCCCGGTTGACCTGCAGCGCCAGCTCGTGGACACCGACGAACCGCGGCTCGGGCAGCGCGGCGCGGGTCTGCCGGTCGATGCCGACGGCCACGTCCCCGTTCGGGCCCGGCGCGTACAGGTCCCACCGGCCGCTCGGCAGCGGCAGCGCCCCCTCGAACGACTCCCACCGGGCGTCCAGCAGCGCGGTGAACTCGGGCCCGTCCCACGTCAGCGGCACCTCGTGCCTGCTGGTCGTGCGGCGCCGCCGCATGACGAGCCGGTCCGGCCGGGTCTCGGGGTCGGCGCACGCGCCGGTCAGCTCGATCGTGGCGCCCTCCAGCCAGCGCACGCCCGTCACCACCAGCCGCGGCGCCCGCTCCACCAGCGTCAGGTTGCCGTACTTGGTGCTGATGACGTCGTACTCGCGGCCCGCCACGGTCTCGCGCAGCCCCAGCAGGTCGGCCTCCACGCCCAGGCGCAGCTTGCCGCGCCCCTTGGCCTTCAGCGACACGTCCCAGTCGATGCTGTCGCCGGTCACCGTCGCCTCGGCCGAGCCGGTCTGCTCGGCGAGCTTGGCCAGCTCGATGGACGCGGTGAACTCCACCCGCCCCCCGGTGCCCGACCCGGTGTGCTTCACCGGGAACTTCACCGTGGTCTTGCCCTGCCGGAACGACGCCAGCAGCTGCCCGCCGGTCACGTACACCGCGTCCTCGCGCCGCACCCACCCGGTCAGTTTGACCGTGCCCTTGCCGCCGCGCACGTCGGTGACCTGCGCGCGGATCGGCTGCACGCCGATGAGCAGCTCGCGCGCCTGCGTGTACTTGGGCTTGACCTGGCGGCCCGGCGCCACCTCGTGCGCCGGGGGCCACCACCCGGCGCCCTTGGGACCGGCGAGCCTCGCGCGCCGCTTCTCCCCGTGCGTGGTCACGGTGACGTACACGTGCCAGTTGCCGTGCCCCGAGCCCAGCTTGGCCGGGTCCAGCTCGAACGCGAACCCCGACCAGTCCAGGTCGGCGGTGGCCTGCCCGCTGCCCGCCGTCACGTCCGGGCGCCGCACCCGCTCCACCTTGGGACGGATCACCTTGGGGAACAGCCGCAGCATCCGGCGGCGCAGCTCGATCTCGATCACCGAGTCCTCGGCGGACGCCACGTTCAGCCGGTCGACGTAGGCGTGGCCCTCGATGCGCAGCCGCCCGTCGCGCCACAGCACCTCGTCGATGCCGGTCTTCAGCTCCAGCTCCTTCTCCGACAGCTCGAACAGCCGGTCGGGGAAGCGCGGGTCGCCCAGGAACGGGTAGTCGCCGTACCAGCCGGACGCGCCGTCGCGGCGGATCGCGCTGGTGCGCTCGGGATGCCGCTTGGAGAACGACACGATCTCCACCAGCTCGGGCATCATCCGCTGCCGCACCGCGTGGAACTTCAGCCGGTCGATGGCGGGCAGGTCGTCGTACAGCTTCGGGTCGACGGTGTCGAGGAACTCGTTGACGATGTCGAAGAACGTCTCGCGGTACTGGTCGTCGCCCTGGTCGACGATGTTGACGTAGATGCGGATGTCGTCGCGCAGCGTCGAGGCGTCGTAGCGGTCCTTCAGGTCCGGCGCGTGCTCGGCCAGGAACTCCGACGCCGACCGCACCGAGCGGATGCGGTCGCCCAGGTTGCCCGGCTCGGTGCGCCGCTGCGTGATGGACCGGGCGCCGGTCTCGCGCACGCGCCAGTGGTAGACGACCTCGTGCAGCACGTCCACCCGCTTGGCCAGCACGTGCGCGGGGATCGTCACCGGCGCGTCCTCGTACAGGCCGGCCGGGAACTTGAAGTCGTGCTGGTTCCAGAACGAACGGCGGAAGACCTTGTTCCACGCCGTGCGGTCGCGCAGCAGCTCGGGGAACTCGCGGACGTGGGTGCGCTTGCGCTCCACCGGGAAGATCTTCATGTGGACGCCCGAGTGCGTCAGCCCGTCCACCCCGAACCGCCGCACCGCGCCGGCCGCGATGTCCGATCCGGTCTCCTCCAGGGACGACACCATCAGGTCGTAGGCGTAGCGGGGAATGATGTCGTCGCTGTCGGCGAACGCCAGGTACTTGCCGGAGGCGTGCGGGACGCCCGCGTTGCGCGCCGGGCCCAGCCCCTGGTTCTCCTGCTGGACGAGCCGGAACCGCGCGTCGCGCTCGGCGAAGTCCTTGGCGATCGTCGCGCTGCCGTCGGTCGACCCGTCGTCGACCATGATGACCTCAAGGTCGCGCAGGGTCTGCCCCGCGATCGACTCCAGGCAGGGCCGCAGGTACATCTCGACGTTGTAGAACGGAACGACGACGCTCAACAGTGGTGACAAGGTTCTCTCGGCTTTCCCGACGAAGGTGCGCCCGACGCTGGACGCGGAGGGATGACCCGGGCCGGAGGAACGGCGCACGGGGACTTTGGCAGCGTAGCCAACCGGGCTAACGAACGACCGGTTCGGCGGGTTTCGCGTCCGGCGCCGCGAAGCCCGCCGGGCTCGGCGGACCCTGCGGGCCGTGCGGGCCCTGCGGCGGCCGCGGCGCTCTGCCCTTGGCCTTGGCGGCGGCCCCGCCCAGGCGGCGGAACCGCGTGAACGCCCACGTCATCTTGGGCTCCAGTGCCCAGCTCATGCACCGCACCACTGGCTTGGTGCACAGCAGCGTGCCCACCACCAGCCCGAACACGATCACCGCCAGCACGCCCGGGGTGGTGTTCATCCAGTCCAGGTCCCACCAGCCGAGGAAACTCAGCAGCCGCGTGTAGAAGCCGTGCAGCAGGTAGGCGTACAGGGTGTAGGCGCCGAGCTTGGTGAACCACGTCCGGCGCCGCGGCACGATCGCCAGGAAGGCGAACACCAGCACCATCGCACAGGCGAACATGGCCAGCCGCATGGCGGTGCCGGTGACGTTGTCCACCCCCAGCTTGTCGTGGGGGTCCTTCCAGTAGAGCCACTTGCGGGACATGTGGTCCATGGCCAGGTAGGCGCAGCCGAGCCCGCCCGCCAGCACGAACAGGCCCACCACCCGCGACACCGGCCGCTTGACTATCTCGAAGTGCTCGGGCCGCAGCATCAGCCCCAGCACGTAGAACGGCAGCAGCCCGATCACCCGGTGGATGTCGAACGTGCCGCCCATCGGGCTCATGTACGACATCAGCGAGAAGCCCACCGCCACCGCCAGCGGCCAGCGGATCTGCTGCCACACCGGGGTGGACAGCCGCCACATGAACAGCGCGCACAGGAACCAGGTCAGGTAGTACGGGTTGAGCAGGCTGATCTCCAGCTCGTTGCGCCCGACCAGCCAGTCGTAGGTGGAGTAGGCCGTCTCGAACACGACATATGGCACGCCGACGTTGGTGATGAGCTTGCGCGCCTTGCCCGGCGAGGCCGACCAGTTCCGCGAGAAGTAGCCGGTGATCACGATGAACAACGGCATGTGGAACATGTAGATGAAGACGTACAGCGCCTTGGCCAGCGGCACGTCCATCAGGCCCGCGATCGAGTGGCCGACCACCACCAGCAGGATCGCCAGGAACTTGGCGTTGTCGAAGAACGGGTCGCGCTCCTTGCGGCGCGGCGCCGCCCCCGTCTTGCCCCCGCCCGGCGCACCGGCCGCGTCCGCGGACACCACCGCGTGACCGCCCGTGGACACCACCGGGTACCCGCCCGAGGACGCGGCGTCCCGTGAGGCCACGCCACCATACCCACCGGCCTGGGCGAACGCCCCGTGCCGGCCGCCGCCCGCGCCCTGGTCAGAAGGCGCAGGATAGGCCCCGGAGGAATCCTCGACCGCGGTCTGTCCGAACGCCGCCCGTGGTGTCGTGCCTGTGTGTGGCGTTGCGGGGGTGGTGGTGTCGCGGTGCCGGCCGCCGCCCAGGGGCTGTTCGGAAACCGCGGGATGGGCTCCGGAGGAATCCTCGACCGCGGTCTGCCCGAATGCCGCCCGTGGTGTCGTGCCTGCGTGTGGCGTTGCGGGGGCGTTGGCGGTGTCCCGGTGTCGGCCGCCGCCGGGGGTCTGTTCGGAGAGTGCGGTATGGGCTCCGGAGGAGTCCTCGACCGCGGTCTGTCCGAACGCCGCCCGTGGTGTCGTGCCCGCGTGTGGCGTTGCGGGGGTGGTGGTGTCGCGGTGTCGGCCGCCGCCTGCGGTCTGGTCGGAAAGCGTGGGATGAGCCCCGGAGAAGCCGTCCTGTGTGGTCTGAGCGGACGCCGCCGCGCCGCCACGTCGCAGCGTCGCGCCTGCGTGGGTGAACCCCTCGTATTCGCCACCTGCCGGGGCCTGCTCAGCGCTCGTGGGTGCGTGTTCGCCACCCGCAGCGGTCTGGTCGGAGACCGTGGGGAGAGGGCTGGAGGCGATGTCCGCCGTGGTCTGGGGAGACGTCTGCGGACCACCGTGTGAGGTACCGGCGGCGTGGGCGAAGGCCACGTCCGGTGGGAGCTCGACCGTACGGTCGGGGGCCGCCGGGGGAGCGGTCGCTGTGGGCGGGGCCATTTGGAGCGGTCCCGTGGCCTCGGTCGGCGTCGCGGCGGAGGCGGGCGCGTCGGCGCCGGCGGGGGGCGTGCCGTACGGGGGCGTGTGGCCGGTCACAGGTGGCACGGCGTGACCGGGCGGGGTGCCCGGCGCGTCGGACGTCGCGTCGCCGAACTGGCCGGGCGCGGGCGGGCCGCCCCCGGTGTCCGGTGTCGCGGTCGGGTCGGGGTCGGTCTGCGGAGCTGCGCTCGGCCTGGTCGGATCAGTCATGAGCCGGGGTGCGGGGTCTCCCTAGTACCGTGCGGAGGTCATTCCTTGCAGATGTCGTCGGTCGCCCGGACCTCGCCCTGCTGGCGCGGGATGCCGGTCTGGACGCCCTGGGCGGTCTTCAGCGCCTCCCAGTCCGAACCGACCACCAGGTCGACCACGCCGGGAACGGCGCCGCTGGTGCGCGGGCCGGGCTTGGGGTTGGTGGCGATGAGGCCCGCCACCGTCTGGGCCTGCTGGTCGGCACCGGAACCGTACAGCACCTTGGTGGTGCGCGAGGTCGTCTCGTTGCCGCCCACGCTGACCTGGAAGCCCTGTTCCTCCAGGTCGTCGGCGACTCGGCGGGCCTGGCCGTCGATGCCGCTGGCGTTGTAGACGCGCACCCGGATCTGGCTCGGCGGGATCTTGGGCGCGGCGGAGGGCTGCTTGCGCTGCTGGGTCGGCACGGTCTTGTCGTTGCGCAGCGCGCTGAACAGCTGGTTGGCGGCGGGCTGGCTGAGCGCCAGCCGGTTGGGGTCGGGCGCGTACGCGCCGGACGGCACGGTGACGAAGCGCAGCTTGCCGGACGTCATGCCCTGCATGCCCTGCGCGATCTGCATCATCACCTGCGGGGTCAGGTCGCTGTCGGTGGTCAGCGACTTGGTGCTCGCGCTGATCAGCGACCACAGCCGGCTCGGGTTGGTGAGCACGCCCGCGCTCATCGCCTTGTTGGCCAGCGAGCCCATGAACTTCTGCTGGCGCTTGATGCGGTCGGTGTCGGAGCCGTTGCCGAGGCTGTAGCGGGCGCGCACGTACGCCAGCGCGTCCTCGCCCTGGATGGTCTGCTTGCCCGCGGGCAGCCGGAGCTTGGCCTTGGGGTCGTTGACGGCCTTGGGCAGGCACACCTCGACGCCGCCGACGGCCTTGGTGATGGCCTTGAATCCGTTGAAGTCGACCTGCACGAAGTGGTCGATGTGGATTTTGGTGAAGTGCTCGATGGTCTTCACCGTGCAGGACGCGCCGCCGAAGGTGAAGGAGGAGTTGATCTGCCCGATCGACTGGGCCGGGGTCGTCTGGCCGTCCTTGGTCTTGCAGGACGGAATGGGGATCATCAGGTCGCGGGGGAAGCTCACCCCGATCGCCTGGCCGCCGCCCGGTGACAGGTGCAGCAGGATCATGGTGTCCGAGCGCGGCGGCTCCTTCTGCATGCTGCGGCCGTACTTGGCGTTGGCGCCCTCGCGGGTGTCCGACCCGAGCAGCAGGATGTTCATCGCGTTGTTGAGCTTCTTCGGCCTGTTCGGGCCGACCAGCGCGTCGGTGTCCTCGTGCGCGATGTTGCCGAACGCCTTGCGGTAGAAGCCGTACGCGGTCAGGCTTCCGACGACCATGGCCACCGACATTCCGATGGACACCCAGCCCAGGACGCGCCAGCCGCGTCGACGCGCCGGCTCGGGCTGCAGCTCGGCGTCGTCGACGTACTCCATGTACATCGGGTTGCTGTTCATCGGCTCCGTGGTGGGGCTCTGCCGCCCCTCAGGGGTCGGAAACTAGGGAGAGGTTAGGTCAAAGGAGGCGGCGTACGGACCCGGTTGCGTCATTCCATCCGGAGAGGCCGGCCACCGCCGTCACATGCTCCAGGATCACTCGGCGATCTACGGCTGCTTCGTCGAAGTTTCGTTGGATTATGACGGAAGCACCCGAGGCTAGTGGGGCGACCAGCCCGCACAGAACCCCCTGCAGTGTGGTGAAGGGCATGTCAACCAGGATCCTGTCGCCCGCGTCGAGCCCCCATTTCTCCGCCGCCGCCAGCGCCTCGTATGTCACGCCTGCCCCACTGAGTGTGGTTTTTGTCACACGCCTCCCGGGTATGGTGAGTGCCGGGTGGTCAGGAGTGACCGACGGGTCAGGCGTGAACCGGTCGCCGTACGCGCGCACCTCGACCGCGTAGTCGAGCACGCCGGGCGGGCAGTCGGCCAGCGGGCCGCCGAGCGCGTGCAGCGACAGCCCGACGATCTCCTCGGCGTCCGTGTCGTCGAGCACCTCCCCGGCGGCCACCAGGATGTACGGCCCGGACGGGGCGGCCGGTTCGGCGTCCGGCGGTTCGGCCCCCGGCATCGGGACCGGCTCGGCCACCACGCCCGCCGACCAGCACGCCATCAGCCACACGGCGGTCTGCCAGTGCGCCGGCAGCATCAGCACCGCGCGGTCGCCCGGCTGCGCGCCCAGCCCGTCGACCAGCAGGTTCGCGGTCTTGGCGACCCAGTTGTCGAACGTGCGGGCCGACAGTTCGACGCGCTCGCCGGTGCCGTCGTCGTAAAAGGTCACCAGGGGACGCGACGGGTCGTCGTCCACGCGCCGCCGGAGGAGTTCCACGGGTCCGATCTCGGTCATGTGACCCGAGCGTAGAACCAGCGGCGCCGAACACCCGGCTGTTCGGTGATCACGGCGTGCCCGTCCGGTTCGTTCCGCCCCGGTACGACCGCCCCGCTACGCTCCGCTCCGATGAACCCACCAAGGAGAACCCGATGAGCGCCGGCCGCGTCCTTGCGCGGGTCAGCGTGGTCCCGGCGCTGCTGGTCGTGGCCTGGCTGGCGGTGTCCCTGCCGTTGCTGCTGGCGGGGATCTTCCGTCCGGTACCGGCCATCGCGCTGTTCGCGGCGGCCGCGGCGGCGGTGCTGTGGTTCGGCCTGCGCGCGCCTCACGAAGAGACGGACGAGGCGCGCCCGGTGTCCTGGTGGGCGGCCGGGGGCGTGCTCGCGGTCGGCGTCGTCTTCCTGGTCTTCCAGATCGTCATGAACGCCGAGCAGATCATCGTGCGCCGCGACCCCGCGTCGTACGTGCAGTTCGCGACCTGGCTGAAGGACCACGGGTCCCTGCCGATCCCGCAGATGCGGTGGGCGTTCGGCGGGGGAGACCCCGCGCTGCGCTACGACAGCCCCGCCTTCTACCAGAGGGGCGACGACGTCGTCCCTCAGTTCATGGCGGGCCTGCCGTTGATCCTGGCGCTGGGCGGCTGGATCGCCGGGACGCACGGGATGCTGCTTATGGCCCCCCTTCTCGGCGCCTGCGCGGTGGTGGCGTTCGGGGGGCTGACGGCCCGTCTGGTGGGGCCGAACTGGGCGCCGCTGGGCGCGGCGGCGCTCGCGTTGAGCCTGCCCATGCTGTGGGTGTCGCGCTCCACCTACAGCGAGCTTCCCGCCCTGGTGCTGCTGCTCGGCGGCCTGGCGCTGCTGCACGACGCGCGGCGCCGCCAGGTGCGGACGCAGGCGTTCCTTGCCGGGCTGGCGTTCGGTCTCATCGTGCTGGTGCGCATCGACGCGCTGCGGGACGTGCTGCCGGTGGTCGTGTTCGCCGGGCTGCTGATGGGCTGCGCGCGCCGCACCGGATGGCCGCTGGGGCTGGGGCTGCTCGCCGGGGTCGGCGCGGGGCTCGTCGAAGGGTTCGTCCTGTCCCGCCCCTACCTGAAGTACCTGCACGCGTCGCTGAACCCGCTGCTGTTGATGGCGACGGCGCTGGTGGGCGCCACCCTGCTCATGGTCGTCGCGCTGCGCTGGGACGTCACCGGCCGCCGGCTGCGGCACGCCGGCGCGGCGGTGGCGCGCGGACGGCTGCCGGACGCCGCCGCCGTGCTCACCGTCCTGGTCGTGGTCGCGTTCGCCGCCCGCCCGCTGTTCCAGACCGTCCGCCGCGAGCCGCGCAACGCCGACGACCGGCTGAACGTCCACTTCATCGAGCAGGTGCAGCGCATCAACCACCTGCCCATCGACGGCACCCGCCAGTACTCCGAGCTGTCCTACCACTGGGTCGTCTGGTACATCGGCGTGCCCGCGGCGCTGCTGGCCGCCTTCGGCGCGGCCCTGCTGGTCCGCCGCCTGCTGCGGGGGCGTTCGCCCGAGTGGGTGCTGCCGTTCGCGGTCCTGGCGTGGACGACCGTGACGACGCTGCTGCGTCCCGCCATCACCCCCGACCATCCGTGGGCGTCGCGGCGTCTCATCGCCGTCGTCATCCCCGGGATGCTGCTGCTCGCGCTGTGGGCGGCCGCCTGGGGGCTGCGCCGCGTCCGCCGCGTCGGATACGGGCCGCGCGCCGTCCGGGCGTTCGCCGCGGGGACGGCGGTGCTCGTTCTCGCCCCCATCGTGATCATGTCGGCGGGGTACATGGTGGCGCGCACCGAGCAGGGCGAGGTGGCGGCCGTGCGCGGGATGTGCGAGCGGATCGGCCCGGGACGCTCGGTGGTGATCGTCGAACGCGCCACCGCCGACCGTTTCTCGCAGGTCGTCCGCGGCATGTGCGGGCTGCCCACCGCGCGGACGGTGCCCGACGCCGGTCCGGGCGACGTCGCCCGCGTCGTGCGGAAGATCTACGACGCGGGACGGCGGCCGGTGGTCATCGGCGGCGAGGCCGCGAACGTGACGCCGTACGGGCAGGCGGTCCACGTGCTGGAACTGCGCACCCGCCAGGACCAACGCACCCTGACGCGGGGGCCGACGGGCACCTGGGGCCTGACCGTCAACGTGTGGATGGCCGTGCCGGACCGGCCGTGACGGCGGTGCCGCGCACACGCGTGATGGCCGCCGCGCACCGCCCATGGGAGTATCCTCGCCCTGCGTGAGCACCGAGCCCGAGCCCACGGTCCCTCCCGAACGCGTCCACGTGACGATCGTCCTGCCGTGTTACAACGAGCAGGACCACGTCATCGACGAGGTCGAACGCATCTGCAAGGCGATGGACAACAGCGGCCAGTCCTACGAGCTGCTGGCCGTCGACGACTGCTCCACCGACGCGACCCTGGAACGCCTGCGGGAGGCCGAGCCCCGCTTCCCGAACATGCGCATCATGGCGTTCCAGCACAACAGCGGCTCGGGCACCGTGCGGCGCATCGGCACCCAGCAGGCGCGCGGCGACATCGTGGTGTGGACCGACGCCGACATGTCCTACCCGAACGAGCGCATCCCCGAGCTGGTCGAGATCCTCGACTCCGACCCGGCCGTCGACCAGGTGGTCGGCGCCCGCAAGACCGAGGAGGGCACGCACAAGCTGCTGCGCGTGCCCGCCAAGTGGTTCATCCGCAAGGTCGCCGAGCGGCTCACCAACACGAAGATCCCCGATCTGAACTCGGGGCTGCGGGCGTTCCGCCGCGAGGTGTCGCTGCCCTACCTGCGGCTGCTGCCGCCCGGGTTCTCCTGCGTCACCACGATCACGATCGCGTTCCTGTCGAACCAGCACCCGGTGCGGTACGTGCCGATCGACTACGCCAAGCGGGCCGGCAAGTCCAAGTTCCACTTCACCAAGGACGCCTACCGCTACATCCTGCAGGTGCTGCGGATGGTGATGTACTTCAACCCGCTGAAGGTGCTGATGCCGCCCGCGCTGTGGCTGCTGGGCATCGGCTTCGTCAAGGGCGTGTTCGACATGGTCGTGCACTTCGGGTACTTCGCCAACAACACCGTGATGATTTTCATCACCGGGTTGCTCATCGCCTCGCTGGCGCTGCTGGCCGACCTGATCGTGCGTTCGCGCGGCGACACCTGAGAGCGGCGGCGCATGAGGACCGGCGCGTGAGGATCGGCGCATGAGGATCGCCATATGAGGATCGCCATCGTGGGGCCCGCGTTCCCCTACAAGGGGGGCGGCGCCCACCACACCACCGAGCTGGCGCACCGGCTGTCCGCGGCCGGGCACTCGGTCGTCATCGAGTCGTGGCGCGCGCAGTACCCGGCGTTCCTGTACCCGGGGCAGCAGACGATTTCCGAGCCCGAGGGCGAGCCGTTCCCCGGCACGCGCCGCCGTCTCGACTGGCGGCGCCCCGACGGCTGGTGGCGTACGGGCCGGACCCTGCGTGCCTGCGACCTGGTGGTGCTGGCCGTGCTGAGCCCCGTGCAGGTGCCGTCGTACCTGGGCATCCTCAAGGGTCTGCGGGGGCGGGCGCGTGTGGTGGCGTTGTGCCACAACGTGCTGCCGCACGAGCGCAAGCCCTACGACCGTCCACTGATGAAGGCGTTGCTGCGCCGTGTGGACGGGGTGCTCGTCCACTCCGAGCAGCAGGGGGTGCTGGCGCGTGAGCTGGCGTCCCGTCCCGTGCGCGTGGCGGAGATGCCCGCGCACCTGCCCACGCCCACGGTCGCGGTCGCGCAGGACGACGGCGTGCGCCGCCGGTTGCTGTTCTTCGGGATCGTCCGTCCCTACAAGGGCCTGGACGTGCTGCTGAGGGCGCTCGCCAACGGCCCGGACGACGTGTCGCTGACCGTGGCCGGGGAGTTCTGGGGCGGGCTGGAGGAGACCCGTGCGCTCATCACCGAACTGGGGTTGAGCGGGCGGGTGGAGCTGCGTCCCGGGTACGTGCCCGCCGCGGACGTACCGGCCCTGTTCGCCGCGTCCGACGCGCTCGTCCTGCCCTACCGGTCGGCAACGGCGTCGCAGAACGTGTGGATGGCCTACGAGCACGGCGTCCCCGTCATCGCCACGCGCGTGGGCGGTTTCGCCGACCAGGTACGCGACGGTGTGGACGGGCTCGTCTGCGAACCCGACGACCCGGGCTCCCTGGCCGACGCCCTCAAACGCTTCTACGCGCCGGGGGAGCCGGAGCGGTTGCGCTCCGGCGTCCGCCCGGTCGACCACGAACCCGTGTGGGCCGCCTACCTGGAGACGCTCACGGGCACGTGGTCCTGAGCCCTCACAGGTGCGGGTCGATGGCCTTCAGCAGCGCGCGCTTGGGCTTGGCGCCGACGATCTGCTCGACGACCTCGCCGTTCTTGTAGAGGTTGAGCGTCGGCAGGCTCATCACGCCGTACTTGATCCCGGTCTGCGGGTTGGCGTCGGCGTCGATCTTGGCGATCGTCAGCCGGCCGGCGTACTCCTTGGCGATCTCGTCCAGCACGGGAGCGACCATCTTGCACGGACCGCACCAGTCGGCCCAGAAGTCCACCAGCACGGGCAGGTCGCTCTTGAGGACCTTCTCCTCGAACGTGTCGTCGGTGACGGTGATGGGCGCGGTCACGATCACTCCTTAGTCGGTTGCGTACCCGGCACAAGACGCTCCGGGCGAGATTCATTCCCGTTACCTCCGTCACGCGGAGGGATGTGCGGCCGCTCCTCGGCGGCCGCGGCCGACCCCGCGGCCGGACCCGCCGCCGGACGGGCCAGCAGCAGCGCGACACCGGCGTTCACCAGGTCGGCGACGGTCAGCAGCACCCGGGACGCGATCGCCACCACGATCGGCGCCCCGGCGGGCAGCGACGACGACAGCGCCAGCACCAGCGCGGCCTCGCGGGCGCCGATGCCGCCCGGCGCGATGAAGACCAGGAACCCGGCCACGAACGCCAGCGCGTAGGCGCCCGTCGCCGCGAACGGCAGGCCCGCCCCGTCGCCGCCCACGGCCGCGCACAGCAGCCAGGTGTGCACGCCGAACAGGGCCCAGGCCAGCATCGTCCAGGCGATGGCGCGCAGCGTCACGCCCAGGCTGACCGGGTGCTCCAGCGGCGGCCTGCGCACCAGGCGCAAAGCCGTGTTCAGGCACCAGGTGACGATGCGCGGGTGCAGCGCGCCCAGCAGCACGGGCGCCAGCAGGAACAGCCACCAGTAGCGGTCGCGCGCCGCCTGCGAGGTCAGCGGAAGCGTCACCGACGCGACGGCCAGGCCGCACGCGCACGTCGTGGCGACCGCCAGCAGCACGGAACTGAAGTTGCGCAGCCGCGGCACCTGGTAGGCCCGGCCCATCTCCACCTGGGTGACGATCGCCCACACCTTGCCCGGCACGTACTTGCCGAGCTGGGACACGGCGTTGATGCGGAAGGCCGCCCGCAGCGGCAGCGGCGACCCCAGCCCGCCCAGCAGCGCCCGCCAGGCCACCATCCAGGCGAACAACCCGGCCAGGCCGACCGCGAACGCGCCCGCCAGCGTCGCCCACGACATCTGCCGGAACGCCTGTACGGTCTCGTCCCACCGGGAGACGAGGCTGTACGCGCAGAAGCCCAGGGCGAGCAGCACGAGCAGGACCCGCACCACCCGCGTCGCGGCGGCCTTCACATTCACCCGGCCCAGATTAGGCGAACCGGGCGGCGGACCCGACGGGTCCGCGCTCGCGGGCGCGTTCCCACGAAACCCTTGGGCGACCGGAGTCTGTGCTGGCCGCCAGCGCGTTTCTCCTGGCCGCACCCCGGGCGCCGCCGAGGCGCCCTATTGTGGGCTGACGATGAAACTCTCCGATGTGGTCGCCTTCATGGGGCACCAGGTGCACGTGTGCCGGTACCGCGAGGCGGGGACGCTGCTCGACTGGATGGGCGGCGACCTGCGCGGCAGGCGCGTCCTGGACGTGGCCGGCGGTGACGGCTACTGGGCCGGACGGGCCCGCAGGCGCGGCGCCCAGGCCGTGTCGATCGACCTGTCCCGCAAGAAGATGCTGTACGGGCGGACCCTCGCCGACGCCCCCGCGCTCGTCGAGTGCGACGCGCTGCGGCTGCCGTTCGGCGACGGCACCTTCGACGCGGTCCTGTCCGTCTGCGCCATCGAGCACTTCGACGACGGCGGGACGTCCCTGGACGAGATGGCCCGGGTGCTCAAGCCCGGCGGCGAGATCTTCATGTCCGCCGACGTGCTCAGCCGCGCCGACGCCTGGCCCAAGCTGCGCGACGCGCACAAGGCCAAATACCACGTCCAGCACACCTACACCCACGACACGCTGCGCCGCCTGATGGACGAGCGCGGCCTGGACCTGGTGCGGCACTCCTACCAGTTCCGCACCGCCGCCGCCGAGCGGCTGTACCTGTCGCTGTCGGCCTACGGCGGCCGCGTGGGCTTCAACGCCGCCGCGCCGCTGGCCCCGCTGGTGGCCCTGGCCGACCGGCGCGCCCCCAACGAGCGCGGCAGCATCGTGCTGATCCACGCGCGCAAGCGCTGATCCGCCCCGGGTCCGCGCTACGTTGATCCATGAGGGCGTGGTGAACCGGCCGGTCGCTCCCGGCGTCGGAGAGGGAAGCCGGGACCGGTGCGGTGCGCCGGGCCCGCGACGGATGTCCACAGGCGGCGTGGGAGCCGTCCCGCGCCGCGGTGGGCGTAGGCTTTCGGGGGAGGAGTGATCCCCGTCACTTCCACCGAACCGGAATAGGGGTGGACCCGTGACGCATCGGATTCTGCTCGACGCCACCGCAGTGCCCGCGGACCGCGGCGCGCTCAGCCGGTACGTCGACGGCCTGCTCGGGGCGCTGCACACGCTCGGCGCCGATCTCGCGGTGGCCTGCCAGCGCGCCGACGAGCGCCGCTACGCCGAGCTGGTGCCCGGCGCCCGCATCGTGCCCGGGCCCGCGGCGCTGGCGCACCGGGCGTCCCGCCTGGCCTGGGAGCAGAGCGGCCTGCCGTACGTGGCGCGGCAGGTGGAGGCCGACGTGCTGCACGTCCCGGCCTACACCATTCCCATGTCGGCGGGCCTGCCGACGGTGGTGACCATCCACGACGTGACGCTGTTCGCCGAGCCGGGCGTGGACGACCCGATCCGCGCCACCTACATCAAGTCGGCGACCCGCACGGCGGCCAAGCGTGCCACCCGGCTGGTCGTGCCGTCCCGCGCCACCCGTGACGAGCTGGTGCGGGTGCTGGACGCCGACCCGTCCCACATCGACGTGGCCTACCACGGCGTCGACCACGAGCTGTTCCACCGCCCGTCGGAGCAGGAGACCAAGCAGGTCTCCGACCGGCTCGGCCTGCACGGCCGCCCGTACGTCGCCTACCTGGGCGCGCTGGAGCCGCGCAAGAACGTGCCGAACCTGATCCGCGGCTGGGTCAAGGCGTGCGCCGACCGCGAGGAGCCGCCCGCGCTGGTGCTGGCGGGCAGCGGCGGCTGGGACGACGAGGTGGACGCCGCCCTGGCCACGGTCCCGCAGCACCTCAAGCTCGTCCGCCCGGGGTATCTGCCGTGGTCGGCGCTGCCGGGGTTCTTCGGCGGCGCGCTGGCGGTGGCCCTGCCCAGCCGCGGCGAGGGCTTCGGCCTGCCGGTGCTGGAGGCCATGGCCTGCGGCGCGCCGGTCCTGACGACGCGGCGCGGCCCGCTGCCCGAGGTCGGCGGCGACGCCGTCGCCTACACCGAGCCCGACGCCGACGGCATCGCCGAGGCGCTGGCCGCGCTGATCGACGACCCGGCGGGCCGCGCCTCCCTGGCCGAGGCCGCGTTCGCGCGCGCCCGCCGCTTCACCTGGATCTCCTCCGCCGAGGCCCACCTGGCGTGCTACCGGCGCGCCGTCGAGCAGTACGCCGACGCCCGGGGCGCCTCCTCCACGTGAAAATGCCGACCTCGCCCTTCGCGCGCGGTGCCACTAGGCTCGCTCGGACCTGACGCCGTGGGAGCCGGGACGCGGAACCGGCCTGTTTGGGGAGGAGCCTGTTGGAAGCCATTCTGCTGGTCGGGGGGCAGGGCACCCGGCTGCGTCCGCTGACCATCTCCACGCCGAAGCCGCTGCTTCCCACGGCCGGGGTGCCGTTCCTCGCCCACCAGCTCGCCCGCGCGCACGCGGCGGGCGTCGAGCGGATCGTGTTCGCCACCTCCTACCGCGCGGAGATGTTCGAGGCCGCGTTCGGGCACCGCGCCCACGGCGTCGACCTGGTCTACGTCAGCGAGGACGAGCCGCTGGGCACGGGCGGGGCGATCCGCAACGCGGCGCGGGCGCTGACGTGCGGGCCCGGCGATCCCGTGCTGATCCTCAACGGCGACATCCTGTCCGGGCACGACATGCGGGCGCAGGTCCAGCTGCACGAGAAGACCGACGCCGTCGTCACGCTGCACCTGACCGAGGTCGACGACCCGTCCCGGTTCGGGTGCGTGCCCACCGACGACGAAGGCCGGGTCACCGCGTTCCTGGAGAAGACCCCGCATCCGGTGACGAACCGGGTCAACGCGGGCTGCTACGTGTTCCGCCGCTCGGCGATCGACACCATCCCGGCCGACACCGTGGTGTCGGTGGAGCGCGAGACGTTCCCCGGCCTCATCGCGTCCGGGGCCGTGGTCATGGGCTACGTCGAGCCCGGCTACTGGCTGGACGTCGGCACGCCCCAGGCGTTCGTGCAGGGCTCGTGCGACCTGGTGCTAGGGCGCATGGCCTCGTCCGCCATGCCGGGCGCGCCGGGCGAGCGGCTCGTCCTCGACCGGGCGGTCGTGTCGCCGGGCGCGGTGGTGCGCGGCGGCACCACCGTGGGGCGCGGCGCGGTGGTGGAGGCGGGCGCCACGGTGTCCGGCAGCGTCCTGCTGGACGAGGCCTTCGTCGCCGAGGGCGCCACGGTGCGCGACTCGGTGCTCAGCCGCGGCGCGCGGGTCGGGCCGGGCGCGGTGCTGGACGGCGTCGTCCTCGGCGACGGCGCCGTCGTCGGGCCGGGCAACGAGCTGCGCGGCGGCCTGCGGGTCTGGCCGGGCATCGAGCTGCCGCCCACCGCGGTCCGCTTCTCCACCGACGCCTGAGCCGGTGGTTGCGCGTGCCCCGGCCGGGGCGTTGGCTGGAAGGGTGCGTCACTGGCGGCCGCCGTGGCCGCTCGACCTGCGGACGACGCTGGATCCGCTCCGGCGCGGCCCGCACGACCCCGCGTTCCGCGTCGACGCGGACGGCGCGGTCTGGCGCGCCTCACTGACCCCTGACGGGCCGGGCACGCTGCGCCTGCGCATGCGGCACGGCGTCGTCGACGCCACGGCCTGGGGGCCGGGCGCGGGATGGCTGCTCGACGGCGTGCCCGACCTGCTCGGGGCGGGCGACGTCACCGAAGGGTTCGAGGCCCGGCACCCGGTGGTGCGGGAGGCGGTCCGGCTCCGGCCGGGGCTGCGCATCGGCCGGACGGGACGGGTGTTCGAGGCGCTCGTCCCGGCGGTGCTGGAGCAGAAGGTGCTGGCCGCCGAGGCGTGGCGGGCCTGGGGCTACCTGCTGCGGCGGTTCGGGGAGCCCGCGCCCGCCACCGAGGGGCTGCCGGGCGGGCCCATGCGCGTCCCGCCGCCGCCGGAGGTCTGGGCCCGGATCCCGTCGTGGGAGTGGCACCGCTCCGGCGCCGAGCCGGTCCGCGCCCGGACGATCATCGGGGCCGCCCGCGTCGCCGCCCGGCTGGAGGAGGACCCCGCCGAGCGGCGGCTGTGCTCCCTGCCGGGCATCGGGCCGTGGACGGCCGCCGAGGTGCGCCAGCGCGCCGTGGGCGACGCCGACGCCGTCTCGGTCGGCGACTACCACCTGCCCGGGCTGGTGGGCCGGGCCCTGACGGGCCGCGAGGTCGACGACGCCGGCATGCTCGAACTGCTGGAACCGTACGCGGGGCACCGCCATCGCGTCACCCGGCTGCTGGCGCCGTTCGGCGGCGGTCGGCCGCGACGCGGTCCCCGTCTGCCCGTACGGGACTACCGGCGGTTCTGAGGGCGCGGGCGGTGCGGCGCCGCCGCAGCCAGAAGTTGTCCGGGGCCCAGTCGAGCCCGTCCCTGCTGTCGGCGCCGAACCGCGAGCCGGCCACTCCCAGGACGGCGATGGCGATGAACACGTAGAGCATCGGAAGACCCTTCGATCGTTGCGGGGGGATACGTGGGCCCTGGCCGGGGGCTCGTTCGCGCGCAGGCCCGGGTGGACGGGGTCGGCCGTCCCAGCGGTTCCGGTGGCGGGTCTCGCCGTCCTTTCCGGGCGCACCATCAGTTTGACTGAGTCCAACATTCAGGTCCAGCGACTATTTCTGCAGCGTTTATGTAAGAATCTCTTCACTATGTTGGATCTGGGGCGGCTGCGGGTGCTGCGGGAGCTCAAGCTGCGCGGGACCGTCAGCGCGGTCGCCGACGCCCTCGGCTACAGCCCGTCCGCGGTGTCCCAGCAGCTCGCGCAGCTGCAGCGCGAGGTGGGCGTGCCCGTGGTGGAACGGGCCGGACGGCGGCTGCGGCTGACCGAGGCGGGCGAGGTCCTGGCCGGGCACGCCGAGACGCTGCTGGCCAGCGCGCAGCGCGCCGAGGAGGAGGCCCTGGCCGCCAGCGGCCGGGTCGCGGGCACCGTGCGCGCCGTGGCGTTCCAGACGGCGCTGCTGCACGTCGTCGCCCCCGTCCTGCCGCGCCTGGCCGCCGACCATCCCGAGCTGATCGTCGAGGTGGTCGACGAGGAGTTCGCGCGGGTGCTGCAGGCGCTGGTGCTGCGCGAGATCGACCTGGTGCTGACCGACGAGTACACCCACCTGCCCCGGCCCCGCCGCCCCGAGCTGAACGCCGAGGTGCTGGTCAGCGAGCCGATGCGGATCGCGCTGCCCGCCGGGCACCCGCTGGCGGCCCGTCCCGGCCCGGTGCGCATGGCCGAGCTCACCGAGCAGGTGTGGGCGACCGGTCACGTCGGCACCAACCACGCCGACCTGCTGGAACGCACCTGCGTGGAGCTCGGCGGCTACCGGCCGGTGGTGCGGTACCGGTCCAACGACCTGCTGGTGATCTTCGCGGTGATCGCGCACGGCGGCGCGGCGGCGATCGTGCCCGACCTGGCGCTGGCCGAGGACCAGGCGGGCATCGTGGTGCGCGACATCGCCGACGCCCGGGTGAGCCGCCGCATGGTGATGTGGACGCGCGTCGGCGCGGACGTGCGACCCTCGGTGCGGGCCGTCCTGGCGGCGCTGCGGGATTCGGCGGACGCGCTGGTCGCGGGCCGTCCCGGGCTGGTGCGCGGCGTCCCGGACGCCGATTCCGCGCCCGCGGCGCCCTGACCGCCGCCGGATCGTCGCGGCGGGCGGGAATAAGCGCGGGCCCCGCGGGGCTGCCCACTTCGTCGCGTCTTTTCGCCCCGCCCCCATGGGCGTGAAATATGACGATTGGCATAGAGTGCCTGCATGGACGCTGGTGCTGTAACGGACTCCGCGCTCCGCCGGGCCCTCGCCCGGGCACGCGACGGCAAGACGCTCGACCTCGACGAGGCCACCACCCTGCTGCACGCCCGTGGCGCGCGGCTCGACGACCTGCTCGACCACGCCTCCCGGACCCGCGACGCCGGCCTGGCCGCCGCCGGACGGCCCGGGATCATCACCTACAGCCGCAAGGTCTTCATCCCGCTGACCCGCCTGTGCCGGGACCGCTGCGGCTACTGCACGTTCGCCACCGTGCCGCACCGGCTGGACGCCCCGTACCTCAGCCCCGACGAGGTGCTGGAGATCGCCCGCCAGGGCGCCGCGCTCGGCTGCAAGGAGGCCCTGTTCACCCTCGGCGACAAGCCCGAGGACCGCTGGCGGCAGGCCCGCGAGTGGCTCGACGCGCACGGCTACGACGACACCCTGTCGTACGTGCGGGCGATGGCCATCCGGGTCCTGGAGGAGACCGGGCTGCTGCCCCACCTCAACCCCGGGGTGATGTCCTGGCGCGACTTCCAGCGGCTCAAGCCGGTCGCGCCGTCCATGGGCATGATGCTGGAGACCACCGCGACACGGCTGTTCAGCGAGAAGGGCGGCCCGCACTTCGGGTCCCCGGACAAGGACCCCGCCGTGCGGCTGCGCGTGCTGGAGGACGCCGGCCGCACCAACGTGCCGTTCACCACCGGGATCCTCATCGGCATCGGCGAGACGCCCGCCGAACGCGTCGACGCGATCTTCGCGATCCGCCGGACGATGCGCGAGTACGGGGCGATCCAGGAGGTGATCGTCCAGAACTTCCGCGCCAAGCCCGACACCAAGATGCGCGGCACGCCCGACGCCGAGCTGGAGGAGCTGGCCGCCACCATCGCGGTCACCCGGCTCGTCCTCGGGCCCAAGGCGCGCATCCAGGCGCCGCCCAACCTGGTCGACGACCAGTACGCGCTGATGCTGCGCGCGGGCATCGACGACTGGGGCGGCGTGTCACCGCTCACGCCCGACCACGTCAACCCCGAGCGTCCCTGGCCGCAGATCGACGAGCTGGCCGCCAGGACCGCCGCCGCGGGCTTCGAGCTGCGCGAACGCCTGACCATCTACCCCGAGTACCTCAAGCGCGGCGAACCGTGGCTCGACCCCCGCCTGAGCGCGCACGTCGCCGCCCTCGCCGACCCCGCGACCGGCCTGGCCCGCGAGGACGCGGTGCTCCAGGGCCGTCCCTGGCAGGAACCCGACGGCGGGCTGGAGTCGTCCGGCCGCACCGACCTGCACGTGGAGATCGACACCACCGGCCGCACCGGCGACCGCCGCGAGGACTTCGACTCGGTCTACGGCGACTGGGACGCCCTGCGCGAGCGCATGAACGCCCCGCAGCGCTTCGACGCCGACGTCAAGGCCGCGCTCGCCGCCGCCGAGACCGACCCCGCCGGCCTGTCGGACGACGAGGCCCTCGCCCTCCTGCACGCCGACGGCCCCGAACTGGACGCGCTGCAGAAACTCGCCGACGACCTGCGCCGCGAGGCGGTCGGCGACGACGTCACCTACGTCGTCACCCGCAACATCAACTTCACCAACGTCTGCTACACCGGCTGCCGGTTCTGCGCGTTCGCCCAGCGCCGCACCGACGCCGACGCCTACACGCTGTCGCTGGCGCAGGTCGGCGACCGCGTCGACCAGGCGTGGGAGGCCGGCGCCACCGAGATCTGCATGCAGGGCGGCATCCACCCCGACATGCCCGGCACCGCGTACTTCGACCTCGCCCGCGAGGTCAAGCGCCGTGCCCCCGGCATCCACCTGCACTCCTACAGCCCGATGGAGGTCGTCAACGGGGCGTCCCGCACCGACATGTCGATCCGCGAGTGGCTCCAGGAGGCCAAGGCCGCCGGGGTCGACTCGCTGCCCGGCACCGCCGCCGAGATCCTGGACGACGACGTCCGCTGGGTGCTCACCAAGGGCAAGCTGCCCACCGACCAGTGGATCGAGGTCGTCACCACCGCCCACGAGATCGGCCTGCCGACGACGTCCACGATGATGTACGGCCACGTCGACACGCCCGCGCACTGGGTGGCCCACATCAAGCTGATCCGTTCCATCCAGGAACGGACGGGCGGCTTCACCGAGTTCGTGCTGCTGCCGTTCGTCCACCACAACTCGCCCATCTACCTGGCCGGGCTCGCCCGTCCCGGCCCCACCGCCCGCGAGAACGTCGCGGTGCACGCGCTGGCCCGCATCCTGCTGCACGGCGCCATCCCCAACATCCAGACCTCCTGGGTGAAACTGGGCGACGAGCTGTGCACCCGCGTCCTGCAAGGCGGCGTCAACGACCTGGGCGGCACCCTCATGGAGGAGACCATCAGCCGCATGGCCGGCTCCGAGAACGGCTCCTTCAAGACCATCAGCTCCCTGGAGGCCATCGCCGCCCAGGCGGGCCGCCCCGCCCGCCAGCGCACCACCCTGTACGGCGAGGTCCCCGAAGAACGCATCGAGGCCGCCCGCCGCACCGACGGCGTAGGCCACTTCGGCAAGGGCCTCCCCCTCATCGGCGCCTGACCAGTCCGGCCGGGGGCGCCCTTGGACGGCGCCCCCGGCCGGAGGTCAGGACACGTCGCCGGCCTCCGGCACGGGGGGCGGAAGATACGACCCGAGCAGACCGTCGGCGTTGCTCAGCGCGGCGGTGGCCTCCCGTAGCCGCTCGGCCCAGTCGGCGTCGTCGCGGCGGGCGCCCACGGCGGTCTCGATCGCCGACGGCGTGGTCGTGCCCCACAGCGCGGCGGCGCGGGTGGCCTGGTCGCGCTGGTCGCGGTTCCACCAGGCGGTGACGTGTCCGAGCTGCTCGGCGAGCGTCGCGCCGGGGACGGCCCGTCCGTAGACGGCCTCCCATTCGTCACTGCGGGGATGGCGCCCGGCGCCGGGTGACCGGCGGTGGGCGCGCTCAAGGTCCTCCAGCACCACGCACCACCGGTACGGGGTGGCGAAGTACTCGGCCTCCTCACCGACGCAGACGCTCTTGCCGTCCAGACGGCCGCGCAGCACCTCCGCCAGGTGATCGGCGAACCCGCGCGGGTCGCACGTCGGCGGGATCGCCGTGGAGCGGGCGGCGATGGCGGCGTCGACGGCGTGGGAGATCGCGCAGTCGCGCACGCGCGCGGGCAGCGCCCGCAACGCGCCCAGGGCGGCGGCGTCGGGAACGGGACACCCCCACCCGGTCAGGTGCGCCGCCGTCGCCAGCTCCGCCCACAGCACGTAGTCCGGTCGATCGCCCAGGACGCGCTGGGCGGTCCGCATGTCCCGCAGCGTGCAGGGAGAGTCGCGGCAGTCGGCCCCGCACGTACCACTACGAGGAGACACCAGCACCCCGGGCGAGGCCGCCGTCGCCGTGGACGTGCTCTCCAGGCGCGTGCCGTCCGGCATGCGGACCAGATGCGGGTAGTCCATGCCGTCGGTGAACACCGCGCCCTCCCCGGGCGTGAGGGTGACCAGGAACTGCGACTGCCGTTCGGTGATGTTCATGGTGGCGCCGACCGCGTCCCGGTCGTCCTGGGCGGGCAGCCGATGCACGATCTTGACGGCGGTGTTCTTGATGACGTCGGGGACGAGCTTGGACGGGATCTGCTCGGCGATCACCAGTCCCTCCCCGTAGGCGCGGATCTCGGCCAGCAGGCTGGCGAACGTCTCCACCGCGTGGGCGGCCGGCCCCGCCTGCTCGCTGCGGCGCAGCAGCCGGTGCGCCTCCTCGAAGACGCTCAGATGCCGCAACCCCCCGGCGGCGACGCCGTCATGCCGCTGCCGCAACCGCAGATGCTCCACCAGACGCACCAGGACCGTCCCCATGAGGAACGCCTTGTCACGGTCGTCCCCGACGTCCTCGATCTCCAGCACCACGTTGCGCGCCAGCAGCCGGTCGAAGTCGATCGGATGGCCGCCCTCGAAGAACCGCCCGGTGGTGCCCAGCCGCAGGCTCGACAGCCGGACACGGATGAAGCCGCGGACGTTGTCGGTGATCTCCTGCCCGTAGCCGATCTCGTCCACCACCTGCTCCGCGACGGCCTGCAGGTCGGCCAGCGTCGGATAGCGGGGCCGCGTGCCCGGGACGACCGGCTCGCCCAGCGCCAGATCCCAGCCGAGCCGCTCGTAGCAGCGGGTCAGCGCGGCCGACAGAACCTGGGGAAAGGGCTCGTCGGCCTCGAACGCCGCCAGGAACAGCGCGCGCACCAGATCGGCATGGGTCTGCAAGGGAAAGGGCCGCCCGTCGGGCCCGGCCGCGGGCTCCAGCGGATTGATCCCCGCCGCGATCGCCTCGGCGTCGCCGGGCCGGATCGCCACGACCTCCGCCTCCCCGGCCAGCCGGGCGGCCATCAGCCGGTACTCGGCCTTGGCGGGCTCCACCACCAGCCAGGGCAGCCCGGCCAGGCTCGCGGCCGTCAGCAACGCCCGCACGGTCTGGGACTTACCGGCACCGGTGGCACCGCACACGAAAGTGTGCCTGTTCAGGCTCGTCAAAGGCAGGACCAACGGCCCCACTTCGCGGCGATTGCGGTCCAGCACCTGCCCCAGCCGCACCGCGGCCGCCGGGTCGGGCACGGATTCGGGCGTGACGTCGAATTCCGGCCGCATGACGAACCGGACCCCCGCGATTTCCCTGATCGGAGGACGCGCCAACGCCGCCACCAATTGCGTGCTCGCCTCGAACGGGAAAACCGCCGCGTCGTCCGCGGGCTCCGGCACCAGCGCATAAGGAAGCCGGTCAAGGTCGGCGGACGCGCACACCAATGCCGCCACCCGCGCGGCGTCCCGCGCCGTAGCGGCCCCCGCCATCAGATGAACCCGCCACAGACCCGACGTGACGGCCTGCCGCAGCTCGCGGTGCCGGCGCTCCAGCCGATCGGCCGCCACCGCGTTCTCGGGCGACATGTCCGCCATCGAACGGGCATGCTGCTGCCGGTCGGCCAGATCATCGGCCAGGCTCGCCGCCTCCACCGGACCCACCGGTTCGGCCACCATCATCCAGGCGAACGGCCGCATCCAGACCGACAGCAGCCCTTCCTCCAACGACGGCCGCGCCGACTCACCCAGGCCCGGCACGGCGGCGTCCGCCAGCAGCCCGTCGGCGATGCCGCCGATCCGGACCCAGTACGGCAGGGCGCCCATCGCGGCGTCGACGGCCCCGTCCGGCAGCATGACGCCGCGTCCACCCGCCGGCAGGCTGAGCGTCACCGAACCGGCCGGAGCCTCCGCGCCGGCCTGGCCCGCGATCAGCGCGTCCCCGCCGACGAACACCTCGGTCGGCCCGAACGCCTGCGCACGCCGCCACCCCAGCAGCACCGCACCGTCCCCCGAGTGGTAGGCCGACACCAGCGCCGCCACCCGCTGATCCCGCCATTCGTCACGTCCCTCGGCCTCGGGCTCGTCACCGGACCGCCGCGGCACCTCCAGCAGCCGGCACACCGGCAAGCCCCGCACGACATCCCAAACCGACCCACCGGTCATCGCTGCCTGGATCCTCCTTCGGTCGTCGCGGCCCGGTCAGGCTATTGAGCAAGGATTCCAATGTGAACCCCCGTTTCTGATCGGGCGTGGTGACAAGTTCCGTGTCAATCTGCTTGGGTTGTTTGCGGTAATCGCTCCCGAAGCCGGAGCAACGCCGCGTGATCGAGACGGGAGAACGGGGAAACGGGGGCTCAGCGTGGTGACCGGCGAACCGATCGATCATCAGCGCGTGCTGACCCGCCGCGCCGCACTCTTCCATCCCGACCCCCGCCTGGGCTGGGTGTTCCGGGACCGCTGGTGGTTTCTGCGGCCCTTTTCCGAACCCCCGCCGCAACAGCGTCACCTGCCCGAATACCTGAAACGCCGGGTCGCCGAGACCGAGCGGCTCGCGCGTCGCCGGCTGCGCCGCACCCTGCCGCTCGGCCTTCTCGGCGCGGCGGTCCTGGCGTCGCTCTCCGCCGTCATGGGCGGCTCCACGACGCTGTGGGTGCTCGCCCTGCTGGCCGCGATCCCCTGGCCGGCCCTGACCCTGCTCGCCGTCCGGCAACGCGAACAGGCACGTCAGGCCTACGAGCTGGCCCAACACCAGACCACCGGCGGCTACCAGGCCGAAGCCCGGCAGTGGCGGGAACGCAAGCAGGCGCACGAGGCCGCCGAACAAGCCCGCGTCAACGCCCTGCCGGAATGGAGCGCGGTCCCTCGCCCCTCCCGCCGCCTGGACGTGTTCGGCGGCACACTCTGGTCCTGGGAGGCCCTGCTCACCACGTACGGCGCGTCCGCCCTCGCCACCCAACCCCTCCTGGTGCTCGACCTGTCCCGCGAACTGGTCAGCGGGGAACTGGTCGCACTCGCCGAAGAGGGCGGGATCGACGTGGACGCCCAACTGCTCCCCAGCCGCCAGGCGTCCTCCACGTTGCTGTCCGGCCTGCCGCCCCGGGACCTCGTGGACGCGATCGTGGAATCCATGCACGGCGGCACCCCGGACGCCGCCCGCGCCGACCGCAGCATGGACGACCGCATCCTGACCAAGGTCTGCGACGCCCTCGGCGACCAGGTCACCCTCGGCCGGATGGCCGCGGCGCTCCGCGTCCTGATGGGCGAACCCGAAACCTCCGAGACCCTCACCCGCGACGAACGCCGGCGCATCGCCGGCGAGCTGTTCTCGGTGGAGTACCGGCGCCAGGCGCACACGAACCTGTCAAGGATCGAGTCCTACATCCACCCCCTGGAGAACCTCGGCACCGAGGCCCGCTCTGGCTCGACGCGGGCCGACTCGGGGCGGGCCGGCTCGGCGCGGGCCGGCTCGGGGCGGGCCGGCTACCTCACCTGCATCGCCCTAGACAGCCAGGCCCGCAACGTCCGCGCCGACCTGCTGACCGACCTGATCGTCCAGTGGGTCACCCAGCGCATCACCGCCTCCCACGACTCCACCCCGGCACTCGTCGTCGCGGGCGCCGACGAACTGGCCCGCCGCCACCTGGAACGCCTGTCGGACGCCTGCGAACGCCGCGGCGTGCCGCTGACCTTCATGTTCCGGCGCCTGCGCGAGACGTCCGCGGAGCTGATCGGCGGCGGCGCGGTGGCGTTCATGCGGCTGGGCAACCACGAGGACGCCACCCGCGCCGCCGACTTCATCGGCCGCGACCACCGCTTCGTCCTCTCCCAGATCACCAAGAACGTCGGCGGCAACGAGTCCCACACCACCACCGACACCACCGGCGAAGGCGACTCCGACAGCCACAGCACCAGCCACACCACCGGAACCTCCACCAGTTGGGGCACGTCCCGCTCGTCCGGCGCCAACTACTCCGGCGGCGGACTGTTCCCCGACCGCTCCACCTCCCGCGGCAAGGGCAGCAACCGAGGCGGCTCCACCAGCCACAGCGACACCGAGGGACGCACCGTCTCCACCTCCCGCAACTGGTCCGCCGCCTACGCCTACGCGGAGGGCACCAACTGGAGCGACTCCGACAGCATCCAACGCGTCTACGAGTACGCCGTCGAACCGGTCACACTGCAGCACCTCCCCGACCACGCCCTCCTCCTGGTGGAGTCCGCCCCAGGCGGCGGCCGCACCCTCACCCCCGTCGAGTGCGACCCGGCCATCATCACCCTCGACCGCGTAAGCACAGCCCCGCTCCCGCCTCCCCAGCAGGCCATCACCCCGTCCGCCGCCGCCCCAACCCCCCAGTGGCTGACCCCACCCACCCCAGCCGCTCCCAGACCACCCCTGCCCTACGCGCCAGGCCCCCCGCCCGGCTACCAAACCGGCCCACGCCAGCAAGACGACCACTCAAGCCAGGCGCGACCGACACCCCCTCGCCGACAGCCACCCGGCGAAACCCCACCACGCCAAGGCCCCCCACCCCTGTTCGGCGGAAAGGAATAAGCATGGCCGTCGAGCACACCAACAACGACACCCGCCCCGAAACCACCGAGGCCCCACGCACCCCCGAAAAGCCTCCACCGCCCCCACCCGACAGGCCGGGCGCCCCAGGCCAACCCTCCCGAGCCGAAAGCCGCGCCGCCGCCCAGGCTCCTGAAACCGCCCAACGCGACGACAAGCCGTCCGTGGACAAGCCCCGCCCCACACCGCAAGAAAAACCGACCACCGCACCGGAGCAACCCACCGACTGGAGCCCCCGCCGCGCCTCCAGAGAAGCCACCACCCAGCCCCAAGACAAGCCGTCCACCACCCCTGCGGACGAGCACACCCCCACCCCAACCGACTGGAGCCCCCGCCGCACCTCCCGAGAAGCCACCACCCGCCCCCAGGACACCGCCACCCCCGAACGCGCCCCGAGCACCAAGGACGACGAAGGCACGGGTAAGCAGCCTCCAGAGGTGACGGACCTGGGCCCACGCCGCGCGTCCGAGGAAGCCGCCACTTCGGAACCACGAGCCGAGGGCGGCAAGGAGGCCACCCGCGGCCGGGAGTCCCAGCGCGTCCGCGAAACGAACACGGAAGGCACCACGTCCAAGCCTCAGTCACCCGAGACAACGGACCGACACTCCAGCGCCGAAGGAGGCGAGACCAAACCAGACCGCACCCCGCCGGCAGAAGGCACCACCCACCGCCCGTCCGAGGCCACTGACACAGCTCTCCTCGACGATCCAGCCAAGGCCGCCAAGGACCCCACCTCCACCAGCGACGCCCCCTCCGGCAAAGCTCCTGCCGACCAACCACCCCGCCAAGACCAGCGGCAACCCCCCACCCTCGCCGTCGCCGACAGCCCCCAGGCCACAACCCCGAATGCCTCACCCGACGCCCCTTCAAAGGCACCCGGCCCCACCGACCAGCCACCGCCGCCCGAGCCCGTCGCCGCCGCCAAAGCCCCGGACTCCCCGTTCGACGCTCCTCCCACCACCGAACCTTCGAAGCCCAACGCCGACCAGCCGACCAACAACACCGGCGAGTTGGACACGAATGCACCGGCCCAGTCGCGCGACGCCACCGACCCAGGCAAGACTGGCCCCAATGAAGTCGCCACAGCCGAGGACCCCACCGACCGCGCGGACACCCAGCCGCCAGTCGGCGATGCCGACGCGCCCGAACCCGAGGGTGACGCACCAACTCCGGTCATCGAGCCCGCCCGCCAACAACCCGAGCCCGCAACAGCCGAGGCCCTACCAGCGCCCGTCACCGAGCAGGCCCCGGCGTCAAACGACGCCTCCACGCGCTTCCAACTCACGATCAATGGCCGTCCCCTTCGGGAGTACCTCGACCCCGCCGGTGCATACGGCGGTTGGGGAGATGTCGGTGATCCAGTTCCGGACCCCACTGACCGGACAGGGGACCGGATTGCGAAGCTGGAGAATGAGAAACAATCTCGAAGTGAAGCCTTCCGCAGAGGTTTCCATCGAGAAGGCGAACGACTGGTTGATCGTGCGGGCAAGACGGCTGGCAAAATACAGGACGTGCTCAAAGGTCGCCCCCCGACAGGCAAGGCTGAGACGCGGACTGGCGCTGACATCGCCCCTGCACCCCATCAGGGGCTTGATGCTGGGAACGTGGTGACTTCAGCTCTGGTTACGGGTGTGCTGGCAGGTGAGGGTGTCCGATGGCTTCGGCGAAAAGTGCGTAGTAGAAAGGGTGGATGACAATGGCTGTTACCGACCAGGAGGTCGCGGTTCTTCGTGCCCATCTGGCGAGGGACTTTGAAGAATACGAGCGTCTGTGGCCCCAGCTTGATCGAGGTGCCGCCGCTAGGGGCTATACCGCCTTGATCGCCGCTGCATTCTTCGAGGCAGTCGATCGACGATTCTCTGGGCAGCTCAACAAGGCCGACGTGGTCGAATATGTTGGCGAGGTGCGTGCACGTTTCGACGAGCAAGGGACGGAGATCGACCCGCTTGCTGCCGAGGTCATGATACGAGCTGCACTCGGTGATGAGGTCGATGCAGACCTCGACGACGAGACCGTAATCAGCACTCAACTTTTCGTGCTTACCGCATTGGTTCTCGACGAGGAACTCGATGGCGCAGCGCTGGACGAGTTTCTCGCCGAAGCGCGTAAGACGGCTGACCATTGGCTCAGTCAGCCCTCTTGACATGTCGAGCATGCAAGTGACCGATGAGCACGTCAAGGCATTGCGGTCCTATCTCTTGGAGGAACCCGAAGTATGGATTCCGTTGCACAAGAGGCTGCTGGAATCCGGGCGGGCCCAAGGGTATGAGTTGCTGATCTGGGCCGCGTTCGTCCTGCTGGTTCGCAGGATGTTTTCGCCGACCTGGTCGCTCGACAAGGTGATTCGGTACGTGGCCGGCGTGCGTGCCTCATTTGGTGAACAAGCTGGTCTGATCGATGCCCGAGTGGCCGAGAGCCTGATGCGTCGCGCGCTCGGCGACGAGGCGAACACCGGCGAGGCGCTCGACAGGGCGGGCGACGAGTCAAAGGCGCATGCCCAACTCATGATGCTGATGGCGTTGGCTTCAGACGCGAATTTTGACGACTCCGCGCTGGATGATCTCTTGAACTCTGCTCGGGAATTGGCTGAACAGTGTCAGTGACCTACGAGGAGGCTCAAGAGGTCGTCCGCGAACGCTTCGAGCGTGGATGGGCTCATGGCACCTTCTGCCTGGACGATCGGGTGATCGTCGAGAACGAGGAGTTCTACGTCTTCAGTATCGGCGCACGAGAGTTCATTATTGACGGCGACGATTCATATGCGATAGTGGGCGGAGTTCCCATCGCGTATAAGAAAGGCGGGCAGATCGGGTCGCGGCCGTCCGTCGGGATTGCCACCGACCCTTCCATTCGAAGCAGGCCTGACCTGATCCGACTCTACAGCTCTGACCCCTGGCCAGACGGTTCAGGCTTTATACAGCGCCGTCGGTGCGACTGGGGGTCTCGATCCAGCGGCTGACTGGCGTTCAGGTGGCGGAAACGACAAAAGGGGCGCCTCGTGGCCTGCGATTATGGGCTTGTCCAAGATCCAGCAACGCAGAACGGCGAGGCATGCCGTAAGTGCAATCCCCTCACGCGGCACCGGCGGTGGCCGCTGCCTTTGATGAACCGAACCTGATCGCCGATGCCGGGCTGGTGCCGGCGGTGTGCCTGGCTGAGCGGATGGGACTGCCCGAGCTGACTACCGGGGCGCTGCGCATCACCGATGCGGGCAACAGCGGGGGCGCCAATCCGGCCATGAAGGTGATGTCACTGATGGCGGCGGTGCATGCGGGCGCCGACACCAGCGATGGCGCCGACCGGCTGCGGGGCGCGTGCATGCCAGTGGCGTTCGGGCGGGTCCGGGCGCGCTGGGCGCGTTCCTGCGGGCGGCTACGCCCTAACGCGGTGCACCGCCGCCTGCTGGGGCGCTGGCGGCGCGGAAGCTGGTTCGGTGCATCTGTGTGGTGATTCCAACAGGCGGGGTGCTGTTCGAGGTGGTGCTATCGCTGTGGAGGAGCAGGAGGCAAGGCGCTTCGTCTGAATACTGGGAACGGGAAGTGGAGGCCGGGGAGTGAGCTCTTCGTTCCCAGGTGGACCGAGACTGGGATGCCGTCGGTTCGGGTGGTCGGAAGTTCGCCCGGCCGGGCGTGGCGGGAAAGATACGCCAGGCCCTGTCTGAGGTGGGCGCGCGGCCCGGGATCGAGGTGGCCGGCCCAGCTGGGCTCTGTTTCGTGGCGCAGCCAGGCGTAGCAGGCCATCGCGTAGCCGAACTCGGGTTCTCTGAGGTAGCCGATCCGTGCATAGCCGTCGTTGCGGACGGCGTTGAGTGTGCGCTCGTCCAGATAGCCCATTGGCTGGACGGAGAAGCCACGCGTGGCCTTTCCGTATCTCAGCGCGGCGTTGGTGCTGAAGATTCCGAATCCGAGATAGACGGTGAGGAGATCGGTCAGCCGCTCGTGGTCGCTGCGCTCGGCGGTGATACGACCTTCACCCAGAAGTCGGACGTGGCACAGTTCGTGGGCGATGATCGCCGTCAGATAGTCCGCGTCGGACGCCTCGCTCACGTCCAGTCCGATGACGGGTCGGCCGTCACGGACGTAGTAATGCCCCACGGCGCGCTTCTCCTCTCGCACCTGCGAATCGTCCTCGTCTCGCAGGTCGAAGAACTCCACGGTGAGGTCGGACGGGTTCAGCGACATCAACGTGCACACGGCGGCGATCAAGCGGTTGATCTGCCGCGGCGTCCCGGTGTATCCGGAAAACAGATTCGGGCCCGGGAGTACGATCCCGTTGTTCAGCGGTTCCCGGCCGAATTCACCCGCGAACCACTTCAAGGACGCCTCGATCCATACCTGCTGGGCTTCACTGACAGGGCAGTCGTCGCTCACTGTCTGTACCCAGGGACGCGGTTCTGCGGGGTTCTCGTCCATGCTTCTCCCGGCGGTCTTGTCCGAACGACGGCCATGCAGCGGCCTGTTCTCGTCTTCGTCTGAAGAAAAGCATAGCTCTGCGACGCGGTCAGGAGAGACACGGATGGCGAGGTGCGCGAGCCATGGTCGTGGCGCGGGTAATCCGGAAAGGCTCTGCACGGCGGTGATCAATTGGAGTAGACAATGGCTGGATACTCGGCGAAGTGATCAGGTTCGTGGTCAACGGGTGGTCTGCGTCGGCGGAGAAACCCGCCAGTTGATGCCTGGGAGGTCGTAAGTCTGATCTCTGTAGCCGATGAGGAGCCGCCTGACAAGGTTGGTCGCGGAAAGCGCGTGCACAGCTCAGGTTGCCGACCGCTTGCTTCTCTGATCGGCCTCTCGATGACGCAGAGCCGTGGGTCTCGACCTCCGTCCGGAAACCAGTCGAACAGTGGCAGCGTCCTACCTGCTCCGAGCAGATGATCGAACTCAGGTAGGCGACATTCCGGCACGTCAGGAGATCGGTAGTGACCGTGCACCCCTGCATGACCGAGAAGTCGGCTGAATGCGGAGGTGATCCCGTGGAGAAGGCGGGACTCGATCGCTACGAGCTTGCTTATCTGTGTGGTGGGGCGAGCGGGTGGCGACGGTTGACTTGGGTGAGGTGTGATTAGTTGCGGGGGAATTGATCAGGTAGGGGGCAGGGTGCGGCGGAGGTGTTGGGCGCGTTGGACGAGGGGGAGGGGGAGTGCGGCGGAGGGGGCGGTGTTCTCGATGTGGGTTTCTACTGCGGTCAGTAGTTCGGGGCCCAGGCCCAGGTGGACGGCGAGGCGGTCTGCTTCGGAGTCCGCGGGGGCTTTCGACAGCCGGGTGAGGGTTGTGGCGGCGTAGGCAATGACGGCCGGGAGTGCCGCGAGCAGGGTGACGGTCGTGGCGACGGCGGCCAGGAGGAAGACCATGAGGAAGCCGATCGGGCGGTGCCAGGCGACGGCCCGCTTCCACATGGGGACGACTGGCGACCACAGTGTTCGTAGCGTCCACCTCAGTGTTCGGCTCGGCAGCGTGAGGTGGGTGGTGACGAACGCGGGCAGGGACTGCAGGCCGCGCTTGTGGCCCAGTTCGTGAGCGAGGACGGCCTCCAGGTGCGGTGTGGGCAGTGATGCGGCGTGGGTGGTGACCGTCACGATTCGTCGGGCCGGTGTGCAGGCGTTCAGGTCGTCCGAATCGGTGACCATGAGCCGGTACTGCCGGTCACGGAGGCCGGCGCGGTGCAGGAGGGCGCGCCACGGCCGTTCGAGGCGGGAGCGCTCGGAGGCGGTCGGTTCGCGGCAGCCGTGGGTTCGTGCGCTCCATGACTGAGCCGCCGGTAGGAAGGTGAACAGCGCGAGCCCGCACCAGGCGGCGAACGGGACCAGCGCGCCCCACGACGGCCAGGCCAGGTGCGCCGCGTAGGCGAGCGGGACGATGATCGCGGCCTCGCCGGCGAGGACCGCGACCACGGTGACCAAGGTCACCGTGGTCGGCCACATTCCCGGACGGTGTGAGCCCTTCGCGGGGGGCGTTGCCGGCTGGGGGCGCAGGCTCAGCGCCTTCGCCGGCGGTGTCTCGCGCGCCGGCACGTTCGCGGGCCCCCGGGCCCGGGTCAACGCCTTGCGGGCGGGACGGCGGGTGGCCGGGGGTGCGACGTGCTCGGTCATGGCGGCGGCCTTGCCGGTCCACGGGCGTGACTGGTCCGTCCAGGTCTGCCCGTCCCAGTACCTTTCGCGCCCCATCCATTGCGGATCTGGGTACCACCCGGGTGGTGCGCTCACCGAGCCCTGCCTCCCCACAACAGGGATTGATCAGCAGACAGTAGGCTGACGCACCACGCGATGCAGCGTCAACGCCCTTGTGGAACTCAGCGGACCTCGATGAAGGTGTCGGGGGAGCGGGGCGGGCGTTCGCGGGGCGGGGCGGCGGCGTGGCCGATGCCCACGGCGCCCATCGGGTCCCAGTCGGCGGGCAGGTCCAGGGTCTTGCGGACGACGTCGCGGCAGAACATCGTGCTGGACACCCAGCAGGAGCCCAGGCCCTCCACGGCCAGGGCGACGAGGAGGTTCTGCACTCCGGCGCCCGTGGCGACGACGAACATCTCGCGTTCGGCCTGGGAGCGGCGCTCGTCGGGGTAGTCGTGCGAGCCGTCCATCACCAGGCACGGCACCACGAGGTAGGGGGCGCGGCGCAGCACGTCGCCGCGGCGCAGGCGCTTGGCGATCGACTCGTCGGAGAAGCCGTCGCGGCGCAGGTCCGCCTCCCAGGCGTCGCGCATGGCGTCCAGCAGGCGCACCCGGGATTCGGGTGACTCCAGCAGGACGAAGCGCCACGGCGTGGTGTGGTGGGGGGCGGGGGCGGTGATGGCCGCTGCCACCGCCCGGCGCACGGCGGCCGGATCCACGGGGTCGGCGGTGAACTCGCGGACGGTGCGCCGGGCGTAGAGCACGTCGGCGGAGCCGTACCGGAACATGTCCTCGGAGGCGGGGCGCACCAGCGCGCGGGCGCCCGGGCCGTCGTCGTCGGTGACCAGGCCGTCCAGGCCCCGGACGACGGCGATCGGCACGCCGTCGAGCTTGCCCTTGACCAGTTCGGCCGCGGAGGCGAGTTCGTCGGCGACGGCGGTGATCGTCGCGTCGAGGCGGTTGCCGTACGCGTCGTCGCGGCCGCGCAGGTCGTGCAGCGGCGCCAGGCCGGCCGCGCCGATCGCCACGTCGGTCAGGCCGTTGCGCCACGGACGCCCGAACGTGTCGGACACGATGACGCCCACGTTCAGCCCCGTGCGTTCCCGGACGCCCGCACGGATGCGGCGGGCGGAGGCGTCCGGGTCCTCGGGGAGCAGCAGGACCGTGCCGGGGGCGGTGTTGGACGCGTCGACCCCGGCGGCGGCCAGCACCAGCCCCTGCCGGGTCTCGACGATGCGGGTCTCGCCGCCCGGGTGGCGGCGACGGGCCACCACGCGGACGGTCTCGGCGTCGATCGCCTTCTCCCGGTCGTCGGCGACCAGCACGCGTCCCTCGGCCTTGCTGACGATCTTGGACGTGACGACGAGGACGTCGCCGTCGGCGATGGCGTCGGCGGGCAGCAGGGCCGCGATGTCGGTGCCCTCGGTGACCTCCGGCAGGCCCGGGACGCCGAAAATCTCCAGTTTCATTCGGCGTCCTTCGTCAGCTCGCGGGCCAGGTCGAGGGCGGCGCCGGCGATGTCGGCGGCGGCGCGTTCGTCGGTCATCAGCAGCGGCCGGGAGCGCACGGCGATGCCCGGCACCTCCACGTCGGTGTCGGTCTCGTCCACCAGCCAGCCGTCCAGCAGGTCCGGGCCGTAGTGGGCGGCCACCGCCGCGGCCGAGGTCTCCACCCCGATCGCGGTCAGGCAGGCGTCGGCCATGCCCCGCACGGGGGCCCCGCCGATGATCGGCGACACGCCGACGACGGTGCGGGCCGCCACCGCGTCGCGGATGCCGGGGACCGACAGGATCGTCCCGATGCTCACCACCGGGTTGGACGGCGGGAACAGCACCACGTCGGCGTCCTGGATCGCGTCGAGGACCCCGGGCGCCGGCTTGGCGTCGTCCGCGCCCACCGGCGCGATCGACCGGGCCGGGACGGACGCCCGCAGCCGCACCCACCACTCCTGGAAGTGGATCGCGCGGCGGCCCTTCTCGGGGTCGTCGATGACGACGTGGGTCTCGACCTGGTCGTCGGTCATCGGGATCAGCCGCACGCCCGGCTTCCACCGGTCGCACAGGGCCTCGGTGACCGCCGACAGCGGGTAGCCCGCGGCCAGCATCTGGGTGCGCACGATGTGGGTGGCGAAATCGCGGTCGCCCAGACCGAACCAGCCCGGCCCCACCCCGTAGGCGGCCAGTTCCTCCTTGACCGTAAAGGTCTCGTCAGCGCGGCCCCAGCCCTGCTCCTCGTTGATGCCGCCACCGAGCGTGTACATCACCGTGTCCAGGTCGGGACAGACCCGTAGCCCGAACAGCGATATGTCGTCCCCGGTGTTGCCGATGACGGTGATCTCCGCGTCCGGGGCCGCCAGCCGCAGCCCGCGCAGGAAGCGGGCTCCACCGATGCCGCCCGCCAGCGCCACGATCCTCATGCGCCCAGCCTAGGGCGCCCCGGAGGCGGCCCTCGCCGCAGGGCCGGGGCGGTTTCCGGATGAGACGACGGGGCACGCGATGTGCAAAGCTTTGCGGAACAACCCATTGCGTACGTCTGGAGAGGTCGTGGTGAACACCGAAGCCGTCCGACGTCTGCGTGAACCGGTCGCCTGGATATTGGTCGCCGCAGCCGGACTGCAATTGCTCGCGGGCATCATCATGTTGTTCATCGGCGGGGGTGACGGCTTCAAGTACCGGGCGTACGCCGAAGCCGGCGACGGCTTCTTCACGCACGTGACCGTGGTGGCGCTGGCGGCGCTGGCGGTCGCGCTGGTGACCTGGGGCCCGGCGCCCACTCCGCAGGCCCGCACCATCACCATGGGCGCGCTGGGCGTGCTCGGCGGCGTCGCGCTGTTCGGCGTCATCGCGCTGCTGGGTTCGCTGTTCGTGGACTCCCAGTACGCGAGCGCGGGCTCCAAGCTGGCCATCTTCCTGTACTGCGCGGCCAAGCTCGCGGTGGTCGGCGCGGGCGGCTGGTTCGTGTTGACGGTGTTCCAGGGCATGCAGCCCGCCCGTCCCCAGGGGGTGGCGCAGATGCCTCCGGGGTACCCCGACTTCGGCTACCAGCAGGGGCAGGGCGTCCCGCCCGGCCAGCCGGGACAGCCCGGTCAGCCCGGTCAGCAGCCGTACGCCCAGCCGTACCAGCAGCCCTACCAGCAGCCGCAGCCGGGCTACCCGCAGCAGTACGGGCAGCCTCAGGGCTACCAGCAGCCGGGGGCCGCGCAGCCGGGGCCGGGGCAGCCCGGTGCGCCGGGCCAGGCCCAGCCGGGGCAGGCGCAATTCGGACAAGGGCAGTTTGGACAGGCTCAGCCTGGGCAACAGCAGTACGGCCAGGGCGGCGGCGCCCAGCAGCAGGACTCGGACGGCGACGACGTCGGCGACTGGACGCGCGCGTACGGCGGCGGCGGTTCGGGTCAGGAGGGCCAGTCGCCGGCTCAGCCCGGCTATGGTTCGCAGCAGGGCGAGCAACGGTCCGATGAGGGCGGCGACTGGTACCGCGACAACCGCCCCTCACAGTGACCTACGGCGCGTTTATCTGATCTCCGTGCCAAAGCCGATCGCGGCGATACCCAAAAAACCCTCTTTGTCCCCTCGGAAACTGGTTCCGCTTGACGGACCGGGCGCTACACGCGTGTAATTTCGTGGGTGTAGTTCTATGCCTTCTCGGGGGATGGAGCTCGAGGGAAGGCAGTGACCAGGGGGGCTCCACGGGCTAGGAGGTGCGCTGTGAGCGAGGTGGTCATCCCGCTGGCGCACGGCACAGAGGGCGAAGAGTTGGGCTGGCAGGAGCGTGCACTGTGCGCGCAGACGGACCCGGAGGCATTTTTTCCGGAGAAGGGCGGCTCCACTCGCGAAGCCAAGAAGGTGTGCCGCGCATGCGAGGTTCGGGCCGAGTGCCTGGAGTACGCGCTGCAGCATGACGAACGTTTCGGTATTTGGGGGGGACTGTCGGAACGGGAGCGTCGCAAGCTGAAGCGTCAGGCCGTCTGACCGAACGGCCCTCCCCGTGACCCCGGAGCCGGGGAGGGCCGAAGGCGGCGCCGCGCGCAATTCGTCGCGCCGCCGATCCGGGGAGATCCCGGACGCGTCCGCTACGGCGCGCGTACAGTTGTCAGCCGTGTCGGCCCCCGGCCGGCACGGCTGCTGACTGTCGACCCACAGATCGAGCGGACCCTTGTCGCCCACTGTCGATCGCCACGTCGTCACGGCGGTCCTCGTCGCCCATGACGGCGCGCGCTGGCTTCCGGAGACGCTGAAGGCGCTGCTGACACAGACGCGGCCGGTGCAACGCCTCGTCGCCGTGGACACCGGGAGCCGCGACCGCGGCCCGGCCGTGCTGGCCGAGGTCGCCGGCACCGGCAACGTGCTGACCCTGCCCCGCGCCACCGGCTACGGGCAGGCCATCGCCGAGGCCCTGCGCCACCCCGCCGCGTCCCTCCCCGTCCCCGACGACCGGCCCGGCGAGCCCCGCACCGAATGGGTGTGGCTGTTGCACGACGACTCCGCCCCCGCGCCCGACGCGCTCGCGCTGCTGCTGCGCGTCGCCGACGCCGACCCCCGCGCCGCGGTGCTCGGCGTCAAGGCCCGCGACTGGTACGACCGCCGCACGTTGCTGGAACTGGGCGTGTCCATGGACGGCGCGGGCCGCCGCGAGACCGGCCTGGACCGTCACGAGCTGGACCAGGGACAGCGCGACGGCGTCCGCGACGTGCTGGCCGTCGGCAGCGCCGGGATGCTGGTGCGCCGCGACGTGTGGGACCGGCTCGGCGGCTTCGACGCCGACTTCGGGTTGTTCCGCGACGACATCGACTTCTGCTGGCGCGCGCACGCCGCCGGGCACCGCGTCCTCGTCGTCAGCGACGCCGTCGTCCACCACGCGCAGGCGTCCCACAGGGGACTGCGCGAGATCGGCATGTTCGCCGAGTCCCGGCGCCGCCGCGACCGGCGCAACGCCCTCTACACGCTCCTGGCGAACGTGCCGGTGGGGGCCGCGTCGCGAATTCTCCTACGCAACCTCCTCGTCGCCCTGACGCGGGCGCTCTACCTGACGATCCTCAAACGGCCGCAGGACGCACGCGACGAGCTGGCGGCGCTGGCCGACGTGCTACGCGCGCCTGGACGGCTCCGCAGGGCGCGCAAGGCGCGGGCCGAGGGACGCAGACACGTCTACCGCAGTGTGCGCCGCCTCATGCCCCGCCGTGTCGCGCCCCGCCGCCTCTACGAGAACGTCCTCAACCGCCTGTCCGCACGCGACGACGAGGACGAGACACCCGCCCCCGAGGGCCCCGGCCGTCTGCGCCGTGTGCTGACCCGCCCCGGCGTCATGCTCGTGCTCGCCCTCACCGCCGTGACACTGGCCGCGGAACGCTCACTGCTCACCGCGGGCGGACGTCTCGGCGGGGGCGCGCTGGTGCCCGCCTCGGGGGGAGCCGGCGACCTGTGGGCGCAGTACGTCTCCGGCTGGCATCCCGTGGGGCTGGGCTCGGACGCCGGCAGCCCCCCGTACGTGGCGGTGCTGGCCGCGTTGTCCACGGTGCTGTTCGGCAAGCCCTGGCTGGCGATGGCCCTGCTTCTCCTGGCGAGCGTGCCGTTGGCGGGGCTGACGGCCTACTACGCGTCGCGCACCCTGATGGTGCAACTGCCGCGCATAGGCCGCAGGGCGCGCGGACGGCGCGTGCCCGGCGCCGCGGTGCGGGTGTGGTTCGCCGCCTCCTACGCGCTGCTGCCGTCCGCCACAGGGGCGGTCTCCAGCGGACGGTTCGGCACGTCCGTCGTCATTGTGCTGCTGCCGCTCATCGCCGTCCAAGCCGTGCGCCTCTACGGCCTGCCGCGCAGGAGCACCGACGCCCGCCGCGCCGACCGCGCCGCCTGGGCGGTGGCCTTCCTGCTGACGATCGCGATGGCGTTCGTACCGCTGACGTGGCTGCTGGCCCTCGCCGCCGGGGCGCTGTCATGGGTGCTGCTCGGCGGGCCCCGCGTACGCACCCGCCTGGTCATCGCCCTGGGCGTACCGCCGTTGCTGCTCCTGCCGTGGACGGTCGGCCTCCTGCTGCACCCGTCCCGCTTCCTGCTGGAGGCGGGCCTGCACGGCGCCACCCCGCCCCTGCCGACCGCCCACGACCTGCTGACGCTGAACCCCGGCGGTCCGGGCGTCCCCGCCCGCTGGACCATGTACGGCCTCGTGCTGGCCGCGCTGTGCGCCCTCCTGCTGCGGGGCCGCCGCACCGTCGTCGCGGCGGGCTGGGCGGTGGGCATCCTGGGGCTGCTCACCGCGATCCTCATCAGCGCCGCCACCGTCACCAAGGGGGCCGACAGCGCCCCCGCCTGGCCCGGCGTGGCGCTGACCTTCGCCGCCGCCGGAATCCTGCTCGCGGCCGCCGTCGCCGTACGGCGCGCCGCGGAAGTCCTCGGCCGACACCTCGTCGCCACCGCCGCCGGCGGCCTCATCGGGGTCGCCGCCGTGGCGACACCCCTGCTCGCCGCAGGGGCCTGGGTTCTGAACGGCGCCGAGGGGCCTGTCGGCCACGTCCCCCACACCGTTCCGCTCTTCGTCAACGCCCCGACAGGCCCGCGCACCCTGGTCCTGCACCGCGAAGACGACGGACGCGTCTCCTACACCGTCCTACGCGGCACCGAGCCGAGCCTGGGCGAGAACGAGACCCCCGGCCCCGACCACCTCCAGGACCTCGTGGCCGCAATGGCCGCAGGCCGCGTGGGGGACGGCCCCAGGCTCACCCGTATGGGCATCCAGTACGTCCTGGTTCCGCGCCCCGCCCGCGACGCCCTCACGCCAGTCCTGGACGCCAACCCCGAACTCACCCGCCTCAACCGCACCGGCGCCTACGGCGTCTGGCGCCTGCAGCCCTCGGCCGGCCGCCTCATGCTCCTGGACGGCCGGAACATCACCCCGCTGCCCTCCGACCACACCAACGCCCGCGTCCGCATTCCCCCGGGCAACGGCCCCCGGACCCTCCTGCTGGCCGAACCCGCCGACGGCGGCTGGCGCGCCACCCTCGACGGACGCGACCTCAAGGGCAAGACCGTGGACGGCTGGGCCCAGGCCTACGACATCCCCGCCTCCGGCGGAATGTTCGACCTCTCCCGCAGCATGATCCTGCGCCACACTTGGGTCGCCCTCCAGGCCGTCGCCGTCCTGGTGGTGGCCGCCCTGGCCCTCCCAGGCACCCCCGAGGCCCCCACCCCCGGGTACCGCCGCCGCCCCCGCCGCCGAGTCCCCGCGGACCTCGCCGCCGCCTCGGACAAGACCCCCGCCGACGCCCCCGCAGAGGACAGCCGCGCAGCCACCCCGGACGGCGAGAGCACCCCCCAACAGGAGCCCTACCCCCTCACCCCCAAGGGCCCGTCCTCACACGAGACACCCCCGTACGGCCTCCCCACGCCCACGAGCACCCCGAGACACCCCGCTGAGGCCACCTCACCCAACCCCACTGCCACCGCCAGCCCGGCCCACCGGGGAGAGACCACCACCCCCGATGGGCACCTGACACGCGACGGTGAGCCCCGCACAGACACGGCGGCCGCGCCCGTCGTCCCCCCGAGCCACGCCCAAAGCGCCCCGGCCTCCCCGCCGGCCACAAAGCCACGCGCCGAGGTGAACGCTGGGCGCAGCGGAGTCTTTTCCCGCGCCGCCAAGGCCGCCTCGTTCGCCGAGCGCTTCCCACGCCGCAAGGGCCTGGCCCTCCCGGCCGACCCCGTCCAGCACAACGCGAACCCCACTACGAAGCCGACCCTCGACGACACTCAGGAGGACCCGGCCGCCGGACGCGGCGAGCAGTCTTCTGACGCTGTTGGGGATGCCTCGCGTCCTGCGGCCGAGCCCTTCCGGGACGGTGCGGCTTCCAAGCCTTTTGTAGAGCCTTCGTCGCATGGTGAGGCGGCCGGGCCCGGTGCCGAGGCCGGCTCCCCTCGTCGTGCGGGCTCTCGTCGTGGGGGCGGCTTGGCAGGGGACGGCGCGGAGTTCTCCTCCGCTGGGGAAGCGGGTGCCCTTGGCGGTGAGCGGGGTGCGGAGTCGCGGGACGCGGGTGTGGCGGAGGAGCGGCGGTGAGCATGGACAGGGTTCTGCGGTTCCTCGGGTTCCGGTACGCGACGGCCGGGCTCGTGGCGTTGGCGTTGGTGGCCCTGTACGGGGTGGCGTCGTTGTCGCGGCCCGGGGGGTCGGCTGGGGCGGTCAAGGCGGTTTCCGCGCCTGTCACGTCTGCCGTGGTGGTGTGCCCGGCGGGGGAGAGCGGCCGGTTGAGTCTTCTGTCGGCGTCCCGTGCGCGGTCGGCTGGGCGCGTCGATGTGGTGGAGACGCGGGACGGGACCGGGGTGGCCTCGGTGGGGTCGCCCGGGGCGTTCTGGATGAAGGACGGTCTGAAGAGCGACCAGGGGTCGTACACGGCGCGGGCCTCCGGGGCGCTGGCGCCCGGACTTGAGGCGGAGCGCACCACACATTGGCCGGGGGGAGCCGACCGTGGCCTGGCGGGCACGCGGTGCGAGCGGCCTGGCACGGACCTGTGGTTCGTGGGGCCGGGCCCCGTGGCCGCCGAACGCATCGAGCTGTACCTCACCAACGTGGACGCCCAGCCCGCCTCCGTGGACGTCACCGGGCTGTCCGGGGAGGGGCCGCTCGACACCACCGACGGCAGGGGCGTCCCCGTCGAGCCGTACAGCACCAAGGTCGTGCGCATAGGCGACGCGGGGGACGGGCTGGGGGACGTGGTCGCCTCGGCCCGGGATCTCTCCCTGCGGGTGCGTGCCACCACCGGGCGGGTCGCGGCGGCCGTGCGGGTGCGGATCGACGAGGGCAAGGGCATCGAGTGGCTGCCGCAGGCGCAGCCGCCTGCCACGTCGCTGGTCGTACCGGGGCTGCCCGGTGGGGACGGGCGAAGGCAGCTACTTGTGGCCGTTCCAGGGGAGGAGGACGCCCGCGTACGGGTGCGGGTGGTCACCGCCAAGGGGTCGTTCGCCCCGCAGGGGCAGGACGTGCTCGACGCCCCCGCCGAGACGGTCACGGCCCTGGATCTCGACCGTGCCCTGTCGGGAAAGCCTGCCGCCGTACGGCTGGAGTCCGATCGGCCCATCGTCGCGGGGTTCGCGGCCGAGCGCGGTGCCGACGTGGCCTACGGGGCGGCGGTGCTTCCCCTGGGCGCGGACGGCGGTGCGGTGGCCGACAACCGGTTCGATGCCTCGCTGATCCTGACCGCCCCCGAGGCGGGGGCAACCGTACGTGTCACGCCCGTCGGCCCGTCGGGGCCGGGCAGTGCGCAGGAGGTGAAGGTTCCGGCCGGGGGGACGGCCGAGGCGAAGCTCACCGCGCCCAAGGGGGCTGAGGACGGGTTCGGGGTGCTGCTCGCACCGAGTTCAGGCTCCGGCCCCGTCTACGCGGCCCGGGTTCTTGCCACGGGCAAGGGCGATGACGGCTTGTTCACCGTCCTGCCGGTCGATCCGGCCTGGACGACCATGCGGATGCCCCCTGCCGCCGACTCCCAGCGGGCCCTGATCCCCTAGCAGCAGGCCCCAGGTCAGTCGTCGGGGGAGTCGTAGCTGGGATCGACCGATTCGGGGGAGAGGCCCAGAAGGTCGGCCACCTCCTCGACGAGGACGTCCCGGACGATCTGGGACGTCTCCCGTTCGCCGCCGCCGCGGGCCTCCACCGGGCGCCGGAACACCACGATGCGCACGGGACGTCCTGCCGTGCCGGGGCGGGTCTGGGCGAGCGGCACCGGGCCGTCGAACCACGGTTCGACCTCGGGGACCTCTTCGACGGCGAACTCCACCCGGGCCAGTTCCCGGCCCCAGCGCTGCCCGAGACGGCGCACCTCGTCGGCGACGAGGTCGTCGAAGCGTTCGGCGCGGGTACGAGAGAGGGGCGCCTGCGGGGGCGCCAGAGGGCCGCGGAGGCCACGACCGTGCCGGTCGCGGCGCCGTACGCCTGCCACACGGGATCGCACGTCACCAAGACTACCTCTCCGCCCGCGACGGGCTCCCGCCCCAGGCGCGCAGGGCCGCGCGACCGCGGCGACGGCCTTCCGGGGCCGCCGCGACGCGCCCATGAATATCGGGCGCTTCATGTACCTCTGTTGCGAATTCAGTGGTTAAAGTTACTGAGCGTGGCACACAGACCCACGTGGCCGATGGTGCGGGGATCCGCCTGGTCGCGGCTGGGGGTGACCTTCCAGCTGCTCATGTTGTTCCGGGGCCTGTTGCTGGCGATGGCGCTGGTCCTCATGCCCGCCGCCCGCCTGGACCCGGGGCTCGCGCTCGCCGTGGCCGCGCTGGCCGCCGAGACCGCGCTCGCGGCGGCGGCCTGGCGCACCGTCCTGCCCTGGCTGCGGCGCTGGCCCGTGCTGTGCTGCCTGGACGGTCTGCTGGTGTACGGAGTGCTCGCCCAGGGCGGTGTCTACGGGGAGTTCTTCCTGCTGACCGTCATGACGTCGGGCATCGCGGGCGTGCTGTACCCGTGGCGGCGGGCGCTGCTGGTGTGCGCCGCGCAGGTCGCGTTGTGCTGCCTGGCCATGGCGTCCGAGCCCGCGCACGGGACGGACGCGCTGCTGGGCCTGCCCGTCTTCTACCCGGTGACCGCCTGCGCCGGGGCCATGCTGCGCCGCCTGTTCGCCCAGTACGCGGCGGCCGAGGAGGAGAGGCGCCGGATCGAGACGGCGGTGGCCGCGGCGGCCGAGCGCACCCGGCTGGCCCGGGAGATGCACGACTCGCTGGCCAAGACCCTTCAGGGCATGGTGATGTCGGCGGCGGCGCTGCCGGTGTGGATCCGCAAGTCCCCCGACCGCGCCGAACGCGACGCCCGCCATCTGGTGTCCGCGCTGGAGACGGCCACCCGCGAGGCCCGCGGGCTGATCGCCGACCTGCGGGAGGAGGCGTACGGGCTGCCGCTGCCGCTGGCCGTCCGGCGGGTCGTCGTCGAGTGGAGCCGCTCCAGCGACGTCACCGCGCGCACCGACCTGGCCGGGGCCGCCGGGGCGATGGACGCGCCCACGGTGGTGCGTTACGAGGTCGTCTCGGTGCTCAAGGAGGCCCTCACCAACGTCGACCGGCACGCCCGCGCCGACTCCGTGGAGGTGCGCCTGCGGTGCGCCGCCGGACGTCTGGAGCTGACGGTGCGGGACGACGGGGCGGGCTTCGCGCCCCCGCCCGACGGCGCCGTCCACCTGCTCGCGCGCAAGGGGCACTACGGGCTCGTCGGCATGGCCGAACGCGCCCGCCGGGTCGGCGGCGCGCTCACCGTGGACTCCGCCCCCGGCGAGGGCACCACCGTGACGATGACGCTTCCCTGGCCGTGCGGCTCCGCCGACCCCGAAGTCTGGACGCGCTGGGCCACGGCGGACGCACCCGCCCTGTCCGCGGGGGCCTCGCCCGTACGGGAGCGGCGGTGAGCGGCGCCGGCATCCGCCGCGTACGCGCGCTCGTGGTGGACGACAACCCCGTCGTGCGCGCAGGGCTCGTCGCCCTGCTGGAGGCGGGGGACGTGCACGTCGTCGGCGAGGCCGTGGACGGGGACCACGCCCTGGAGGAGGCCAAGCGGCTGCGTCCCGACATCGTCCTGCTGGACGTGCGCATGCCCGGCGTCGACGGGCTGGCCGCCGTCGCCCCGCTCAGCGCCCTGGCCAAGGTGCTCATGCTGTCGTACGACACCGACGCCGAGGTGATCGGCACGGCGATCCGCGACGGCGCGTCCGGGTACCTGGTGCACGGGTCGTTCGCCGCGGAGGAGCTGGTGGCCGCCGTCCACGACACGGTCGCGGGACGGGCCAGCCCGCTGTCGCCGGCGGCGAGCAAGGCCGTGGTGGAGGCGCTGCGCCGCGCGACCGGCGGCGCGGCGGCCGAACCGGCCCCCGACCGGCACGCCCTGGGCCTGTCCCCGCGTGAGGCCGAGGTCATGGAGCTGATCGCGCGCGGCCACGCCAACCGGGAGATCGCCCTGGCGCTGGTCGTCTCGGAGAACACCGTCAAGAACCACGTCAACCGGATCTTCGCCAAGATGGGCGTGCGGACCCGCGGAGCGGCCATCGCGCGCTGGCTCGGCACCGCCGGTTCCCCGCCGTCCGCCCACCGCTGACCACCTCCGCGGGGTGATGCTCCTCGCACCGGCGGGTGCACGGAATGTAGTTGTTCTCGCGTAATTGGGCCGGTAACGGCGACACGTGCCGTCGGGTGGTGGCGGAGGCGGCGGGAGCGGGGTACGGTCGGCCATCGTGAGCCCCGTCCGCATCTGCTCCCGCACCGCCTGCAAGGCGCCCGCAGTTTTCACGCTCACGTACGTCTACCGCGACTCCACCGCGGTCCTGGGGCCGCTCGCAACGTACGCGGAGCCGCACTGCTACGACCTGTGCGCCGAGCACTCCGAGCGGCTCACCGCCCCCATGGGCTGGGAACTGGTGCGGCTTCCGGTGGAGGAGCAGACCGAGCCCAGCGCCGACGACCTGGAGGCCCTGGCCGACGCGGTGCGCGAGGCCGCCAAGCCCGTCCCGGGAGGGCGACAGGAACCTGTCGGGCAGGGTACCGAGATCGGCCGCCGAGGGCATCTCCGGGTCCTGCGTTCCGAACCCTCCGAAACCCACCAGAAGACAGGTCAGGACTGACCGCCGGCCCCGCCGTGCCGCACCCGGATGTGTGATTCGTCCTGGTCGGCGGCTAATCGACGTATCCCGGGTATGCGGTGGGGGTGAGCGCTGCGGGGCGGCACGGTTCCGCCCGGTAGGCTCGTGGCCTGGTGCCGGGAGCCAGGGATCGTCCCCCTGGGGGGCGAGCACAGCGATTCGGACAGGGAGCAGGAGTGGGCGATCTCGCCAAGATCTTCAAGGCGTACGACATCCGGGGCGTCGTACCGGAGGAGCTCGACGCCGAGACCGCCGAGGCGGTGGGCGCGGCCTTCGTCCGGGTGACGGGCGCGAACGCCGTGGTCACCGCGCACGACATGCGGGCCTCCTCGGTGCCGCTCGCCGAGGCGTTCGCGCGCGGGGCCACCGCCCAGGGCGCCGACGTCATCGAGGCCGGGCTGGGCTCGACCGACATGCTCTACTACGCCAGCGGCAGCCTCGACCTGCCCGGCGCGATGTTCACCGCCAGCCACAACCCGGCCAAGTACAACGGGCTCAAGCTGTGCCGGGCCGGCGCCAAGCCGGTCGGCCGCGACACCGGGCTCACCGAGATCCGCGAGCTGGTGGAGAAGGGCGTCCCCGCCCACGACGGGCCGCGCGGCACCGTCTCCTCGCGCGACCTGCTCAAGGGGTACGCCGACCACCTCAAGACGCTGGTGGACCTGTCGGGCGTCCGGCCGCTCAAGGTCGTCGTGGACGCGGGCAACGGCATGGGCGGGCACACCGTTCCGGTGGTGTTCGAGGGCCTGCCGTTCGACCTGGTGCCGCTGTACTTCGAGCTGGACGGCACGTTCCCCAACCACGAGGCCAACCCCATCGAGCCGGAGAACCTGCGCGACCTGCAGGCCAAGGTCCGCGAGACCGGCGCCGACATCGGGCTGGCCTTCGACGGAGACGCCGACCGGTGCTTCGCGGTGGACGAGCGCGGCGAGATCGTCTCGCCGTCGGCGATCACCGCGCTGGTGGCCGTGCGGGAGCTGGCCAAGCACCCCGGCGCGTCCATCGTGCACAACCTGATCACGTCCAAGGCCGTGCCGGAGATCGTCACCGAGCACGGCGGCACCCCGGTGCGCACCCGCGTCGGCCACTCGTTCATCAAGCAGACGATGGCCGAGACCGGCGCGGTGTTCGGCGGGGAGCACTCGGCGCACTTCTACTTCCGCGACTTCTGGTTCGCCGACTCGGGGATGCTGGCCGCGCTGCACGTGCTGGCCGCCCTCGGCCAGTCGGACCGGACGCTGTCGCAGCTGCTGGCCGAGTACGGCCGCTACCCGTCGTCCGGCGAGATCAACAGCGAGGTGGCCGACCAGGCCGCGGCCACCGCCCGGGTCCGGAAGGCGTTCGAGGGACGGCCCGGCGTCACCATCGACGAGCTCGACGGCCTCACCGTCGGCACCGACGACTGGTGGTTCAACCTGCGGCCGTCCAACACCGAGCCGCTGCTGCGCCTGAACGCCGAGGCGTCCGACGAGCGGACCATGGCCGAGATCCGCGACGAGGTGCTGGCGATCGTGAGGGGAAACTGACTGTGAAGCTCGACGCCTGGCTGCTGGAGATCCTGGCCTGCCCCAACTGCAAGGGCCCGCTGCGTCCCGACGACGAGGCCGCCGAGCTGGTGTGCGGCGGCGACTGCGGCTACGCCTACCCGGTCCGCGACGACATCCCGGTGCTGCTGGTCGACGAGGCCCGCGCCCCCGCGTCCTGACGTCGCGCAACACCCCCGCCGTACGCGACCGCCCTGCGAACCCGGCGCGTGCGCGGCCTCGACGCGTGGTCCTGACGCACCCTTTCGGTCTGCGCGGCCGACGCGCAGACAGACGCGCCCTTCCGGCTTGTGGACCGGCGCGCCCTGTCGGCGTGCGGAGCCGAAGTGCGCTGGCGGCGGGCGGAGTTCTGGCGCGGGGAGCCGGCCTTCGGGACGGACGCGCGTGACTCGTGACGTGAGGCGGCGCGGGCGGACGGTCGTACAGTGATCGCGTTTGCGAATCTTGACGCTTTCGCCCGGAACGTGACGGCGGGCGTGCGCGTCCGGAATGTAGGCGGCCGCGGCGAGGCCCGGACGCCGGTACAGGGTGGGGACGGCGCCCAAGGGGCGTCGCGGAGTCGAGCGGAGACCAGATGAGCGACCCGGACGGGGCGGGCGGGCTGGAGGATCCGTCCGCGATCGAGGCCGCCGACCCGGGCGGGATGCTGCGGCAGGTCGCCTCGTCGGCCGCGCAGATCCGGGAGGCGCGGCGGCTGGCCGTCGAGGCGGGCGTGGCGCGGCTGGCCGAGGAGGGGCGCCCGCGCGCGGTGGTGGTCACCGGCATGGGCGGCTCGGGCATCTCCGGGGACGTGCTGGCGGCGGTGTGCGGCACCGGCTGCCCGGTCCCGGTGGTGACGGTGCGCGGCTACCGGCTGCCCGGCTGGGTGGGCGCCGCGGACCTGGTGATCGCGGTGTCGTGCTCGGGCGGCACGGAGGAGACCCTCGCCGTCGCGGCCGAGGCGGCCCGGCGCGGCTGCCGCCTGATGTTCGTGGGCGGCGCCGACTCGCCGCTGGCCGACCTGGCCGTGCGGACGCGCGCGCTGTTCGTGCCGGTGCGGTCGGTGGGGCAGCCCAGGGCGACGCTCTGGGGCCTGACGGTCCCGTTGCTGGTGGCGGCGCGGGAGCTGGGCCTGGCGGACGTGCCGGACGCGCTGCTGGAGACGACGGCGGAACGGCTGGAGGACGTGGCGCACCGGTGCCGTCCCGACAGCGAGCCGTTCGTCAACCCGGCCAAGCGGACGGCGCTGGACCTCATGGGCGACGTCCCGCTGGTGTGGGGCACGTCCCCCCTCGCGGGCACCGCCGCCTACCGGCTGTGCTGCCAGCTCAACGAGAACGCCAAGTACCCGGGCGTGTACGGGGAGCTGCCGGAGGCCGACCACAACCAGGTGATGGCGTTCGACGGCTACTTCGCCCGTCCCCCCGCCGACCCGGGCGACTTCTTCCGCGACCGCGTCGAGGAGGCCGAGCACGGCATTCACCTGGTGCTGCTGCGCGACGTGGACGAGCATCCGCAGGTGCGCAAGCGCCGTGAGGTGTCGGCCGAGCTCGCCGCGGCGCGGGGCGTGCCGGTCACCGAGATCGTCGCCGAGGGCGCCCACCCGCTGGAGAGAATCGCGACTCTCATCGCGCTTGCGGACTACGTCACGGTTTACTTGGCTATCGCGCTGGGCGTCGACCCCACGCCCGTGCCGGCCATCCAAGATCTCAAAGCGAGGATTGTGGAATGAGAGCTGTGCGGTCCGCGACCCCGGCCAAGGCGGGAGGCGCCCGGTGAGCGCGGAGGGCGGAACCAAGGCGATCGTCGCCGCGCTGGCCGCCAACCTCGGCATCGCGGCCTCCAAGTTCGTGGCGTTCGTGTTCACCGGCTCGTCGTCGATGCTGGCCGAGTCGATCCACTCGGTGGCGGACTCGGGCAACCAGGGCCTGCTGCTGGTGGGCCGCAAGCGCTCCCAGCGCGCCCGCACCCCCCAGCACCCGTTCGGGTACGGCCGCGAGCGCTATTTCTACGCGTTCGTGGTCGCCGTGGTGCTGTTCACGGTCGGCGCGGCGTTCTCGCTGTACGAGGGCGTCCACAAGATCAGCGATCCGCACGAGGTGGAGTCGCCGGCCTGGGCGTTCGGCGTGCTGATCGCGGCGATCGTCATGGAGGGCTTCTCCTTCCGCACCGCGATCAAGGAGTCCAACCATCTGCGCGGCGACAAGTCGTGGGTGCAGTTCATCCGGCACGCCAAGGCGCCCGAGCTGCCGGTGGTGCTGCTGGAGGACCTCGGCGCCCTGGTCGGCCTCATCCTCGCGCTGTTCGGCGTGACGATGGCCGTCGTGACCGGCGACGGCGTGTGGGACGGCGTGGGCACGGTCTGCATCGGCGTGCTGCTCGGCGCCATCGCGATCATCCTGGCCATCGAGACCAAGAGCCTGCTGATCGGCGAGGGCGCCGGCCCCGAGGTCGAGCAGCGGATCATCGACGCGCTGGAGTCGGTGGACGAGGTCGACCACGTCATGCACCTCCGCACCCAGTACGTCGGCCCCGAGGAGATGCTGATCGCCGCCAAGATCGCCGTTCACCACGACGACACGGCCGCCGAGGTGGCCCGCGGCATCGACGCGGCCGAGGCGAAGGTCCGCGCGGAGTTCCCGCACGCCCGCCTGATCTACCTGGAGCCCGCCCTGGACGAGGCGCACCGCAAGCAGGACCAGACGTCCACGCAGGCGGCCGGGACGGAGAGCGCGGCTTCCTCCTGAGGCATGTTCCGACCGGAACGGCCCGTCACGTCCCCACGGACGCGGCGGGCCGTGCAGAACCAGTGGGCGCGCCATCTTCCTATGGGGGCAGCTTCCCTCGCCGGCCGGCCGAGGCCGTGCCGGTCGACCCCAGCCCAGGCATGACCGGCCGCGCCTCCGCAGAGACACTCCACGGCCGAACCGGCGAGGGCGCCTTCCCATGCGTCCGCCCGGACCCCTGAAACCGGACGGTCTGGTGTGACCCGCGGCAGCCCCGCCGAACCCCCTACGTCGGCAGGTCTGCCGCCTGCGGTCACGGTTATGACACTACGGTCCGCCGCGTCCTCCGCACGTCGTCCCAGAGGAGGGAACCGGAGTCGTCCTCCAGGGGGATCCGGGCGGTCGGCATAACACCGCACGGTGAGGTGTGCCGAGCCGGGCAACGGCCAGTATGGAGAACGTGACCAGTGACCACCGACCACCGAACGCACCGCCGACCCGCATCGGCCCGACGCTCGCCCACCATGCGTGGCGGCTGTCCGGACGCGTCGTGGCGGGACTGGGTCAGCTGCTGCTGTGGGCCCTGACCGGCATCGGCCGCCTGCTGCGTCCGCTGGCCGCCCGCATCGGCGCCAAGCTGTACGGAACCGCGCGCCGCACCCCGCCCGGACCGCCCGGGAGCCCGGGGGCGCGGGACGGCCGCACCCGCGTCACGGCGCCGGGCGACGTGACCGCCCCGCTGCCCCGCTGGATCAACGCGTGGGCCGAGTTCAGCCGGGCCTGGTACTTCGCCCCGCTCACCGGCCTGGCCCTCACCGTCGCGGCGCTGGCCGAGCTGGCGCCCCGGACCGACTCGCCGATCAGCGTGGCCGGCGGGTTCGCGGTCGCCGCGACGCTGCCGCTGGGGTGGCGCGAGGAGTTCCTGCGGCCGGTGGCGGCGATGGTCCTCGGCGCGTACGCCGCCGGGCTGCTCACCGGGCAGACGCTGCTGGTCACCACGACGTTCGCCGCGCTCTACACCCTGTACGCGCTGGGCCGCCGGCTGCCCCGGCAGTCCACCGGCGTGCTGGCGGTCGGCAGCGTGGTCACCGTCGCCGTCGTGTACCTGGCCACCGACACCCTGGACCACGTCCCGTGGCCCGCCGCCGTGCTCGCCGTGGTGGCCGCCATCGGCCTCGGCGACGCCCGGCGCACCCTGGAGACCGCCGGACGCACCCAGGCGGAGGCGGACGAGCGCACCAGCGAGACCCTGACCCGGCTCACCGCCGTGCAGCGCGAGCAGGCGGTGATGCGCGAACGGGCCCGCATCGCCCGCGAGCTGCACGACGTGGTCGCCCACTCCGTCTCCATGATCGCCGTGCAGGCCGAGACCGCCCCGTACACGATGCGGGAGCTGTCCCCCGAGGCCCGCGACGGCTACGCCGAGATCGCCCGCACCGCGCGGGAGGCGCTGGTGGAGATGCGCCGCCTGCTCAGCGTGCTGCGCGCCGACGCCAAGGCCGAACCCGAGTCGGCGCCGCAGCCGCGCCTGGAGGAGCTGCCCGGCCTGATCGAACAGCACCGCGGCGCCGGGGGCAGGGTCGACCTGGCCGTCCGGGGGGAGCCGCGGACGCTGTCCACGACGGTCGAGCTGTCGGCGTACCGGATCGTCCAGGAGGCCCTCACCAACGCACGCCGCCACGCGCCCGGCGCCGAGGTCAAGGTGGAACTGACCTATCTGCCCGACAGGCTGGCCGTCCGGGTGCTGGACGACGGGGGCTCGGCGCCCACCATGGTGCTGAACCGGGACGGGTCGCCGGCCCGTACCGCAGTACTGGATCCCGAGGCCGCCGGGACCGGCCCGTCCGGGCCCACCCGCCTGGAGGAGGCGCCTCCGGCGGAATCGGGCGGCGGACACGGTCTCGTCGGGATGCGGGAACGTGCGACCATGCTGGGCGGGAGGTTCTCCGCCGGCCCCGCCGATCACGGCGGCTTCGTGGTGGAGGCCGAACTGCCGGTCTCTTCGGTGGAGGGGGGACGCGGCTCGGGATGAGCGAGAGGGGCGGCTGATGCGGGACGGCGGAAGGCGCGGCGGAGCGGGCGGGACGCGTCCGTGATCGCCGCCGGCACCCCGGGGAGGTCGCGTTGATCAAAGTGCTGATCGTCGACGACCAGACGATCGTGCGCGCCGGGTTCGCCGCGCTGCTGGCCGCCCAGCCCGACATCTCGGTGGTCGGGGAGGCCGGCGACGGCCGCGAGGCGGTGCGGCTGGCCGAGCTGCACCGCCCCGACGTGGTGGTCATGGACATCCGGATGCCCGGCATGGACGGCATCGAGGCCACCCGCCGCATCCTGGCGCGGCCGGGCGCCGAGGCCGTGCGGGTGCTGGTGCTGACCACCTTCGACGTCGACGAGTACGTCTACGAGGCGCTGGCGGTGGGCGCGAGCGGGTTCCTGCTCAAGGACGCCACCGCCGACGAGCTGGTGTCGGCCGTCCGGGTGGTCGCGCGCGGCGACTCGCTGCTGGCCCCGCAGGTGACCGGGCGGCTGATCCGCGAGTTCACCCGCCAGCGCCGCAGCCGTCCGCGGGCCCCAGCCGAGCTGTCCACGCTCACCGCTCGTGAGACCGAGGTGCTGACGTTGATCGCGGGCGGCCTGTCGAACAGCGAGATCGCCGCACGGCTGGTCGTCAGCGAGCACACCGTCAAGACCCACGTGGCCCGCGTGTTCACCAAGCTCGGCGTGCGCGACCGCGCCCAGGCGGTCATGCTCGCCTACGAGTCCGGCGTCGTCGTCCCCGGCGAGAACGACCTGCGCCATACCTGACCCGGTGCGCGGCGCCGGTGGTGCCGGGCGCGGACGGGGCGGGGTCCTCAGCGGCGGCGCTGGAGGAGGCGCAGGGCCTTCTCCTTCTCGAAGTCGAGGGCGCGGGTGGGCGGTGCCGACAGGCGGCCGATGCGTTCGCCGAGTTCGCGGACGCGTGCCTGCACGTCCGGCTCGGCCAGCACGCGCAGCCCGAAGGCCAGCTCGGCCGGGCCGATGTCGTAGCGTTTCTCCAGTTCGAGGGCGAGTGCCACGGCCCGCAGTTCGGCCTCGCCGAACTGCCGGTGGCCGCCGCCGCGCCGCACGTCCCGTCCCGACGCGGCCCGTCCGCTCACCGGGGCCGACGTCGCCGGGGCCTGCGGAGCGCGGGCCGGCGCGCCGTCAGGGGCCGAGACGGGACGGCGGGGCGCGGAGTCGCGGGTGGCGGGCAGCAGGCCCAGGCTCTCCCGGTAGCGCAGCATCCGGGGGGACGTGCCGAGCCGCCGGGCGGCCTCCGTGATACGCATGGCTCGATTCTGACAAATCAGTGTCAGAAAGTCGCCCCCGGCCGTGCCTCCAGCCCGTGGCCGCGCCTAGACTCGCGGTCAGACCGGACCGACGCTCCTTGATCGACCGTCCACGCCCGCTCCCGCCGGCGGCGAGCCGGGCCCGAGGGCGACGCCCGATCACCCGGCGCGGCGGACCCGGTTTCCCGAGTCACCAAAAGGAGCTACGAAAGCATGGACTACAAGGTCGCCGATCTGTCGCTGGCCGAGTTCGGGCGCAAGGAGATCCGGCTCGCCGAGCACGAGATGCCCGGCCTGATGGCGGTGCGCGAGGAGTACGCCGCCGCCAAGCCGCTGCGCGGCGCCAAGATCATGGGCTCGCTGCACATGACGATCCAGACCGCCGTGCTCATCGAGACGCTCGTCGAGCTCGGGGCCGACGTCCGCTGGGTGAGCTGCAACATCTTCTCCACCCAGGACCACGCCGCGGCCGCCGTCGTCGTGGGCCCGAACGGCACCGTCGACGACCCCAAGGGCGTGCCGGTGTTCGCCTGGAAGGGCGAGACCCTGGAGGAGTACTGGTGGTGCACCGACCAGGCGCTCCAGTGGCCCGACGGCACCGGCCCGAACATGATCCTGGACGACGGCGGCGACGCCACCCTGCTGGTGCACAAGGGCGCCGAGTACGAGAAGGCGGGCGCCGTGCCCACCGCGTCCGAGGACGACCCCGAGGAATGGGCCATCATCCTCGACACGCTGCGCCGCACCATCGCCGAGAAGCCGGGCCGCTGGACCGCCACCGCCGAGGGCATCAAGGGCGTCACCGAGGAGACCACCACGGGCGTGCACCGCCTGTACGACATGGCCAAGAACGGCACCCTGCTGTTCCCGGCCATCAACGTCAACGACTCGGTCACCAAGTCCAAGTTCGACAACAAGTACGGCTGCCGGCACAGCGTGGTGGACGGCCTCAACCGCGCCACCGACGTGCTCATCGGCGGCAAGGTCGCGGTCGTGTGCGGCTACGGCGACGTGGGCAAGGGCTGCGCCGAGGCGCTGCGCGGCCAGGGCGCCCGCGTGATCGTCACCGAGATCGACCCGATCTGCGCGCTGCAGGCCGCCATGGACGGCTACCAGGTCACCACCCTGGACGACGTGATCGGCATCGCCGACATCTTCGTCACCGCCACCGGCAACAAGGACATCATCCGCGCCGACCACATGGAGCGGATGAAGCACCAGGCGATCGTGTCCAACATCGGGCACTTCGACAACGAGATCGACATGGCCGGGCTGGCCCGCATCCCCGGCATCGAGAAGATCGAGATCAAGCCGCAGGTGCACGAGTGGCGCTTCCCGGACGGCCACTCGATCATCGTGCTGGCCGAGGGCCGCCTGATGAACCTGGGCTGCGCCACCGGCCACCCGTCGTTCGTGATGTCCAACTCGTTCACCAACCAGGTCATCGCGCAGATCGAGCTGTTCACCAAGACCGACGACTACCCGATCGGCGTCTACACGCTGCCCAAGCACCTGGACGAGAAGGTCGCCCGCCTGCACCTGGACGCGCTCGGCGTCAAGCTGACCAAGCTCACCAAGGAGCAGGCCGAGTACATCGGCGTCGACGTCGAGGGCCCCTACAAGTCCGACCACTACCGGTACTGAGCGGCCGTCTGGGGGCGGACTCCCTCCGCCCCCAGACCCCGTCGAGCACCGGCGTCGCCGGCTCGCGTGCCTGGCTGTCGGGCCGCGAAGGCTCGGCGACACCAGGCCGCGCCGCCACCCGCCTGCCGCACGGGCGCGGACGGACACCGGCGCCTCAGGGGGCGCAGCGGCCCGGCCCGGTACGCGGATGGTCTTCACGGCGCGTCGGTGAGGCGCGCCCACCGCGCCGCGTCGGCCAGGCGAAGACCGGTGCGGCGGTGAGTGACGGCGCCGAGCACGCTGCGCGCTTCGGCGGTGGCAGGAGGCGAAGGCGGGCTCGGTGAACGCGCGGCGTGCGGCGGCTTCTGCGGCGGGGGCGGGCGCCGCGTCGCCCCGCCGGGACGCCCTGCATGGGGGACGCCTCGGCAAGGCGTGACGTGGGCGGGACGCGAGGCGTGTGAAGATCGTTCTGGTTGTGCGGGTGCGGGTGGGTTGACGGGGAGGTGGGCGGATGAGTGACATCGCCGACGAGTCGCTGGCGTATGAGGGCGTCAAGCGGATCGAGTGGGCGGACCGGGCGATGCCCGTGCTGCGGCAGATCCGCGAGCGTTTCGCCGTCGAGCGGCCGCTGGCGGGGATGCGGGTCGCCGCGTGCATGCACGTCACCACCGAGACGGCGGGACTCATCCGCACCCTGCAGGCGGGCGGCGCGAGCGTGGCGCTGGCGGCGTCCAACCCGCTGTCCACCCAGGACGACACCGCCGCCGCCCTGGTGCGCGAGTACGGGGCGGAGGTGTTCGCCCGCGCCGGGACGGACCGCGAGGGCTACTACCGGCACATCCACCAGGCGCTGGAGACCGGCCCGGACCTGGTGCTGGACGACGGCTGCGACCTCGTCAACACCCTGCACACCGACCGGACGGACCTGATCGGCACCGTCCGCGCCGGATGCGAGCAGACCACGACCGGCGTGATCCGCCTGCACCAGATGGCCCTGGAGGGCGCGCTGCGGTTCCCGATGGTGGCGGTCAACGACACCGACACCAAGCACATGTTCGACAACCGGTACGGCACCGGGCAGTCGACGCTGGACGGCATCGTCCGGGCGACGAACACGCTGCTGGCGGGCAAGACCGTGGTGATCGCCGGGTTCGGGTACTGCGGACGCGGCCTGGCCGAGCGGGCCCGAGGGCTGGGCGCGCGCGTCGTCGTCACCGAGATCGACCCGGTCAAGGCGCTGGACGCGGCGCTGCAGGGCTTCGCGGTGCAGCCGATGGCGCGGGCCGCCGAACACGGCGACGTGTTCATCACCGCGACCGGCAACCGGGACGTGGTGGCCGCCGAGCATCTGGCGGTCATGAAGGACGGCGCGATCCTGGCCAACTCCGGCCACTTCGACGTCGAGATCGACGTGCGGGCGCTGCAGGACCTGGCGGTCGAGGTGCACCGCGTCCGTCCGCAGGCCGACGAGTACGTGCTGGCCGACGGCCGCCGCCTCGTCCTGCTGGCCGAGGGACGCCTGGTGAACCTGGCGGCCGCGGAGGGGCACCCCGCCGCCGTCATGGACATGTCGTTCGCCGACCAGGCGCTGACCTGCGCGTGGCTGGCCACCGCGCACGCCACTCTGGACGCGGCCGTCCACCAGGTGCCCAAGGAGATCGACACCGAGGTGGCGCGGCTGAAGCTGGCGTCCATGACGATCGAGATCGACACGCTGACCGCCGAGCAGGAGGAGTACCTGCACTCCTGGCGCCTGGGCTCCTGAGCGCCGGGTAGCGTTCTGGACGTGCCGCGCGGAACGTACCTGCACGTCGAGGAAGAGGTCGAGGAGCGCTTCCAGTGCGCCCCGGGGCCGGGCGGCTGGCGGTACGTGGGCGAACGCTCCGACGGCCGCCGTATAGACGTGGTCGTGGACGCGCGGTGGCGGCAGATCCGGGTCGAGGTGCTGGCCCCCGACTGGTGGGTCCGCGGCGGCGTCACCGGCTACCAGCTGGCCTGGGTGCGCGGGGCCAGGCAGGCGGAGACCGGCGACGAGGCGGCCGAACACGACGCCCGCGCCCACGGATTCCTGGGGGAGTCGCCGAGCTTCCTGGTGACGGTCGCACGGTCCCTGCGCCTCGCCGAGGGGGAGCAGGCCGACGTGGGCCTCGTCCGGCTCGCCGGCCCCGCCCTGTCGGCGCTGACGGTGGCGCAACGCTGGCGGCTCGCCGAGGTCACCGCCTACGAGACCGACACCGAGCCGCTGCCCGTCGCGCGGTACGAGGTCGCCGACCTGGCCACGGGTGAGATCGACGAGATCCACATCGCCGGCGACGTGGTCGTCGCGGCGCCCGGCGTCGAGCTGACCGACCTGGAGTCCCCGCCCAACCTCGGCGACCTCGGCCTGTGAGATCGCATTTCAGTCGGCCCGACTGAAATTTCACCTCCCGCATCGAACGCGACTGAAAGCCGCCCCGCGACGTCTGCCGCGACCTGCGCGAACGCCGTTGCGGGGCCGGGCCGCCGCAGGTGCGCGCCGCCATTGTCAAAACCGGTGCCGACGGTCATCGTGTCGGCATCGCGAGCGCTCGTGACCGTCCCGACAACCCCCGAACCCCCTGCCGCGCCGGGCGAACCCCGCCCCCGCCCGGGTCCCGGCGCGTGCCGTCGACGAACGGTCAGGAGTGCCCCCCATGGTCATCCCCCGAAGGTCCCCGCGGCCGCGCGTGCTCGGCGCGGTGCTGGCCGCGCTGGTCCTCGTCCTCGTCGCCCTGCCGACCGCCGCCGGCGCGTCCGCCCCCGCACCCGGCGGCGCCGCGTCCGACCGGTACGTGGTCACCGGGGCGCGCACGGCCGAGCAGCGCACCCAGGTCGCCCGTACCGGCGCGGCCATCGACACCGTGCGGCCGGACGGCGCGCTGGAGGTCAGCGCCCTCCCAGCCGAGATCGCCGCCGTCCGGCGGCTCGGCCTGCGGGTCACCGCGCTGACCACGCCCGAGCCGGGCCCGACCGCCGCCGCCACCTCCTACCACACCTACGCCGAGACGCTGGCGGAGATCGACTCGGTGGTGGCCGCCTACCCGCAGATCGCCCGCAAGTTCGTGGCCGGACGCTCCTACCAGGGCCGCGACATCGTCGGCGTGAAGATCAGCGACAACGTGGCCACGGACGAGAACGAGCCCGAGGTGCTCTACATCGCCAACATCCACGCGCGCGAGCGGCTGACCAACGAGCAGGCGCTGTACCTCATCGGCGTTCTGACCAGGGAGTACGGCTCCACCAGCCGCATCACCAACCTGGTGAACTCCCGGGAGATCTGGATCATCCCGATCACCAACCCGGACGGCCAGGTCTACGACATGACCAGCGACACCTCCTCCGGCCGCGGCTGGCGCAAGAACCGCCAGCCCAACCCGACCTCGACCGGCACCGACCTGAACCGCAACTTCGCCTACCGGTGGGGCTGCTGCGGCGGCTCGTCCCCCACCGGCTCCAGCGAGACCTACCGCGGCACCGCGGCCGAGTCGGCCCCCGAGACCAAGGTGATCGCCGACTTCGTCCGCAGCCGCCGGGTGGGCGGCGTTCAGCAGATCAAGGTCTTCCTGGACATCCACTCCTACGGCGGGCTGGTGCTGTGGCCGTTCGGCTACACCTACTCCGACACGGTGGCGGGCGCCATGTCGGCTGACGAGGAGGCCACCCACCGCACCATCGGCCGCCAGCTGGCCGCGTCCAACGGCTACACCCCGCAGCAGTCCAGCGACCTGTACATCACCGACGGCACCACGGACGACTGGACGTGGGGCGACCAGCGCATCTTCTCGTTCACCTTCGAGTTGGCGGGCGGCAGCTTCTACCCGTCCCCGGCCAACATCGAGACGCTGACGCAACGCAACCGCGAGGCCCTGCTGACGCTCACCGAGTACGCCGACTGCCCGTACCGCGCCATCGGCAAGCAGACCCAGTACTGCGGCGCGTGACACCCCCGGTGCGGGCCGGCCCCCCACCCGGCCCGCACCGCCCCCCACGGCGGCACACCACCCCAACAACCACGAGCCCCCACACAGCCGCCCCGCCCGCCGCCCACAGGTGCCTACGAGGCACCAGGGGAGACCTGCGAGCTACCCAGGAGATACGCGAAGCGCCAGGGGGGGCCGCCTGTGGGCGGCCCACTGGAGCCGCCTACGAAGCACCCGCAGGCGGGGTGTGCGGGCCACCTGCCGGAGGCACCTGGGGAACGTCACTCGACGGCGCCTGCGGGACGCCAGGCGGAGGGGCTTGAGGCGCGCCCGCCGGAGGCATCAGCGAGGCCCCTGCCGGAGGCATCTGCGGGACGCCCGCGAAAGGACTCTGAGGGGAGCCTCCCGCAGGCATTTGCGGGACGCCCGCCGGAGGGACTTGAGGAACGCCCGGAGGCGCCTGCGGCACGCCTGCCGGGACCGCTTGAGGGGCACCGACCATGGCGGGGCCCTGTGAGGCGCCGTAGGCGGGGCCGTACGGGGCGTCCTGCCGGTGCAGCACGTCCTGATAGGGCCCAGAGCCGTAGTCGGACGGAGGAAGGAACTGAGGCTGCCCAGGCCCCGGCGCGCTGAACGCAGGCGGCTGAGGCGGCCCCTGCGGGACGGCCGCGGCCGGAGGCGGCCCGGCCATCGCCATCGCCGGCTCGCCGGGCCACGCCGAGGCGGGGACGGTCATGCGCATGCGGCGGGCGCGGCGCTGGGCGAGGCGCCACTCGTCGCGGCGGCGGCGTTCGGCCAGTACCGCCGACAGGACGATCTCAGGCCGAACCCCCGCCGGAGGGGGCGGGCTCACCACGGCGAACACCTGCTCGGTGATCCGCTCGCCGAGCGCGTCGCGCACCTCCGGCAGCAGCTCCCAGAACCGGGCCAGGTACTGGCGGGCCGCCAGCGCCAGCCCGTCGGACAGCAGCGACAGCTCCAGCCGCTGCGCCCACCCGGCGAGCTGCGGCGGCATCACCGCGACCGGTCCGAACATCGGCCCGTGCGGCACCCGCTCCTGGATGACGATCGTCCCGGCGAACAGGTCCCCCAGACGCTTGCCGCGCCGGTTGCCCAGCGAGGTCAGCAGCGCGGGGGCGCCCGTCAGCGACCAGAGCTCCACCGCCCCCGCCAGCCCCCGCACCAGCGCCTGCCGGAACCGCACCGGCCCGCCGTCGTCGGCCACCACGCGCAGGCCCAGCGCCAGCTTTCCGAGCGTGCGGCCGCGGGTGAGCGTCTCGCACAGGCACGGATAGCCCACCACGACCGCGGCCATCGTCGCGATGCTCAGCCCGGCGGTCCACGCCTCGTCGGCGACCAGCGAGGTCATGCCCACCAGCGACAGGCCGAAGTTGAGGATCGTCACCTGGAAGAACACGTCCAGCAGGAAGGCGCAGCCCCGGCTGGCCAGCCGTGCCACCCGGATGTCGAGCGCGACGGCCTCACCGGTGACGAGTTCGGCCATGTCCGGTCCTCCAGGGTGGGGGCAGGGATCCCCATTCTGCCCGTTCCGCACGGGTGGCCGGGCAGGCGTTAGTCTCGCCGGGTGGACGTCGATGCCTACGTGGCCGCCCATAACGCCGAGTGGCGCCGTCTGGAGCAGCTCATCAACAAGAGCCGCAAGCTGACCGGGGCGGAGGTGGACGAACTGGTCGAGCTGTACCAGCGCACCGCCACCCACCTGTCCGTGGTGCGCTCCAGCGCGCCCGATCCGATGCTGGTCGGGCGGTTGTCGTCGCTGGTGGCGCGGGGCCGGGCGGCCGTGGGCGGGGCGCAGGCGCCGCTGTGGCGCGACGTCGGGAACTTCGCCACCCGCTCGTTCCCCGCCGTCGCCTACCGGCTCAAGTGGTGGTGGCTCGGCAACGCCCTGCTGGGCAACCTGCTGGCCCTGGTGCTCGGCGTGTGGGTCGCGCGCAACCCCGAGGTGCAGGCGTCGATCGCGACCCCGTACCAGATCCGCGAGCTGGTCGAACACGACTTCGCCAACTACTACGTCGAGCACTCGGCGGCCTCGTTCGCCTTCCAGGTGTGGATCAACAACGCCTGGGTCTCGGCGGTCGCGCTGATCTTCGGGATCCTGCTGGGCATCCCCACCCTGTACGTGCTGCTGCTCAACCAGCTGAATCTCGGCGTCACGGGCGGGCTGATGTTCGCCTACGGCAAGGGCGACATCTTCTTCGGCCTGATCCTGCCGCACGGCCTGCTGGAGCTGACCGCCGTCTACCTGGCGTGCGGCGCCGGCCTCAAGCTCGGCTGGACGATCATCGATCCGGGGCCGCGGCGGCGCGGCCAGGCCCTGGCCGAGGAGGGCCGGGCGTGCGTGGCGGTCGCCATCGGCCTGGTCGGGGTGCTGCTGGTGTCCGGGCTCATCGAGGGCTTCGTGACGGGCTGGGTGCACATCACCTGGCTGCGCGTCGGCATCGGCGTCGTCGCCGAGGCCGCCTTCCTGGCCTACGTCATCGTCCTGGGCCGCCGCGCCACCCGCCAGGGCGACACCGGCGACGCCGACCTCACCCCCGACACCGCCCCCACCTCCGGCTGATCACCCGGTTGTTGCCAATGCCGCGAGATCGATTTCTGCCGGGAACGGTTCCGCGATCCTGATGGCACCGGGATGGACGCCGGTCAGCAGGTATCTGCGTGTGGGGCGGTCGAGACGGTACGTAAAAAGGATCAGGTCGTCCTCGTGTTGCTCGACACGCCAGAAATGGGGGATTTTCGCGTGCGCGTACTCCGCGGGCTTGTCGAACTTGTCGGTCGTCATGCTCACCATGCCCATGACCTCGACGATCAGCAACACATCCGCGGGGAGAACGGGGATCTTCCGACGATCTCCCCGGTACACCATGACGTCCGGTCTGCGGTTGGTCAGCGGAACCTCTGAAAGGCGGAGGTCCACGCCGCCGGTGACGTCCCAAGGAGGAGGAAGCGACCTCTCCAGAGCCATGCCGAGTCCATGTGCGATGCCATTGTGCCGGGGCGTGTCGGAGGGAGACACGATGGGCCGCCCGTCCACCACCTCAATGCGTCGGCATACCTCTACCGGCATTCGGTCATAGTCCGCGGCGGTGATGCCATTGGGGGGGAGCGACAGGTTCTGTTCCGCGAAGGAGATCAATCATTCCTCCCCGATATGCGCGTATGGTGCGAAGTCATGCGACACGGCTCGCGGTGAAGGTCGCCGCCTGACCGCTTCCACTGGGCTGTCGGCGCGACACCTGGCCACGGGCTTTCATCGTTGTCCATGTAGATCGGTAGGCCGTGCGCCATTTCGCCGCCGCCCATCCCGTGCCGAAAGCGACATCTTCCTCGGGTGCATCGCATACAGACCGGCGGCAACGTCGGTCTGTATGCGGTCGATCACAACTCCGAGCCTATCCCTGGCGATTCCGCAATATCGCCGTTTTGGATTCAGAGGCGGCCGGCGGCTTTGAGGGCTAGGTAGGCGTCGGCCAGGGCGGGGGCGATGTCGGCGGGTGGGGCGTCGACGACCTCGACGCCGTAGCCGCGCAGTTCGGCGGTCAGGCGGCGGCGTTCGGCGCGGGCGCGTTCGGCGGCCGCGGCGTCGTAGACGGCGGCCAGGTCGCCGCGGGCGGCGGCCATCTCGCCGACGCGCGGGTCGGCCACGGCGGCGATCATGACCAGGTGGCGGGCGGTGAGCTGCGGCAGCAGCGGCAGCAGGCCCTCCTCGATCGCGGCGGAGTTCAGCTCGGTGAGCAGCACCACCAGGCAGCGCTGCCGCACCCGCGACATCAGGGTGGACACCATTCCGGCCGCGTCGGACTCGATGAGCTCGGGCTCCAGCGGCGCCATGGCGCGCACCATCGCCGGGAGCAGGTCCGTACGGGACGCGCCCTCCACACGGGCCCGCACGCGCCGGTCGTAGGCGAGCAGGTCGACGCGGTCGCCCGCGCGGGAGGCCAGCGCGCCCAGCAGCAGCGCGGCGTCCATCGAGCAGTCCAGGCGCGGGATGTCGCCGACGCGTCCGGCGGAGGTGCGCCCGGTGTCGAGCACCAGGTAGATGCGGCGGTCGCGTTCGGGCCGCCAGGTGCGCACGACCACGTCGCGGCGGCGCGCGGTGGCCCGCCAGTCGATGGAGCGCACGTCGTCGCCGTCCACGTACTCGCGCAGCGAGTCGAACTCGGTGCCCTGCCCGCGGATCAGCGCCACGTGCTGGCCGGTCAGCTCGCGCAGCTTGGCCAGCTTGCCGGGCAGGTGACGGCGGGACGGGAAGGCGGGCAGCACCCGCACCGTCCACGGGGCGCGGCGCGACAGCTGCCGGGCGGCGAGCCCGAGCGGGCCGGACGAGCGGATCGTCACCGTCACCGCCTGCCGGTCGCCGCGCCGGGTCGGGACGAGCGTGGTCTCGACGCGGCGGCGTTCACCGGCGGGCACGTCCAGCTTCACCACGCGGGGTCCGGCGGCGGCGCTCGGCGGCCACACGTCGCGCAGCCTGCCCTTCACGCGGCGGCGCCCGGTGTTCTCCACGATCAGCGACACCCGCGCAGTCTCGCCGAGGCGGACGCTGGTGTCGCCCTCGCGGTGCAGGCGCAGCGCCCGCACGTTGCCGGCGAGCGTCAGGTCGACCGCCACCGCGGCCAGCAGCACCCCCCACAGGGCCGCCAGCGTCCACCAGCTCGGCAGGACGATCGGCACGACCGCGCCGAGCAGCGCCAGCAGCCCAAGCCGTCCGGTCAGTGCCATGCCGTGCTCCCCGCCGGCCTGCGGGACGCGCTCACGGCGCCGCGTCCCCGCGGCTCGTTCATCGCATGCCTCCTCAGCGGGGGGCCGGGACGTGGGCGAGGATGCCGTCCAGCACGCCGTCGGCGGTGGCGCCCTCAAGCTCGGCCTCGGGACGGAGCTGGACGCGGTGGCGCAGCGTGGGACGGGCCAGCGCCTTCACGTCGTCGGGCGTGACGTAGTCGCGGCCCGACAGCCACGCCCAGGCGCGCGAGGTGGCCAGCAGCGCGGTCGCGCCGCGGGGGGACACGCCCAGCTGCAGGGACGGCGACTGGCGGGTGGCGCGGCACAGGTCGACGACGTACGCGGCGACCTTCGGGTCCAGGCGCACCGCGCCCACGGCGGCGCGTCCCGCGGCCAGGTCGGACGCCCCGGCGACGGCCCGCACGCGCGACAGGTCGCGGGGGTCGAACCCGGACGCGTGCCGCTCCAGCATCGCGATCTCCTCCTCGCGGGACGGCACCGGCACGGTCAGCTTCAGCAGGAACCGGTCGAGCTGGGCCTCCGGCAGCGGGTAGGTGCCCTCGTACTCGATCGGGTTCTGCGTGGCGCACACCACGAACGGGTCGGGCAGCGCGCGCGCCGCGCCCTCCACCGACACCTGCCGCTCCTCCATCGCCTCCAGCAACGACGCCTGCGTCTTGGGCGGCGTGCGGTTGATCTCGTCGGCGAGCAGCAGGTTGGTGAACACCGGGCCCTCGCGGAACTCGAACTCCGCGGTTCGGTTGTCGTAGATCAGCGAGCCGGTCACGTCGCCGGGCATCAGGTCCGGGGTGAACTGGACGCGCTTGAAGTCCAGGTCCAGGGCGTGCGAGAGGGTCTTGACCAGCAGCGTCTTGGCGGTGCCTGGCACGCCCTCCAGCAGCACGTGGCCCCGGCACAGCAGCGCGATGACCAGGCCGGTGACCACCGAGTCCTGGCCGACGACCGTCTTGGCCACCTCGCCGCGCAGCGCGGTCAGAGCCTGCCGGACCTGCTGGGCCTGCTCGGTGTCGACGCCTGGGGCGCCGTCCTTGGCGAGCGGGACGGGGTGGTTCACGATTGCCGTACCTGCCTTTCCAGGTCGTCGAGAACGTCGGACAGCCACACGAGTCCGGCGTCGTCCGCAGGTTCAGGACCGTACAGGGCCGCGCCGATCGTCGCCTCGTCGTAGAGCAGGCGGCCGTCCGGGCCGGTGCTGAACGTTCCGGTCTGGGCGGCGCCGGGGGGTGCTCCCGCCCCGGCCGCGCGCACCCTCTGGGCGACCGCGGTGACGATCTCCTGGGCGGCGTTCGGGTCCTGCGCGGCACTGCGCGGCAGGCCCAGCAGGGGGACGAGGCGGTCGCGCGCCCCCGCCCGCAGGGCGTCGGCGGCCCGGTCACGGGCGTGGTGCGCGCGGTAGAGGCGGGCGCGGCCCTCGACGGTCTCGGCCGAACGCACCACCACCGGCAGCGCTTCGGCCACGACCGGCCCCAGCCTGCGTGCCCGCCACATGGCGACGACCGCCACGGCGAGCACCAGCTGCAGGAAGAACAGCTTCACCCCGAACGGCACCAGGTCGCCCAGTGTCTGGTCGCCGCTGGCGCTGCCCGGATCCGGAAGGTCCGGGATGAGCCACACGACCGAGGAACGCGCCCCCGCCAGGTTCATCGCCAGCGCCGCGTTGCCCTCGTCGCCCAGGTACTCGTTGGTGAGCGGACGGGGCGACCCCAGCACCGTCACCGTACGGGCGCCGTCGAGCCTCAGCTGCACGAGCCGGGGGAAGGCCTCGGCGTGGTAGCACGCCGTGGTGCCGGGCGGCACCTCGTAGGTGTCGGACTGGCCGAAGGTCACGCTCCCCGCCAGCGTGGCCGCCTGGAGCGTGCAGCCGGGGACGTCGGTGTCCTCGAAACTGCTGCTGGCGACCTGCACCCCGGGGGCCAGCCCGGTGAGGACCCTCCGGGACGGCGCCACGAGCAGCAGGTCGCCGGGGGCGCGCCGCAGCCGGTCGATGTCGGACTGCGTGAGCCGTTCCGAACGGGTGATGACGGTGACAGACGTGGAGGTGGCCCGTTCGGCGGCGTCGCCGGCGCTGCGCGAGACCGCCACGGGCGTGCCCCGCTGCCGCAGGATCTCGGCGAGCGCGCGCGTGCCGCCCGGGCTCGCCGACTGCGGGTCGAGGTTCTGCCGCGAGGTCTCGGGACGCAGCGCCGCCAGGATCACCGCGATCACGACGAGGCCCAGCACGGCCGCGAGCACGCCGCGCGAGGCCCGCCACCGCCGCCTGGCGACCTGCCCGGCGGTCGGCTCGCCGCCTTCCGCAGCGGACGGCGCGGACGGCGCGCCGGTGGTGTCCGGGGGGCCGGGGGTGAGCGTCGACGTCACCGGCCATCACCACCGTGGGACGCGCCGCTCCCGCCGCCTAGGCCGCCTTCGCCGCCGGGACTCGGGGCGACTCCGGCCAGGTCCGGAATTCCGGACTCATTGGGCCGCTCGGTGGCCGCGCCGTCGTCGTCCATCGGGCGCGGCCTGGTGGCCTGCACCCGTTCGTCCAGGTCGCGCAGTCGCGCGTAGCCCTCGGGGGTGCCGGGGCGTCCGCCGTACCAGACGTCGTCGAAGATCCGCACGCCCGCCCGTAGGTCCGCCGCCACGTCCGGCAGCGCCCGGCCCGCCTCGGCCGCCAGCTCGTCGGCGGTGCGGCCCGGGCGCGGTCCGAGCACCGCCCGTTCCTCCAAGTCGCGGGCGATGGCCCGCAGCCGCTCGCGGATCGCCTCGGCCCAGCGTCCGGCCGCGGCGTGCTCCTCGGCGTTCTGGCGGTGGTCGCGCGGCGTGGACGGCGCGTCGTCCAGCAGGGCGCGGCGCGTGCCCCGGGTGTTGCGGCGGCCCCACATCAGCCACGCGACCAGGCCGATCACCACCGCCACGATGATCGCGATCACGATCCAGGAGATCCAGCCGCCGCTGCCGTGCGCGTTCGGCTGCGCCGACCGGTCGGTCAGCTCGCGCAGCCAGTCGCCGATCCGGTCCAGCAGCCGCTCCAGCCAGGACGGCTGGTCGCGGTGGTAGATCGGTTTGTCCAGCTCGCGGCGGGCCAGGTCGCGGGCCTCGTCCCGGCCGATCGGATCGGCGATCAGGGCGGTGAGCACGGCAGTGATCATGTCGATGTCCAGGTCTGCGGCGACTGCGGCACGGGCGGCTGCTGCGGTACTGGCTGCTGCGGCACGGGCGGCTGGTGCGGTACCGGCGGCTGGTGCGGCGGCTGCTGCGGCTGCGGTCGGACGGCGAGCGGGTCGGGCCGCCACAGTTCGAAGAAGCCGTCGTCCGTCGTCCCTCGGCCGTCGGGCGCGTCCGCTGTCCCGTTGCCCGCCGGCGCGCCGCCGCCCGGGGCGGACGCGGGTCGCGTGCGGGTCCGCAGGTCCAGGTCGAAGCCCTCCCGGCGCATCCGCCGGTCAACGTACAGCAAGGCGATGACACCGGCGTCGAACGGCAGCACCACCGACCAGCTCACGATGCGTCCCAGCGTGTCGACGGCCAGCGCGCCGACCGACGCCCCGGTGCCCTCGGCGTCGCCGAAGACCGCCAGCTGCACGAGCAGGAACGGCGCGCGCAGCGCGAACAGCCCCATGAACACAGTGATCAGCAGGGCGAGCAGCAGCGTGCCGCAGGTGCGCCACCAGCGACCGCGCGACAGCGTGCGGGCCCGGCGCAGCGCGCCGGCGACGCTCTCGCGCTCCATCACGACCGCGGGCACGGCCGGCACGAGCAGCACGTACACCCAGACCATCGCCGCCAGCCCGAGGGGGACGCCGAACACGCCGGCGATGATGATCGCCTCGACGGGCCCCTCGGCGGCGATCAGCATGAGCAGCGGCGCGTTCGGCAGCACCAGCGCGGTCAGCGAACCCGTCATGATCAGCGCGGAGACGGCCGCGAGCCGCCCCATCCGGGGCCGCGCGTCCCGCCACGCCTGGCGCGGCGAGGTCGGCAGCCCCAGCAGCCCGCGTCCGATCAGCGGCGCGAGCAGCCCAGCCACCAGCAGGATCCCGTACGCCGACAGCACCAGCCCGATCGCTCCCAGGATGAACTGGGTGCCGATCGAGCGGACCAGGAGACCCGGCGTGAATTCCTCACGGGCCTCGGGGCCGATGAAGTAGTACGCCAGAAGCGACCCCAGCACCTGGATGACGGTTGAGACGGCTATGGACAGGCCCAAAGTCGCCCTTGGGTGACGCCGAATGCTCGCGATGGCCGCGTCCAGCATCTCCGAAATCGACAGCGGCCGGAACGGAATGTCGCCCCCGAGAAGGTCCGCGTCCGCCAAGGAAACCCGCGCAGAGGCGGGCTCGGACATAGGCGCCCCTGGCGACGTGGCGTCCAGCGCAGGCGCGGACGGTGCCTTAGGCGGGAACGCGGAATCGGCCGGGGGCGGGAAGGCGGCGTCAGACGAGGGCGCGGACGCGGGGTCGGCCGGGGACGGAAACGCGGCGTCAGACGAGGGTGGGGACATGGGGTCAGACGAGGGCGGCGACGTGGGGTCAGGCGCGAACGCGGCGTTGGGCGGGGGCGTGGGGGCAGCGGGGGACACGGGCGCGCCGTCTCGGTCGCCCGAAGCGTCCCAGCCGTTCGGTCCCGGCATCTCCAGCTCCCCGTGCCCCGTGTCCTGTGCCCGTTTCGTGAGGCCTGCCCCCATGACGGCCCGTCCGGCCATCCTGTCACGGCCGAGGTCCCGCGATTGCCTCCTCTTGACGGTCCGCCCACGATGGATTCGATCGGCCGGTTTAGGCCGGGCCACGGGTTGGTCGGCGAAGCGGTGTCTAGAATCCGTTCCTTTGGACGCGGCCAGGCGCACGCCACCTCATCGCCGGTTGGGAGGAGTCATGGCGGAGGCAAACGCAGGTAACCTTGCCTGCCAAGGCATTTCTCTCCCTGGCGAGGTGGGGCCGGGCCATCGTCCGGGGCACGACGGGGGCGTCGATGACGTGCGCGACGCGCTTGCCGTATCCCACCAAACCCCGACTTTGTAGCGATGAGGGCCATGAGAGGACGTGTACTGGTCGTCGACGACGACCTCGCTCTCGCCGAGATGCTCGGCATCGTGCTGAGGGGCGAGGGGTTCGAGCCATCCTTCGTCCACGACGGCGACAAGGCGCTTGAGGCGTTCCGGGAGACCCGGCCCGACCTCGTGCTGCTCGACCTGATGCTGCCCGGCGCCGACGGCATCGACGTGTGCCGTCAGATCCGCGCCGAGTCCGGCGTCCCGATCGTCATGCTGACGGCCAAGAGCGACACCGTCGACGTGGTGCTCGGCCTGGAGTCCGGCGCCGACGACTACATCGTCAAGCCGTTCAAGCCCAAGGAGCTGGTCGCGCGGGTGCGCGCCCGGCTGCGCCGCACCGACGAGCCCGCCCCCGAGACGCTGCAGATCGGCGACATCACCATCGACGTGGCGGGGCACTCGGTCAAACGCGGCGACCGCGCCATCCCGCTCACCCCCCTGGAGTTCGACCTGCTGGTCGCGCTGGCCCGCAAGCCGCGCCAGGTCTTCACCCGCGAGGTGCTGCTGGAACAGGTGTGGGGCTACCGGCACGCGGCCGACACCCGCCTGGTCAACGTGCACGTCCAGCGGCTGCGCGCCAAGATCGAGAAGGACCCGGAGCGGCCGGAGATCGTCGTCACGGTGCGCGGCGTCGGCTACAAGGCCGGTCCCGCCTGAACCGCCCCGCGTGACGGCGAGAACGGCGGCCCCATGAACGCTCCCCCCGCGACGCCCGAGGTCCCGGTGACCCCCCGGGCCCGCAACCGTCACCGCGCCGCGATGACGCACGCCCCGGGGGCGACGCGGCGTCCCGCCGGGGGAGTGGTGCGGTGATGAACGCGGCCAAGCGTGTCGCGCGGCGCGGGCTGAGGGCGTCCCGGCGGGTCCTGCGCCGTGGGGTCGGACGGGCCTACACCCGCTGGCGCCGTTCCATCCAGATCCGGGTGGTCACGTCCACGCTGCTGATCTCGGCGGTCGTGGTGGCGATCCTGGGCGCGTTCCTGCAGCAGCAGATCTCCGCCGCCCTGATGGAGGGCAAGATCAAGGCGGCGATGCTCCAGCTCGACGAGGGCCTCGGGATGGTGCAGCGCGACCTGGGCGGCCCCGCCACCGACGACGGCGGCCGGCTGGAGAGCGTCGTCAACGCCCTCAAGGCCCGCAGCGGGCCGTCCGGGCTGTACGAGATCTATATCCGCGACGCCAAGAATCCCTACTACGACGGTTACGCCACCAACGAGCTGCGCCAGGAGAGCGTCCCCCCGCGGCTGCGCGAGGAGCTGCGCCGCGGGCCGACCGGGGCGCGCGACTACACCTTCGGCAGGCTGTCCTATATCGGCCGCGACCGCGAGCCCGGTCTCATCGTCGGCGGCAAGACCGGCCAGTTCGAGCTGTACTACCTGTTCCCGCTCACCCAGGAGGAGCGCACCCTCACCCGGGTGGCCTGGTCGCTGCTGGCCGTGGGCGCGGTGCTGGTGCTGCTGCTGGCCGCCATCGCCTCGCTCGTCACGCGGCAGGTCGTCATCCCGGTGCGGCTCGCGGCCCAGGGCGCGCAACGGCTGGCCGCCGGACGGCTCGAAGAACGCATGCGGGTGCGCGGCGAGGACGACCTGGCGCGCCTGGCCACCTCGTTCAACGAGATGGCCGCCAACCTCCAGGAGAAGATCGGCGAGCTGGAGGACCTGTCGCAGGTGCAGCGGCAGTTCGTGTCGGACGTCTCGCACGAGCTGCGCACCCCGCTGACCACCATCCGCATCGCCGCCGACATGCTCTACGAGTACCGCGACACCTTCGCCGACCCGGCCGTCGGACGCTCCGCCGAGCTGCTGCAGAGCCAGCTGGAGCGGTTCGAGGCGCTGCTGGCCGACCTGCTGGAGATCAGCCGCCACGACGCGGGCGCCGCCACCCTGGACGCCGAGTCGCTCGACATGCGCGACCTGGTGCTGCGCGCCGTCGGCGACATCCAGGGCCTGGCCGAACGCAAGGGCAGCAAGGTCGTCCTGCAGCTGCCCGGCGAGCCGTGCATGGCCGAGGTGGACCGCCGCCGCGTCGAGCGCATCCTGCGCAACCTGCTCGTCAACGCCGTCGAGCACGGCGAGGGTGAGGACATCATCGTCTCCGTCGCCGCCGACCGCGACGCGGTCGCCGTGGCGGTGCGCGACCACGGCGTGGGCCTCAAACCCGGCGAGAGCCAGATGGTGTTCGACCGGTTCTGGCGGGCCGACCCCGCCCGGGCCCGCACCACCGGCGGCACCGGGCTCGGCCTGTCGATCTCGCGGGAGGACGCCCAGCTGCACGGCGGCTGGCTGCAGGCGTGGGGCGAACCCGGCAAGGGCTCGCAGTTCCGGCTGTCGCTGCCGCGTGTGGCGGGCGCCGAACTGCGCGGCTCCCCGCTGCCCCTCGTCCCGCCGGGAGCCCGCGACGCCCGGGCCGTCTTCGCCGAACTGGAGGCGGGGGATTGATCGCGCGGCTCGGCCGGGAGGGCCGCAGAGACCGGGGAGGCCGGGGATTGATCCGGGTGAGGCCGCCGCGGGGCGCGCTGGCCGCCGCGCTGTCGCTGCTGATGGTCACCGGCTGCGCCACCGTGCCCACCGGGGGACGCGTCGTGTCCGGGCGTCCGGTCGACCGGTCCGAGCAGGTCGACGACCCGTACGTGCGGCTCGTCCCGGTACGGCCCCGCGCCGAATGGGGCCCGGCCGAGATCGTGTCGGGGTTCCTGGCCGCCTCGGCGAGCTTCGACGACGACCAGAAGGTGGCGCGCGAGTACGTCTCCCCGGCCACCGGCTGGCGGCCCGGCCTGCGCCCCGCCGTCACCGTCTTCCAGAACCGCGACCAGCCCATCGTCGTCAAGGAGAGCGGCGCGCAGGCCACCGTCCGGCTGGAGGGCGACCAGCTCGGCACCATCGGGCCGGACGGCCAGTACACCGCCGACCCCAAGCACGTCGAGGTCACCTTCCAGCTGGGCAAGACCCAGCAGGGGCTGTGGCGCATCACCGAGCTGCCCACCGAGGTACGCGGCGGGCTGCTGCTCACCAAGGCCGACGTGGACCGCGCCTTCCGCACCGTCAACCTGTACTTCTTCGGGCCGGACGGGCGCACCCTCGTCCCCAACGCCATCTTCCTGCCGCTGGCCAACCGGCAGGACCTGCCCAACCGGCTCGTCCAGGCCCTGCTCGTCGGCCCCACCTCGTGGCTGGCGCCGGCCGTCCGCAGCGCCTTCCCGCCCGGCACGCGGCTGCGCGGCGGCATCACGATCAGCAAGGACGTGGCGACCGTCGACCTGACCCGGCAGGCCCGCTCCGGCAGCCCCGAACGAATGTCCGCCCAGCTCGGCTGGACGCTGCGGCAGCTGTCGGAGGTCAAGCAGTTCAAGCTGCAGATCGAGGGCGAGACCGTCACGCCCGAGGGTGTCAGCGCCACCCAGCCCGTCCGCGCGTGGGCGGCCAACGCACCCGACGGCGAGTCGTCCGAGGAACGCTCCGACCCCCAGAGCGCCTATCTCATCGGCGCCGCGGGCCACCTGAGCCAGCTCGCCGGGGACCTGCCGCAGCCCATCGTCACCGGAGCGGCCGGGCGCCTGGTCCGTCCCGCCGTCACCCCCGACTACCAGGAGGTCGCCGGGCTCAGCCCCGACTCCGGCCAGGTGCTGGCCGGAACCCTGGTCGCCGGATCCACCGACATCCAGCCCCTGCTGACCCGCAGCGACCCGGATGCCCGCTTCACCGCCCCGTCCTTCGACCGCAACGGCGTGCTCTGGACGGTCGAGACCACCAAGGACCGCTCCACGCTCTGGCTACGGCAACGCGGCCGCGCCCCCGTGCGCGCCGCCCACTGGGGCCTGGGCGGACGCCAGGTCCTGGCCCTGCGCGTGGCCCGCGACGGCGTCCGCGTGGCCGCCATCGTGAAAATGGACCGCCGCGCCCAGGTCCACATAGGCCGCATCGTCCGCCGCCCTGACGGCGGCGTCGAGGTCGGTTCCTTCCTCCCGGTCAGCTCCGAACTCCAGGACGCCATCGACCTGTCCTGGCGCGACTACGGCACCCTGGCCGTCCTCGGGCGCGCCAAGTCCGACTCCCAACCGCTGCCCTACCTCGTCCCGGTGAGCGGCGGCGCCATCAGCTCCCTCGGAGTCGGCGCCCTGGGCATGCCCCGGACGATCGCCGCCGCCCCCAAGTCGCCGGTCCTCGTCGGTACCCGCTCGTCCCACGAGACCCGCGTCTGCCGCCAGCGCTCCCACCGCGACCAGTTCAGCGAATGGGTCTGCGCCATCCCCGGCAGCGACCCCACCTACGCCCAGTGACCCGCACTCAAGATCACCCTCGCCGCGAAGTTATCCACAATCTCGACGCTCCCTGTTGAGGGCGACGGCTCGCCCGGCATCGTCGAGCCATGCGATTCCTCAACGACCTGCTCGACCTCGTCCTGACGGAACTGTGCGCCGGTTGCGGCGTCGCCGCCGGCCTGCTGTGCCGGCGCTGCGCGACCTGGCTGGAAACCCCCGCCCGCCGCGTGACGTGGCCGACGTCCCTTCCGCCCGGCCTGCCGTGCCCGTGGACGGTGGCGGCCTACGAGGGCCCCGTCCGCTCGATGCTGGTCGCCCACAAGGAACGCGGCAGGACGGAGCTCGCCCGCCCCCTGGGCGCCGCACTGGCCCGCGCCGTCCAGGCCGCCCTGTCCGAGCCGGGCAGCCCGCGAGATCCGCCTACGGCCCTCGTCCCGGTGCCCTCGGCACGATCAGCCGTCCGGCAGCGAGGCCACGACCCCACCCGCCGCATGACCGACGCGGCCCTCCGCGAACTGCGCACCACAGGACTCGTCCGCCTGGACGCCCTGCGCCACCGTCGCCGAGTGGCCGACCAGGCCGGACTGACCGCCGCCGAACGCGCCACCAACCTCAAGGACGCCCTCGAACCCAGACGCCCGCTCCCCGGCCACCGCGTCGTCCTCGTGGACGACGTCATCACCACCGGCGCCACCCTGACCGAAGCCGCCCGCGCCCTCACCGAAGCAGGCGCCACCGTAATAGCCACCGCCACCCTAGCCACCACCCCCCGCCGAACCCACCCTCCCCCCACCCCCTAACAACCACCCCCACCCAGCAAGCACACCCCAACCAACCCCCCCGAGGCCAACGCCCCCCCGAGGCCAACGCCCCACCCGAGGCCAACGCCCCACCCGAGGCCAACGCCCCACCCGAGGCCGTGGTGAATGTCCCGAGCGCTGGCAGCTTGTTGCGAGTAGTGGCCCGGGGAGGGCGGTCGGGGATTAGTGGACGCTGGGGGAGCGGTCGAGTGTGTATGGGGGCTTGTGGGGCGGGGGTGGTGAGAATCTTCGTGAGGTGGGTTGAACCGGTTGGTAGTTGCCGAGCGTAACTAGGGATGGTTCGGCTTGGCGTTGGTGGCCGGATTGTTTGGGTTATTTGGGTCACATCGAGTTGCGGGATGGGGACGGTCTTTGAAGTCTCACCGTCCCGTCAGGTCGGCGTGACCTGCTCGATCGGATCGGGGCGGAGGCCCTGTGGGGTCGGCGGATCACGGGTCGTGAGCGCTCCCCGCGGGCGTTCGCGCACGCCGGAAGGAGGTCCCGCGATGACGCACCGTGAGTATTTCCTGCCGCCACCCCCCTGACATTCGTGGCGTAAGGGGTTAGCGTTCCTGACATGGCACCCGCCCGGGTCCGTGGTTGCGTCGGACCGCGGTGCTCGTCGCGAGCACGTCCGCCGGTCCGGCTAGCCGATGCCAGGCGCAGGCGAAACGGCCCACGTAAGGCGACTTCTCGTCGACCGATCACGGTGCGCCTTAGAGGTAAGTCCTGCCCCGTCGGGGGGTCCGACATCCCCCGAGCAGGGAGAAGGGGAGTAGTGGCGAGAGCGCCGCGAGACCCTCAGCAGGCGGATGTGGGGACGAAGACCAGGTCGGCCGGGCGGGTGCGACCCCGACAACGCGAGTCCGTCATCTCCGGGAGAAGGGGGGTCCCGCGTGGACATCATCGTCAGGGGCCGTCATACCGATGTCGACGACAGGTTCCGACGGCATGTCGACGGCAAGCTGGCCAAGATCGAGCGACTGAACCAGAAGGTCATCCGGGTGGACGTGGAGGTCTCCCAGGAGCGCAACCCGCGCCTGGCCGACCAGCGTGAGCGGGTCGAACTCACGATCCGGTCCCGGGGGCCTGTCATCCGCGCCGAGGCCGCGGCCGAGGACCGTTACGGAGCCCTCGACGTGGCCATGGACAAGCTGGAGAACCGGCTGCGCCGGCAGAGCGACCGGCGCAAGGTGCACCACGGCAGCCGCGCCCCCGCGAAGCTCGCCAAGATGGAGCCGCTGCCCGAGCCGGCGGGCCCGCCGCTCGCCGAACCAGGGTCCGTCGCCACCACGGCGGCCGCCGAGCTCGAGACGCGCCGGGAGGAGCCGGCCGAATCACACGAGAACCTTGTCCCGATCCCCATGGAGGGCGACGGCCCGCTCATCGTGCGCGAGAAGTTCCACCGGGCCGAACCGATGGGCATCGAGCAGGCCCTGTTCGAGATGGAGTTGGTGGGGCACGACTTCTACCTCTTCCGCGACAAGTCCACCGGCCACCCCTCCGTGGTCTATCGGCGGCGCGGCTGGGACTACGGAGTCATCCGCCTTGTCGAAGAGTGATGCGGCACTTGCGGCACGTCACCGGCCAGGGCATGTCATGATCTAGAAAGGCGTAACTCAGCAAGCCGCGGACGCGGTGGTCCGGGGCGAAGGGCACGCGCGCCACGCGTGCCCGCTGCGCGTGGCTCGCGCCCCGCGCCGCATCGCCCGGGGCCACCGCCCCGCGTAACCCTCCGGAAGACCAGATCGCTGACAGTGAAGGGGGGAAGCGGCGTTCTCCTGCACGCCGCGACTCAGGTGAGCGAGAATCCCGAGGCTCGCGGCGCCGCCGCGGTGCCCCGTCAGGCCGCGGGCGGCGGCGGCAGGGGCGACGCGCAGGGCCCCGCCGACCCCATCCGCGTGCTCATCGTGGACGATCACGCGTTGTTCCGGCGCGGCCTGGAGATGGTGCTGCAGGACGAGCCCGACATCGAGGTCATCGGCGAGGGCGGGGACGGTCACGAGGCGGTCGAGATGGCCGGCGACCTGCTGCCCGACGTCGTCCTGATGGACATCCGCATGCCCCGCCGCAGCGGCATCGAGGCGTGCACGGCGATCAAGGACGCGGCGCCCAGCGCGAAGATCGTGATGCTGACCATCAGCGACGAGGAGGAGGACCTCTTCGAGGCGATCAAGGCCGGGGCCACCGGTTACCTGCTCAAGGAGATCTCCATCGACGAGGTCCCCCAGGCGGTGCGCGCGGTGCACGGCGGCCAGTCGCTGATCAGCCCGTCCATGGCCTCCAAGCTGATCACCGAGTTCGCGGCGCTCGCCAAGCGCAGCGAGGAGCGGCAGCAGCAGGTCCCCGCACCCCGGCTCACCGACCGCGAGATGGAGGTGCTGCGGCTGGTCGCCCGCGGCCTCGGCAACCGGGAGATCGCCCGCGAGCTGTACATCTCGGAGAACACCGTCAAGAACCACGTCCGCAACATCCTGGAGAAACTGCAACTGCACTCCCGCATGGAAGCGGTCGTCTACGCCGTACGGGAAAAACTCCTGGAAATCACCTGAGGCAGGCCCGCGCCCACGGACGGACCAAGGTCAGCCAGCGGCAGCATGCCGTCAGCCCGCAGGGCCAGGTCAGCCGGCGGCGGCCAGGTCAGTCGGCGGCGGCCAGATCAGTCCGCTAGGGCAAGTCAGTCGGCAGGGCAGGTCAGTCCGCTGGGGCAGTCAGTCGGCAGGGCGCACTTCCCGGCCGAGGCCGACACATCCCGTTGAAGACCCGAAGCCAGTCAGTCGCTGGGGCAGACCCCGCCGAGAGACGGCTCATCTACATCATCACCGTCAGTAGGTGTTTGCCAGGTCAGTCGGCGGGGGCGTGCAGTCAGTTCGCAGGGCTAGGTCAACCGGCTGTGGCTATGTCAGCCGGTGATGGTGTGCAGGTCTCTGCGCAGGGCCGGGTCGGCTGGCGGCGTGCAGGTCAGTCGGCGGAGGCGTGCAGTCAGTCGGCGGGGGCGTGCAGTCAGTTCGCAGGGCTAGGTCAACCGGCTGTGGCTATGTCAGCCGGTGATGGTGTGCAGGTCTCTGCGCAGGGCCGGGTCGGTCGGCGGCGTGCTGGTCAGTCGGCGGCGGCGTGCAGGTCTCTCCGCAGGGCCAGGAGGCCCAGGGTTGCGTAGCCGCCTGTGATCGCCGCCAGGCCCGCCGCCGATCGGCGCGGCACGTCCCCGCGAACCAGGTGGGCGACCCCGGCCGCGGTGTCGCAGACGTCCACCACCAGGCAGAGCCTGCGCCAGCGTCGCCGTGCCGGCGGATCGCTCAGCAGGTAACCCAGACCGAGCGCGAGGGCCCTGCTGCCGAAGACCCGGATCATGTACCTGAGCTCAGGCGTCTCCCGGTCGCCCATTCCCGCCAGCTTCACGTTGAGACCGGGTGCGGCCAACGCCAGCGCTCCCCAGACGACGCGGCCGCTCGCAGCCGCTTCCAGTACGCGTTCCATGCCGCGACCCTGCCAGCCACGCGGCCGTAGATCGATTACGCGAGACGTAATGCGCCGCGCGACCGAAAGATCCGTGCGCACGGCACCATCCCGTCGATCGCGGCGCTGCCCGCCCCCACCGGGAGCCTGCAGGCAGAGGGTCCGCGCACCCGCGCTGCCCGGCCACAGAGGACGGCCGCTGACGAGACGACGCGCGGGTCCGGCCGCGCCTCCGTCGGACGGTGCGGCGGATGACGCGCGGGTCCGGCCAGCGCCCCCGTGTGGCCGAGCTTCCGTTGGGCGGCGGTGTGGCGGGGTGACGTGTGGGGACGGTCTGTGGCCGCCGTGCGGCCGGGCCTGCGTTGGGCGGCGGTGTGGCGGGATGGCGGCCGGGTTCCGGCCAGTGCCCCCGTGTGGCCGAGCTTCCGTTGGGCGGCGGTGTGGCGGGATGGCGGCCGGGTCCGGCCAGTGCCCCCGTCCGGCCGAGCTTCCGTTGGGTGATGGTGTGGCGGGATGGCGGGTGGGGGGCGGTCTGTGGCCGCCGTGCGGCCGGGCCTGCGTTGGGTGATGGTGTGGCGGGATGGCGGGTGGGGGGCGGTCTGTGGCCCCCGTGCGGCCGGGCCTGCGTTGGGCGGCGGTGTGGCGGGACGGCGGCCGGGTCCGGCCAGTCTCCCCGTGCGGCCGAGCCTCTGCTTGTGGGTTGCTGGGGCCTGGGGCTAGCGGGGTGGGGCGGGGGTCGGGGTGGGGAGGGTCACCAGCTATCTGGGTTTGTCGGTGTTTGGGGTTAGCATCGGGCGGGTGACGGACATCGACATCAGTGCGGACGAGGTGCGGCGGCTGCAGCTTCGGGCGCAAGGGCTGCTCGGGACGGACGGCAGGCGCGGCGGTGTGCCGGGGGTTCTGCGGCGGCTGGGGGCCGTCCAGCTGGACACGATCTCCGTGCTCGCGCGCTCCCACGAGCTGGTGCCCTACGCGCGCCTCGGACCGGTCGGGAGGACGGCGGTCGAGGAGGCGTACTGGGGCGACGGCACCGGATTCGAGTACTGGGCGCATGCGGCGTCCGTGCTGCCGATGTCGGAGTGGCCGTTCTTCGCCTTCAGGCGGCGTGCGTTCCGCCGCCGGGGGTGGCGGTGGCACAAGGTGCCCGAGGGCGTGTGCGACGACGTGCTCAAGCGGTTGCGCGTCGACGGGCCGCTCACCACGAAGGAGCTGGGCGGCGCCAAGTCGGGCGGGGACTGGTGGCAGTGGAGCGACCACAAGATCGCCATTGAGTGGCTGCTGGACATCGGCGAGGTCGTGTGCGTGCGGCGGGTCGGCTGGCGGCGGGTGTACGACCTGGCCGAACGCGCCGTCCCCGCCGACCTGCTGGCCGAGGAGCCGGACGACGAGACGTGCCTGACCCGGCTGGTCGCGCACGCCGGGCGGGCCCTGGGCGTGGCGACCCGCGCGGACCTGGCCGACTACTTCCGGATCAAGGCCGAGCAGGTCGACGCGGTGGTCGAGGCGGCCGGACTGGTGCCGGTGCGCGTGGCGGGATGGCGGAACGGCGCCTGGGCCGACCCCGAGGCGCTCTCCGCCCCGGCGCGCGGACGGCACGTCACGACGCTGCTGTCCCCGTTCGACTCACTGGTCTGGGACCGGGCCCGCACGTCCCGCGTGTTCGGCTTCGACCACCGGCTGGAGGCCTATGTGCCGAAGGCCAAGCGGGTCCACGGCTACTTCACCATGCCCGTGCTGGCCGGGGGACGGCTCATCGGGCGCGTCGATCCGGCCCGCGAAGGCACGACCCTGGTGGTCCGTCAGGCGTCGCTGGAGCCATGGGCGACACGGACGGCCGCCCGTACGGAGTCGTCCGTCGCCGCTCTGTGCACGGCGCTGTGGAACGCGGCGGACTGGGTCGGCTGCGACGCCGTACGCGTCGAACGCATGAACCCAACGGAACTTCTCGGTAACGTCAACGCCGGCCTGGCGCGGTAGGCGCGCCGGGTAAAAATTCGCGCCGGTCAGCCGTGGGGGGTGCGCTGGCTGTCGCTGCGGACGGGCTTGTCCAGGGTCTCGCCGGCCAGCCCGCCGCGGCGCTTGTCGGTGCGGGTGCCGAAGACGGAGTAGTCGACGATCTCCGGGATGACCCGGGGCGCGTCCACCACCACGTCGGAGAAGATGTGCACCATCCCGCCGACGATGAAGCCGACCACCACGATGCCCACGCCGACCCAGAACCCGACCCAGGCCGGGCCCATGCACAGGGCGAATCCGCCGACCAGGAACCCGGTGATCATAATGCCGACCGCGACCCACGAACTGGGCCGTCCGGCGTGCGAGCCGTGCCCCTCCTGCGGTTGTCCTTCCGTCATCGAACGCCTCCCCTCGGGTATGCCGAGACACCTTCCTCGGGACGGAAAGGTCAAACGGAGTGCGCGCTGGATTGCGTCGTGGAGTGACCTAGACCATCCTGAGACTCGCCTACGATGGCATCGTACGTGTGGTGTGCGTGCCGCCGAGCGGCGGTGACCCACGATCTGCAAGGAGCCTTGAGAGTGCCACCGGTCATCGACAAGATTCTTCGTGCGGGCGAAGGTAAAACCCTGCGCAAGCTCAAGAAGCTCGCGGATCAGGTCAACTCCATCGAGGAGGACTTCCTCGAGATGAGTGACGCCGAGCTGCGCGAGCTGACCGACAAGTATCGGGAGCGCATCGCAGACGGCGAGTCCCTGGACAACCTGCTGCCGGAGGCGTTCGCCACCGCCCGTGAGGCGGCCCGCCGCGTGCTCGGCCAGCGGCACTTCGACGTGCAGGTCATGGGCGGCGCCGCGTTGCACCTGGGCAACATCGCCGAGATGCGGACCGGTGAGGGCAAGACGCTCACCGCGGTGCTGCCGGCGTACCTGAACGCGCTGTCCGGCGACGGGGTGCACGTCGTCACCGTCAACGACTACCTGGCCAAGCGCGACGCCGAGTGGATGGGGCGCGTGCACCAGTTCCTCGGCCTGGAGGTCGGCGTCATCCTCCCGCAGATGACGCCCGAGGAGCGGCGCGCCGCCTACAACGCCGACATCACCTACGGCACCAACAACGAGTTCGGCTTCGACTACCTGCGCGACAACATGGCCTGGAGCCTGGAGGAGTGCGTCCAGCGCGGCCACAACTTCGCGATCGTGGACGAGGTCGACTCGATCCTGATCGACGAGGCCCGGACCCCGCTGATCATTTCGGGGCCGGCCGAGCAGAACTCCAAGTGGTACACGGAGTTCGCCAAGATCGTGCCGCGGCTCAAGCGCGCCGAGCCGATTCCCGGCGAGGTGGACAAGTACGGCCCGGGCGACTACGAGGTCAACGAGAAGAAGCGCACGGTCGGCATCACCGAGTCCGGCGTGGAGAAGGTCGAGGACTGGCTCGGCATCGACAACCTCTACGACTCGGTCAACACCCCGCTGGTCAGCTTCCTCAACAACGCGCTGAAGGCCAAGGAGCTGTTCAAGCGCGACAAGGACTACGTCGTGATGAACGGCGAGGTCCTGATCGTGGACGAGTTCACCGGCCGCATCCTGCACGGCCGCCGGTACAACGAGGGCATGCACCAGGCCATCGAGGCCAAGGAGGGCGTGCCGATCAAGGACGAGAACCAGACCCTCGCCACGATCACGCTGCAGAACTACTTCCGCCTGTACAACAAGCTGTCCGGGATGACCGGTACCGCCATGACCGAGGCGGCCGAGTTCAACAAGACCTACAAGATCGGGGTCGTGCCGATCCCGACCAACAAGCCGATGGTCCGCAAGGACGTCCCGGACGTGGTCTACAAGACCGAGCAGGCCAAGTTCGAGGCGGTCGTCGACGACATCGCCGAGCGGCACGAGAAGGGCCAGCCGGTGCTGGTCGGCACCACCTCGGTGGAGAAGTCCGAGCGGCTGAGCAAGATGCTCAAGCGGCGCGGCATCCCGCACCAGGTGCTGAACGCCAAGCACCACGAGCAGGAGTCGGCGATCGTCGCCGAGGCGGGCCGCAAGGGCGCGGTCACCGTGGCCACCAACATGGCCGGTCGCGGTACCGACATCATGCTCGGCGGCAACCCCGACTTCCGCGCCGACCTGGAGCTGCACCAGCGCGGCCTGTCGCCGCTGGAGACGCCCGAGGAGTACGAGGCGGCCTGGCCGGAGGCGTTGGAGAAGGCCAAGGAGGCCGTCAAGGGCGAGCACGAGGAGGTCGTCGAGAGCGGCGGCCTGTACGTGCTGGGCACCGAGCGGCACGAGTCGCGGCGCATCGACAACCAGCTGCGCGGCCGGTCCGGACGGCAGGGCGACCCGGGCGAGTCCCGGTTCTACCTGTCGCTGGAGGACGACCTGATGCGGCTGTTCAACTCGGCCCGGGTCGAGGCGATCATGACGCGCCTGAACATCCCGGACGACGTGCCGATCGAGTCCAAGATCGTGTCCAACGCGATCAAGTCGGCGCAGGGCCAGGTCGAGCAGCAGAACTTCGAGATGCGCAAGAACGTCTTGAAGTACGACGAGGTGCTCAACCGGCAGCGGCAGGTCATCTACGCCGAGCGCCGCAAGGTGCTGGAGGGCGCCGACCTGCACGAGCAGGTCCGCAACATGATCGACGAGGTCGTCGAGGGCTATGTCGCGGGCGCCACCGGCGAGGGCTTCGCCGAGGAGTGGGACCTCGACAAGCTGTGGAAGGCGTTCAAGCAGCTGTATCCGATCTCGTTCAGCGTCGAGGACCTGACCGAGGAGATCGGCGGCGACATCTCCAACCTGGACGCCGAGACGCTGGCCGAGCGGGTCCGCAAGGACGCCCAGGCCGCCTACGACGCCCGCGAGGAGGAGCTCGGCGCGGAGGTCATGCGCGAGCTGGAGCGCCGCGTCGTGCTGTCGGTGCTCGACCGCAAGTGGCGCGAGCACCTGTACGAGATGGACTACCTGCAGGAGGGCATCGGACTGCGGGCCATGGCGCAGCGCGACCCGCTGGTGGAGTACCAGCGGGAGGGCTACGACATGTTCAACGCGATGCTCGACGGCATCAAGGAGGAGTCGGTCGGCTACCTGTTCAACCTCGAGGTCGAGGTCGAGGAGCAGCCGCAGGCGCCCAAGGTCGGCGCCGCCCCGGTCGAGGTGTCCAAGACCGCCCCGGCCGAGGGCGCCGAGGAGGAGGCCCCGGCGGCCGAGGAGGGCGAGGAGGGCGAGCACGAGGCGCCCGCCATCCGCGCCAAGGGCCTGGAGAAGCCGCAGCGTCCCAAGAAGCTGGACTACTCCGCGCCCACCGTCGACGGCGAGGGCGGCGTGGAGCACCACAGCGAGGAGGCCGCGGACCCGTACGAGGGCGTCGGCCGCAACGACCCGTGCCCGTGCGGCTCGGGCAAGAAGTTCAAGCGCTGCCACGGCGACCCGCGCAACAAGTAGCCCGCACGACCTGACAGCGGCCTCCCAGGCACCGCCCGGGAGGCCGCTTCGCGTTCTCGGCACTCCCGAGCGCGGCCGGGAAGCCACCTCGGGCCTCACCACTCCCTTCCCACGCCGGACGCGGCGGACGCGCAGGTGACCGAGGTGGACGCGCTCGGCCGCCGCGACGAGCCGGAGATGCCGTGACATCGTGCGTCCCGCGGGCGGCCGGCCACGTCCGGTCCCGCCACCCCGTCGTCCGGCACGTCACGCACGCTTCGGCCGCCCCCGTCCGGCGGCCGCCGCGCCCACGCCATCGGCCTGACTTCGCTACTCGCTCCCAGAGCGTCTAACCGGGGCACGCGACCAGGCCGGTCGGCGAGGCCGGCCGAGTGGACGCCGCTCCCGGGCGGCGGCTGGACGCGCCAGCGCTGTTTGCTACGCGGTCCCAGAGCGTCTGGCCGGGGCGTGTGGTCAGGTCGGTCAGCGATGTTGGCCGGGTGGACGTCGCTGCCGGGCGGCGGCTGGGCGCGCCGGCGCCGTCGGCCTGGCTTTGCTACATGCCCCTGAGAGCGTCTGGCCGGGGCGTGTGGTCAGGCCGGTCGGGGACGTTGGCCGGGTGGACGCTGGTTGCGGGTGGTCCGGATGGCGCGGGTGGGACGGGCCATTCGGGCGATGGCCGGTTGCGGTCAGGTGTCGCGGCGACGGGGCGGATTCGCGGCGCGCGGCTGCGGTCTCTTCGAGGGGCGCGGACGCGGCGTCGGCGGTGAAACCGGCGCAGGAGGCCGCGGGCGCGAGGTGGTGGACCGTCCCGCGTGTTGGGGCGGGGTGGTCGTCTCCAGGGCGGTGCATCGCCAGCGGCCCCGGTGGCGTTCGAGGCGGAGGGCGAGGGCCTGGACGTGGCCGGCGAGGACGACCACGGCGCCGGTCTCGGCGACGTCCGGGGCGGGTTCCTGGAGCCAGGTCGTCAGGACGCGCGGTGGCGCGGTGCGGGCGCCGGAGGCGAGCGGGAGCGGGTGGGCGGCCAGCACGTGGCAGACCTCCGGGGCGGCGCGGCGGGACAGGTGGTGCAGGGTGCGCGTCCCCGCCAGGACCTCGGTGACCAGGTGGACGATGGCGGTGGCCGCGCCGCGCAACTCTTCCTGGGGCGAGCGTTCGGCCAGGTGGAGGGGTGCCCGGTCGCGGCCGCGAGCCGGGGGCGCGACGGCGCGTACGGGACGTGGCCCGGGCTCGTGAGTCCAGCGGAGGGCCAGGGCGCCGTCGGTGGGGCGGAACTGCTCGCGCATGGTGCTCTCCTCGTGTCGGGGCGCCCGGAGGGGAAGGGCGCCGACTACAAGGAGCCGCGGACGGTCCGTCTGATACGTGCTGGCCGGATGCGGTCAAGGGGCCAGCCCCGGGCGGCGCCCTCGGCCTCGCCGCGCTCCGCGACCTACCGCCCGCGAGCCTTGGCGCGAGCGGGTGCCCCCAGGAGGGGCGGGCGGCATGCGAGACGGCGCGTGAACGACAGAAGGCCGCATGGGGGGCGGCGCGTGAACGAGAAAGGCCGTGTGGGGGACGGTGTGGGAACGAGAAAGGCCGCGTGGGGGACGGTGTGGGAACGAGAAAGGCCGCGGCGGCGGGCTGTCGAGCCCGCCGCCGCGGCCGGAGTCCTCCTGAGGGCGGGAGGTGGGAGGACTCGTCAGAAGGTGACTACGACGTGCTGGTCTCCGCGGCGTCGCCCTTCTTCGAGCGGCCCGCCTTCTTGCCCGAGCCGGCCAGTTCCGGGGAGGCGGCGGGGTCGGCCGCGGCCGACTCCTCGCCCTCCGGTTCGCGGCCGGGGGTGGGGATGTTCATCTTGCGGATCAGGAAGCTGAACAGCAGGTAGTAGATCGCCGCGTAGACCAGCCCCATGATGATCAACGCGAGCAGGTTGTGGGTGTTGTCCTTCGAGCCGTTGATCAGCATGTCGATGCCGCCGGCGGAGAAGCTGAAGCCCAGTTTCATGTCGAGCGCGTCCGCGACGGCCATGGAGATGCCGGTGAGCACGGCGTGCACGCCGAACAGGACCGGCGCCACGAAGATGAACGCGAACTCGATGGGCTCGGTGATGCCGGTGACGAACGCGGTCAGCGCGGCGGAGAACATGATGCCGCCGACGGCCGAGCGGCGGTGCGGCGGCGCGGCGCGCCACATGGCCAGCGCGGCGGCGGGCAGCGCGAACATCAGGACCGGGAAGTAGCCGGTCATCGACCAGCCCGCCCCGTCGGCGCCGTTGAGGTAGCAGTTCAGGTCGCCGGCGTAGGTCTTGCCGTTGACGGTGCACTCGGGGATCTGCGTCCAGACGACGTTGTTGGGGATGTGGTGCAGGCCGAGCGGCAGCAGCAGCCGGTTGATCACGCCGTAGACGCCCGCGCCGATCGTGCTGTTGTCGGCCATCCACTCGCCGAAGTTGGTGAGCCACTTGCCGAGCACCGGCCAGACGAAGCCGAACACCACGCCGAGGATCATCGCGGTGAACGCGGTGATGATCGGGACGAACCGGCGGCCGCCGAAGAACGCCAGCCAGGTCGGCAGCTTGATCCGGTAGAAGCGCTGGTAGAGCAGGGCGGTGACGAGCCCGATGAGGATGCCGCCGAGCACCCGGGTGGGGTTCTGGGCGGCCAGGTCCAGCACCAGGTTGGGCTTGCCCGGGTTGTCCGGATCGAACAGCTGCTTACCGATCTTGGCCTTGAGGTCGTCGTCGAACCGGACGAAGAAGACGTTCATGCTGACGTAGTGGAAGACCAGGTAGCCGACGACGGCGGCCAGCCCGGTCGAGCCGTCGGACTTCTTGGCGAAGCCCACGGCGACGCCCACCGCGAACAGCAGCGGCATCCAGTCGAACAGCGCGCCCCCGGCGCCGGAGAAGACCTGCGCGACCCGGTCGGCGCCGGAGAAGCTGATCCACGGGTCGGCCGCCTTGTCGGTGCCGATCACGTCCGGCTGGCCGAGGCGCAGGAGCAGGCCGGCCGCGGGCAGGACGGCGATCGGCAGCATCAGGCTGCGGCCGATGCGCTGGAGGACGGCCAGGGCGGCCGACCCGCGGCCTGGTGCCGCGGTCCCGCCCACTGCGGTTGTGGAACTCATCGGGTTTTCCTCCTTGTAGCCGGGGGAGTGCTACGTGCGCGATGGCGGGTTTCCGAGGGACGTGCGGATCTGGTAGCGGTCGGCCCGGTAGGTCGACACGCCCAGTTCCGCGCACACGCCACCGGTGTAGGAGCGTCGCCGCAGGAGCAGGACGGCGCTGCCGCGGGGTATCTGCAGATGACGGGCCTCCGTGGCGTCGGCCACGGCGGCGTCGATGGTCTGGTCTCCGGCGTCGAACACCACGCCGTAGACCGCCTCCAGGACGCCGTACAGGGAACGGTCGGCCAGCCGCCGGTCGAGCAGGTCGGGAGCGAGCGAGGCCAGGATGTGCGCCCGCTCCAGCGCCATCGGCTGGCCGTCGGCGGTGCGCAGCCGTTCGATGACGTGGACGCGGGTCCCGGGCTCGACGTTGAACAGCCGCGCCAGGTGGGCGTCGGCGGCGATCGTGCGCCGGTCCAGGTCGACCGCGCCCGGCCGCAGCCCGCGGGCCAGCATGTCCTCGGTGAACGAGACCAGCCGCAGCGGCATCTCGATCTTGGGTCGGGCGACGAAGGTGCCCTTGCCCGGCACCCGGTACAGCCGCCCCTCGGAGACGAGCTGGTCGACGCCCTGCCGGACGGTCATCCGGGACAGCCCGTACCGGACGCACAGCTCGCGCTCGGACGGGATCGGCGTGTCCACCGGCAGCTCCGCCGACTCGATCAGGTCGAGCAGGATCGCCCGGAGCTGGAAGTACTTCGGGACGGGACTGTGCGGGTCGATGGCTGTCACGTGGTCGTCGTCCTCGGGGTCCGGAGCCGGATACCTAGGTACGTACTGGTCTAGGCCGGACTAGACCACAGCATTAAACGTCATGTCAATGCACAGATGGATAACGGCCGGATTAAGCCAGAACATTGCGAAACTGCAGGTCAGCCACCATGGCGGCAGTCGCCGGGCGATCTTGGTGGGCCCGTCCGGGGCGGCGGCTCGTCCGGGAGAGCGGCGGGGTCCGTTCCCGGAGACTTGCCCCCGGCATCTTCGCTCTGTCCGTTTGGTGGAGTATGGTGACGACTGGTCTAGTCCGGACTAGACCAGTCCAGAGCGCCGTCACCTCCGCACGGAGAGCACCCCCATGGCAGCACTGCTCCTCGCCGCGAAGAACCTGATCGCCGCCCCCGACGGCGACGGTCCCACCCGCCTGCTGTCCCCGGGATACGTCCGCGTGGCGGACGGGGTGATCACCGAGGTCGGCGAGGGCGCCCCGCCCGCACCGCCGGACGTGGACCTGCCCGCCGGCACGCTCGCCCCCGGCCTGGTCGACCTTCAGGTGAACGGCTACTTCGGCCACGACCTGGCGGACGCGGACGAGGCCGGCTGGCACGAGATCGTCCGGCGGCTCCCCGAGACGGGCGTCACCGCGTTCCTGCCCACGTTCATCACCGCGCCGGTCGCGACGCAGGCCGAGGCGCTGCGCCGCGCCCGCGACCTGTTGCCCGCCCTGCCGGACGGAGCCCGCGTGCTGGGCGTCCACCTCGAAGGGCCGTTCCTGTCGGCCGAGCGCAAGGGCGCGCACAACGCCGACTGGCTCGCCGACCCCACGCCCGAGGCGGTCGCGACCCTCCTGGAGACCGGCCTGGTCAAGCTGGTCACCCTCGCGCCCGAACGGGACGGCGCGATCGAGGCGATCGGGACGCTCGTCGAGCACGGCGTGCTGGTCAGCGTCGGGCACAGCGACGCGACCGCCGAGCAGGTCGCGCGGGCCGCCGACGCGGGCGCCCGCAAGGTCACCCACATCTTCAACGCTCAGAGCGGCGTCCACCACCGCGAACCCGGCGTCGCCGCGCAGGCGCTGGCCGACCCGCGGCTGCACCCGGGCCTCATCCTCGACCTGCACCACGTGTCGGACGTCGCGGCCCGCGTGGTCTTCGCGGCCGCCGCCGGACGGATCGTGCTGGTCACCGACGCCGCGGCCGCCGCGGGCATGCCGCCGGGCACCTACGACCTGGGCGGCGAGCCGATCGAGCTGCCCGCCGAGGGGCCGCCGCTGCGCGCCGACGGCACGATCGCCGGTTCGGCGCTGCGGCTGGACGCCGCGATCGGCAACGCGATCGCCCTCGGGGTCGACCCGGTCACCGCGGTCGACGCCGCCACCCGCGTCCCGGCCGACCTGCTCGGCCGCCCCGACCTCGGCCGCGTCGCACCCGGCGCGGCCGCCGACCTGGTGTGGCTCGGGCCCGACCACCGGGCGCGTGCCACCTGGGTCAAGGGGCACATCGTTTTCCAAGGGCGCAACGTGTTCCAGGGGGGTTCATGACCACCAGCCGCATGCGGGCCGAGATCGGCGACCAGCCGGACGCCCTGGCCCGCACCATCGAGGCGTTGCTGCCGCGCATGTCCGACGTCGGCCTGCTGGCCCGGGGCACCCGCCAGGTGCTGTTCATCGCGCGCGGGTCGTCCGACAACGCCGCGGTGTACGGGCGGTACCTGGTGGAGTCGCACACCGGACGGCTCGCCACGCTCGCCGCGCCGTCCATCGCCACCGCCTACCGCAGCCGCGTCGACCTGTCCGGCGTGCTGGCCGTGGCGATCAGCCAGTCCGGCAAGACCGAGGAGATCGTCGAGACCCTGGAGTGGGCGGCGTCCTGCGGCGCCCGCACCGTCGCGGTCACCAACGGCGCCGCGTCCCCGCTGGCCGAGGCCGCCGAGGTCGCGCTGGTCACCGAGGCCGGGGACGAGCTCGCCGTCCCGGCCACCAAGACCTACACCACCCAGCTGGCCGCGCTGGCGGTGCTGGCCCTCGGCCTCGGCGCCGAGGTCGACCAGGCCGATCTGCGCCGGGTGCCGGACGAGGTGGCGCGGCTCATCGCGGTGACCGAGGCGGCCGAGGCGCTGCCCGCGATCGTCGCGGAGCTGGCCGCGGTGCAGGGCGCGGTGGTGTCCGGACGCGGCATCGCGTTCGGCACCGCACTGGAACTGGCCCTGAAGATCAAGGAGGCGTGCTACCTGCACGCCATGGGCCTGTCGTACGCCGACCTGCTGCACGGCCCGATCGCGGTGGTGGACGACAGGACGCCCGCCCTGCTGGTCGCCGCCGGTTCCGGGCCGACCCTGGCCGGCACGGTGGCGCTGGCCCGCCGGGTGCGCGGGGCGGGCGCCCAGGCGTACGGAATCGGCGGCGGCGAGGGGCTGGCCGACGCGTGCTCGCGCGCGCTGCCGGGCCCCGACCTGCCCGAATGGGTCGCGCCGCTGGGGCTGATCGTGCCGGGGCAGCTGCTGGTGGAGGCGCTGGCCCGGGCGCTCGGCGTCGACCCCGACGTGCCTCGCGGGCTCAACAAGGTCACCCAGACCGACTAGCGGACTCCCCCCGGGTCCGCCAGGTTTCCCCGGGATCATCCAGGAAAGGGACGAGCGGATGGACAAGGCCGAGGCCATCATCGCCGCGCTGGGCGGCGCCGACAACATCGACGAGATCGAACCGTGCGCCACCCGGCTGCGCACCGTGGTCTCGGACGCGGACCTGGTGAACGAGGCCGGGCTGAAGGCCGCGGGCGCGTTCGGCGTGATGCGCAGCGGAAACGTCGTGCAGGTGGTGGTGGGGCCGGAGGCCGACACCATCGCCAGCGACATCGAAGACCTGCTGGACTGACCCCCGGGAGCCCCGCGATGACGCGAGTTCTGTCACCGGTCGGCGGGCGCGTCGTCGGCCTGGCCGGAGTGCCCGACCCGGTGTTCGCGCAGGCCATGGTCGGCCCCGGCACCGCGGTCGATCCCGAGCGCGCGCCCGGTCAGGCCATCGCCCCGGTGACCGGCACGATCGTCAAGCTGCACCCGCACGCCTACGTCGTCGTCGACGACGAGGGCCACGGCGTGCTGGTGCACCTGGGCGTGGACACCGTCCAGCTCAAGGGCGAGGGGTTCGAGCTGCTGGTCGCCGAGGGCGACGCGGTCGTGGCGGGGCAGCCCGTGGTGGGCTGGAACCCCGCCGTGATCGAGGCGGGCGGCCGGTCGCCGGTGTGCGCGGTGGTGGCGCTGGACGCCGCCGCCGACGCGTTGTCCGACGTGAGGGAGTCCGGAGCCGTCGAGAAGGGGGCCGAGCTGTTCACATGGCGCTGAGCGACGTCCCGCCCGGTGCCGAGGGGCGGCGCGGCCCGGCGGAGGTTCCGCTGCGGGCCGCGGTGTTCGACCTGGACGGCACCCTGGTCGACACCGAGCCGCGCAACCGCGTCATGTGGGCGCGGCTGTTCCAGGCGCACGGCGCCCCCCACGACGAGGCGCTGATCGCCTCGTTCGCGGGGCGGCGCGGCCTGGAGGTGCTGTCCGAGCTGGCGCACCTGTTCCCCGGCCGCACCGTCGACGAGCTGTTCGCGCAGGTGGTGTCGTACGGCGCCGCGCCGGACATGCCGCCGGTGGCGCCGGTGCCGGGCGCGGTCGAGCTCGTCCGGGCCCTGCACGAGGCGGGCGTGCCGATGGCGGTGGTGACCTCCGCGCAGCGCCCGTACGCCGAGGCCCTGCTGGACGACCTCGGCATCCTGGAGCTCCCGGCGGCGACCGTGACCGCCGGGGACGTGGCCACCGGAAAGCCGGACCCGGAGGGCTTTCTGGCCGCGGCCGAGATGCTCGGCGTGCCGCCCGCCGACGCGGTGGCCTTCGAGGACGCCCCGGCGGGGGTGGCCGCGGTGAAGGCCGCGGGCATGACGTGCGTCGGCGTGACGACCACCCAGCCGGCGCGGGCCCTGGACGGGGCCGACCATCTGGTGGCGAACCTGAAGGAAGTGGAGCTCTCGCCGGGACCCGTCCTGCGGGTGTTCGGGGGCCGACCGCGCCGGGAACCACCCGGGCGCGGTGACGATGAGGAGTAGCTGTGAGCCAGCGCAACGTCAAGATCGAGTCCAAGGTGGGGCTGCACGCGCGCCCGGCCGCGCTGTTCGTGCAGACCGCGGCCAAGGCCGATGTCGACGTGACCGTGGCGAAGCCGGGCGGCGAGCCGGTGAACGCCAAGAGCATCCTGGCGGTGCTGGGCCTGGACGCCCGGCACGGCGAGGAGGTCGTCATCCGCGCCGAGGGCGACGGCGCCGAGGAACTGCTCGACACGCTGGAGGCCCTGCTCAAGCAGCCGGAGCCGGAAAGTGCCTGACTCGACGGCGTCCGCGGGCGGCACGCTGCGCGGCGCGGGCGTCAGCCCCGGCGTCGGCGCCGGTCCGGTACGGGTGGTGGCGGGCGCCGTGCCCGAGCCGCCCGCCGGGGCGCGGCACGACGGTGACGCCGAGGCCGAGCGCGCGGCCGCCCTGGCCGCCCTCGAAGCCGTCGCCGCCGACCTGGAGGCGCGGGCCGTCCGCGCGGCCGACGTCGGCAACACCGACGGCCGCGACGTGCTGAACGCGCAGGCGCTGATGGCCCGCGACCCGGGCCTGGCCGACGGTGTCGCCGCCAAGATCGGTGAGGGCACGGCGGCGGCGCGGGCGGTGTACGAGGCGTTCGGCACCTACCGCGAGATGCTCGCCGGGGCCGGGGAGTACCTGGCCGCGCGGGTGGCCGACCTGGACGACATCCGCGACCGCACGGTCGCCCGGCTGCTGGGCGTCCCCATGCCGGGCGTACCGGAGTCCGACGAGCCGTTCGTGCTGGTGGCGCGTGACCTGGCGCCCGCCGACACGGCCGTGCTCGATCCGGCCCTGGTGGTGGCGTTCGTGACCCTGGAGGGCGGCCCGACCAGCCACACCGCGATCCTGGCCCGCACCATGGGCGTGCCGGCCGTGGTGGCGTGCCCGGGCTGCACCGGGATGACCGAGGGCACGCGGGTGCTGGTGGACGGCGCCGCCGGGACGGTGCGCATCGACCCGACCGACGAGGAGGTGCGGGCGGCGCGGGACGCGGCGGCCGCGCGCGCCGCGATCCTGAAGTCGGTGACCGGGCCGGGCGGCACCAAGGACGGGCACCTCGTGCCGCTGCTGGCCAACATCGGCGGCCCGCAGGACCTGGAGGCCGCCGTCGCCAACGGCGCCGAGGGCGTCGGGCTCTACCGCACCGAGTTCCTGTTCCTCGACCGGGCCGCGCCGCCGTCGGCCGCCGAGCAGGAGGAGGCCTACCGCAAGGTCCTGGAGGCGTTTCCCAAAGGCAAGGTGGTGGTGCGCACCCTGGACGCCGGGGCCGACAAGCCGCTGGCGTTCCTGCCGCCGCCCGGCGAGGAGCCCAACCCGGCGCTCGGCGAGCGGGGCCTGCGCATGATGCGCAGCCACCCGGACGTGCTGGCGGAGCAGCTCGGCGCCCTGGCCCGCGCCGCGGCCGGGACCACCGCCAGGCTCGAGGTGATGGCGCCGATGGTGACCGACGCCGAGGAGGCGGCGTTCTTCGCCCAGGCGTGCCGGGACGCCGGGATCGACCACCCCGGCGTCATGATCGAGGTGCCGGCGGCGGCGCTGCGCGCCCGCGACCTGGCCGCCGAGGTGGAGTTCTTCAGCATCGGCACCAACGACCTCACCCAGTACGCCTGCGCCGCCGACCGCCAGATCGGCGGGCTGGCGCACCTGCAGGACCCGTGGCAGCCCGCCGTGCTCGACCTGGTCGCGGTGGCCGCCGGGGCCGCCGCCGACAGCGGCCGGCCGTGCGGTGTCTGCGGTGAGGCCGGGGGCGATCCGGCGCTGGCGTGCGTGCTGGTCGGGCTGGGGGTGACGTCGCTGTCGATGGGCGCGCCGTCGCTGCCGCTCGTCCGTGCCGCGCTGGCCCGGCACACCCTCGACCAGTGCCGTGAGGCCGCGGACGCGGCCCGCCGGGCGCGCACGGCGCAGCTCGCCCGCGAGTCCGCGCGCGCCCTGCTTCCCGGTCTGGCCGAGCTCGGCCTCTAGCAGGCTCAGACAGGACGCCGGCGCGTCACCCGCCGCA
>NZ_BAAAZG010000047.1:115359-135744 GCF_039536785.1 Actinomadura miaoliensis
CGGCGTTTCGCGTCGTCGCAGGGGTAAGGGCGCGGCCCCCGGTCAGGCGGGGCGGTAGGACAGGCCGTGGCCGACGGGCCGGCCGCCCGCCTTCACCGGAAGCTTGCCGGTCGGGTTGATCGCGCCCGTCAGCACCTTGGCGAGCGCCTGGACCGACACCGTCGCCGACGAGTAGGTCGCCAGCGTGGCGGCCGCTCCCTGGGCGGAGTCCAGGTCGTACGGGCGTCCCAGCGCGGCCACGACGACCGGCTTGGGACCCAATGCCCGCACCCTGGCGGCGGTGGCGCTTCCGGCGTCGACGGTGGTCAGCACCGAGACGTCGGCGGCCTGGGGCGACGCGGCGATACGCACGCCCTGGCGGCGCAGCGCCGTGGCCAGCGCGACGCTCCTGGGGCCGGTGACGTGGACGGTCTTGTTCTTCAGCGGCAGCAGCCCCCGGTCGTTGCGGACGAGCGTGACCGAGTGCTCGGCGACCCGCTGGGCCGTGGCCCGGTTCGCCGCCGTGCGGACCGACGCGTCCGCGCGCCCCGCGTCGGTGTCGGCGCCCTGGAACAGCCCGCGCTGCTCCTTCATCCGCAGGATCCGGGTGACGGCCTCGTCCAGCCGCTTGCGGGAGATCTGCCCGTTGCGCACGGCGGCCAGCACCGCCTCGTAGGCCACCGGCAGGCTGGGCGGCATGAGCAGCTGGTCGGCGCCGGCGTTGACCGCGCGCACGGCGGTGACGCCCGGCCCGTACCGCACCTTGGCGCCCTGCATCTGCAGCGAGTCGGTGACGATGACGCCCCGGTAGCCGAGGGAGTCGCGCAGCAGCCCGGTCAGCACCGTGCGCGACAGCGTGGCCGGGTCGCCCGACCGGTCCAGGCCCGGCACCACGATGTGCGCCGACATGATGGCGTCCGCCCCGGCCGACACCGCGGCGCGGAACGGCGGCGCGTCCAGCCGCTCCCACTGCTTGCGGGTGTGCCTGATGACGGGCAGGCCGGTGTGGCTGTCGGTGGCGGTGTCGCCGTGCCCGGGGAAGTGCTTGGCCGTGGCGGCGACGCCCGCCGACTGATAGCCGGCGACCGCCGCGCCCAGCATCCGCGACACCAGCGCGGGATCGGCGCCGAACGACCGCACGCCGATCACCGGGTTGGCCGGGTTGACGTTCACGTCGGCGACCGGCGCGAAGTTCTGGTTGATCCCGACCGCGCGCAGCTCGGACCCGGTGACCCGGGCCGCGGCCTGGGCGTCGGCCGGGCGGCCGGTCGCGCCCAGCGCCATGTTGCCGGGGAAGCGGGTGAGGAACGACGCGCGCGACACCTTGCCCTGCTCCTCGTCCACGCCGAGCAGCAGCGGGATCTTGGACGTCTCCTGCAGCGAGTTGGACAGCGCGGCGGTCGCGCGCGGCGAGCGCAGGTTGGCGGGGAAGTAGATCAGGCCGCCGACGTGGTACCGCTTGATCATCGCCTTGGCGGAGGCGGCGTTCGGGAAGGCGGGGACGAACAGCTGCCCCACCTTCTCGCGCACGCCCATCGCGGCGACGTACCCGGGGATCCAGGCGCCGGTGGCCTGGCGGGGGTTCGGGGACGCGGCGGCCCCGGGGGAGCGGCCCGCCCCGGAGGTTCTGGTGGCGCCCGGATCGTCCTTGTCTCCGGAGTCGCCGCCGCCGCAGCCGGCCAGCGACGCGCCGAGCGCCGTCGCGACCGCCGTGACGAGTGCGAGTGAACGTGAAGCACGCACTGGACCAGGCCCCCCGACGTGGTCTTTCGAATCCGCTTCGTGATCGATCCTGGCGACCGTAACCCGTGCCCGGGGCCGTGTCGACCCGCCGCCGGTCAACGATCTTTTCGGATGCCGTTGATCTCTTGCCCGTGGCGGACGGCCCGCGCCGTCCGGGCGAGGCCGCGTGCGCCCGGGGCGCGCGGCTCGTCCCCACAGGCGATACGAGGGTATGCGCGGCGGCGGTCAGGTCGGGTCCGGGCGGCCTTCGGCGCGGATCCACCCGCTTTCAGGGCAGCGTCGGGCCAGGGCATGGCCGTGGTCGCTCAGCGCGTGGCGTCGGGGGAGAGCGCTCGGCGCGGCGATCGGCCGGAAGAACCGGCGCGGCGCGCTCGTTCGGGATTCACAGGTGGCGCGTCGGGCCGGAGCGGATCGCTCAGCCGGCGGGCGCTTCGCCGGTCTCAGCGCGAAGTGGCGCAGATGACGCGGGATTGTGCGGCACTCGGGCCCTCGGGTGCTCGCGGGGCTCGTGGGCTCTCGCGGCGGTCCGAAGGGTCGCGGAAGGATTCGGGACGGGGAACGGCTGTCGGACGGACGGGCGGCCGGCGGATCAGCCGGGTTGCGGCGGCGGCAGCGGGAAGCCCAGGCGGCGCAGGGCCAGCCCGGCCGCCCCGACGGCACCGTCGCCCGCGCTGCGCGGGTCGGCCGCGAACCGGTCGCGCAGCCCGGCCCGCACGGCGTCGGCGACGGGACCGTCCCGCAGCACCGATCCGTGCATGACGACCGGCGCGCACGGGTCCGGCAGGGCCGGGCGCACCGCGTCCACGTCGCGCAGCAGCCATTCGGCGGCCTCACGGGTGATGCGCCGGGCCACCGGATCACCCGCGGCCGCCGCCGCGGCCACGACCGGGCCGAGCCGGCCGAGGGCCGCGACCGGACGGCCGTAGACCTCCTTGATGATGGCCTGGGCGAGCTGCGGGTTCGGCGCGCACTCGGCCGGCGCGCCGGTGGACTCCGCCCGGTCCGTGGGCGGCGGTTCCGCCCTGCCGGGCGGCCGCCCGAACGCGGTGTCGTCCAGCACCGCGGTGCCCGACCGGCGGCCGTGTCCCGGCGCACCGGGGGACGGCGCGCCGGCCAGGGCCAGCGTCCGCCGCCGCGGCGCCCGCCGCGGGGCGTCCGCGTTGAGCTCGGCGACCACCGCCGCCCCGAGCAGCGCCCGGGGCACCGACTCGGTCAGCAGGGTGGGGGAGCCGCGGCCGTCGAAGGCGGCCAGCGCCGCCCGTACCGCCTCCTTGCCCAGCCACACCGCCGAGCCCTCGTCGCCGACCAGCCAGCCGTAGCCGTCGGCGCGCTGTACGATCGCGCCGTCGCTGATCACCGCGGCCCCGGCGCCGGTGCCGGAGAACACCACGATGCCCTTGGGCGCGTCGGTCCCGGCGGCGAACGCCACCGCGATGTCCGTGACGACGGCGGGCGCGCCGCGCAGCCCGGCCGCCTGCCAGGCCCGCCGCGCCGCCGTGACGGCGGCGGGACGGCCCGCCGATCCGGCGCCGGCGATCCCGAAAACGCCGGCGAGGATCAGGGAACGGTCCACGGTGCCCAGCGCCTCGTGCAGGGCCGTGGTGAGCGCCCCCGCGGTGTCGCCTCCGGAGTTGGGGTTGGCCCCAGGGCCCATCCCCACTCCGGCGATTGCTCCCCCGAGCGTGAGAACGACACAGCGGGTCTTCGTGCCACCCGCGTCAATACCGATCACGTATGGACCGGCCATATGGGTCAACACATGCCGACGGTAGCCCTTTCTACCGTTGACGTGACATCTCACCAGTAAGAAAATTTCTTCCATGAGGAAACCCACCAGCCCAGAGGCGGGGGGTGCCGGAACCGCCGGCGCAACCCGTACCGACGCGGCACCACAGGAGACGCAGAAGGAGGCGACACCGCTCAGCACCGTCGTGCGGGTGCGCTCCCTGCTGCCCTCCCTGCCCCCCGCGGAGCGGCGCGTCGCGCAACGCGTGATCGACGACCCGGAGGGCGTGGCCAACTCCACCATCACCGAACTCGCCCAGACCTGTGGCACCTCTGAGACCACCGTCATCAGGTTCTGCCGGGCGATCGGGTTTCATGGTTATCCAGAGCTCCGACTGACCCTGGCGACGGAGGCGGGCCGGGCGCAGAGCGCCACCGGAGGACGGGTCATCGGCAGCGACATCAGTCCCGACGACTCCCTTGAGCAGATCGTGGAGAAGGTGACCTTCGCCGACGCCAGGGCCGTGGAGGAGACCGCGGCGCAGCTCGACATCAAGATGCTCGAGCAGGTCGTGGACGCGATCGTCGCCGCCAACCGGGTGGACGTCTACGGGGTCGGTGCCAGCGCCTTCGTCGCCAAGGACTTCCAGCAGAAGCTGCACCGCATCGGCCGTGTCTGCTACGCCTGGGCCGACGCCCACATCATGCTCACCAGCGCCGCGGTGCTGGGACCGGGCGACGTGGCGATCGGTATCTCCCACACCGGCGCGACGGTGGAGACCATCGACGCGCTGGAGGTCGCCAGGAACAGGGGGGCGACCACCGTGGCCCTGACCAACTTCCCCAAGTCCCCCATCGCCGAGGTGGCGGATCTGGTGCTCACGACGGCGGCGCGTGAGACCACGTTCCGCTCGGGGGCGACCGCCAGCCGGCTGGCGCAGCTGACCGTGGTCGACTGCGTGTTCGTCGGCGTGGCGCAGCGAACCTACGGCACCACCCGTAAGGCCCTCGAGGCCACGTACGAGGCGGTCCGCGGCCGGACCGTACGACCCGACCGGAGGCGTCGGTGATCGACTGCGATCTGCCCACCGAGGGCCGCAACCCGCGGACCCTCGACGTCGACACCCTGCCCACCCTTGAGGTGCTCAGGCTGATCAACACCGAGGACGCCACGGTCCCCGTGGTCGTGGCGGCCGTCCTGCCCGAGATCGCCCGGCTGGTGGACGTGGCGGTCGAGTCGCTGCGCGCCGGCGGCCGGGTGCACTACTTCGGCGCCGGGACGTCGGGGCGGCTGGCGGCGCTCGACGCCGCCGAGCTGCCGCCCACGTTCGGCATCTGGGGCCGGGTGGTGGCGCACCACGCCGGCGGCCCCGGGGCGCTGGCGCAGGCGGTGTCCCATGTCGAGGACGACGACGAGCAGGGCGCCCGGGACGCCGCCGAGGTGGCCGCGGGCGACGTGGCGATCGGCATCGCGGCCAGCGGCCGCACCCCGTATGTCGTGGGCGCGCTGCGCGCGGCCGCGGCCGCGGGGGCGCGCACCGCGCTGATCAGCTGCAACCCGCAGACCCCCTACGGCGACGAGGTGGAGATCCACATCGCCCTGGCCACCGGACCGGAGGTGATCAGCGGGTCCACCCGGATGAAGGCGGGCACCGCGACCAAGCTGGTGCTCAACTCCTTCTCCACCACGCTGATGGTGAGGCTGGGCCGCACCTACTCCAACCTGATGGTCAGCGTCAACGCGCTCAACGCCAAGCTGCGCGCCCGGCTGGTGCGCATCCTCATCGAGGCCACCGGCATGGACGCCCGCACCTGCGAGAAGGCGCTCGCCGAGGCGGGCGGGGACACCCGGGTGGCGCTGGTCTCGCTGCTCGGCGAGGTGCCCGCCGCGCGTGCGACGGCGCTGCTGGAGGAGTCGGACGGGGGAGTGCGCGAGGCGCTGCAACGGCTGCGGTCCGCGTGACGGCGCGACCGCGGGAACAGACGACGGAGTGACACCCGTGGTCGTGCGCTCCGGTGCCGCCGCCATGCGGCCGCATGACCGCGTCCGACGGGGACGGCCCGGGGAGCCGGAGCGGATCCGGGCCGGCGGCGGACCCGCAACGACGCGGGCCGCGCACGCCGCACCGCACGGGGCTCACCGTGGGGCGGCCGTGCGGTCAGGGCCGGGCGGCGGGGCTCATTCGGTCGCGACGCGGACGCCCAGGCCGATCAGCGTGACGCCCAGCACCCGCTCCTGGATCCGGCGGAAACGCGGCGCCATCGCGACCCGGCGCACGCGTCCCAGGCCGAGCGCCCACAGGCTGAGCCCGGCCATGCTGAAGACGACGGCGATGGCGGCCAGGCCCAGCGCGACCGGCAGCGCCCGCGCCGGGTCGGCCGGCAGGAACTGCGGCAGCGCGGCCAGGAAGAACAGGGTCGCCTTGGGATTGGTGAGGTTGGTCAGCAGCCCGGCCGCGAACGCCCAGCGTTCCCCGCGGCCGGGCCGGCCGGCCGCCTCCTCGGCGGGCTCGTGGTCCGCGGCGGACCCGCGGTGGCGGCGGGCGTCCCACAGCGCGCGCAGGCCGAGGAAGGCCAGCAGGGCCGCCCCGGCCAGCTTCACCGCCTCGAACGCGACGGCGCTGCGGGCCAGCAGCGTGGCCAGGCCGAGGGCGACGGCGGTGGCGTGCACCAGCAGGCCGAGCGCGCACCCGGCCGCGGTCAGCACGCCGGCGCGGGTGCCGCGCAGCAGGACGCTGCGGGTGACCACGGCCGTGTCCAGACCCGGGGTCAGGGTGATCAGCAGGCAGAGGCCGAGATAGGCGGTGAGCATTCCGCCATGTTCCCCCACAGACCGGGTCTTCGCCCAGACCCGGGCATCGCCTACCATCGGCGGCGTGACGACCGTCAGAGCAGTGATCACCGACTGGGGCGGCGTGCTGACCTCCCCCCTCAACGAGGCGGTCCAGGCGTGGATGGCCGCCGACCGCATCGACGCGGACCGCTACCTGTCGGTGATGCGCGAGTGGGTCCGGCAGGCCTATGACGGCGACGGCCGCAACCCCATTCACGGGCTTGAGGACGGCACGCTGGACCCGGCCGAGTTCGAGCGGCTGCTGGCCGCCGAGCTGCTGACCGTGGACGGCGGCCCGGTGCCCCACGAGGGTCTGATCTCGCGCATGTTCGCCGCGTTCGCCCCGGTGGAGGCGATGTACGAGGCGTTGCGCGGTGTCCGCGCGGCAGGCGCGCGCACGGCCCTGCTGTCCAACTCCTGGGGCAACGACTACCCGCGCGACCTGTTCGCCGAGCTGTTCGACGCGGTGGTCATCTCCTGCGAGGTGGGCATGCGCAAGCCGGACGAGCGGATCTTCCGGCACGCCGTCGACCTGCTCGGCCTCGCCCCGGCCGAGTGCGTGTTCATCGACGACATCGACCACAACGTGCGCGCGGCCGAGGCCGTCGGCATGCTCGCCATCCACCACCGCGAGGCCGCCGAGACCATCGGTGCCCTGCGCGATCTCGGCGTGCTGCGCTGAGTCCGTCCCGCTTCGGCGGCCCGGCGGCCTGACTGATCAGGGCGGATCTGGCAGACTGGCTGATCGTCATGCGCGTCTATGTGCCCGCCACCCTGTCCGGCCTCGCCCGCGTCCACGCGGCGCGGGAGATCGGCCCCGCCCCGCTGGCCGCCTACGCGGTCACCCCCGCACTGCGGGAGTGGTACGCGGGGGGTGACGAGGAGGAGCTGGAGTACGCGGCGATGACCGCCGCCGCCCGCGCGTCCCTGCGGCTGCTGGCCGACGACCCCGGCGCGCCCCGGCGCCGCGTGGTGCTGGCGGCCGAGGTGCCCGAGCAGTCGGTCGAGCGCCCGCGCGGGGACGCCGCCGTCGGGGACGAGGGCGCCCGCGCCCGCGTGCTGGTCACCGCCCCGATCGCCTGGCGCAAGATCGCCTCGGGTCATGTGGACGCCGAGGACGCGGCCGCCGACGTGGGCGCCGCCGTGGCCTCCCTGGACGCCGCCGAGGCCGGCGACGAGGACGCCCGCTTCACCGTGGACGGCGCCGAGGGCCACGAGCTGCTCTGGTACGCCACCCAGGAACTCGGCGACCTGCTGCCCTGAACCCCGCCCCGCCCTCCCGCCGACCCGCTTCCTTCGCCCCGTCGGCCGCGTCACGGACGGCCGGAACGGGTAGGTCTCGTGGCGTTGAGGGGCAGGCAGGGGCATATGACGCAAGTCTCCCCCTTTGTGCGACGATGCCTGCGTACGACGATGATGTCGGACTTTTCGGGAGCACCAGATGGACGCCGTCACCAACGTGCCGGAGCCGGTGAACGAGCCGGTCAAGCCGTACGCGCCGGGCAGCGCCGAGCGGGCCGCGCTGGAAGCCAAGATCAAGGAGCTCGGCGACGCGGAGACCGAGCTGACCATGACGATCGGGGGCGAGCGGAGGCTGGGCGGCGGCGAGCCCGTCGACGTGGTCGAGCCGCACGACCGGGAGCACGTGCTCGGCCGGATGGGCAACGCCACCGACGACGACGTGCGCGCGGCGATCGACGCCGCCCGCGAGGCCGCGCCCGCCTGGCGCGCGATGTCGTTCGACGACCGCGCCGCCATCCTGCTCAGGGCGGCCGAGCTGGCGTCCGGACCGTGGCGCGCCACGCTGAACGCCGCCACCATCCTCGGCCAGTCCAAGTCGGTGCAGCAGGCCGAGATCGACTCGGCCTGCGAGCTGATCGACTTCTGGCGGTTCAACGTCTCCTACGCCCGTCAGCTCTACACCCAGCAGCCCAACTCCTCGCCCGGCGTGTGGAACCGGATGGAGTACCGGCCGCTGGAGGGCTTCGTGGTGGCCATCACCCCGTTCAACTTCACCGCCATCGCCGGGAACCTGCCGACCGCGCCCGCCCTGATGGGCAACGTGGTGATCTGGAAGCCGTCGCCCACCCAGCAGCTGGCCGCGCACCACACCATGCGGCTGCTGGAGGAGGCCGGGCTGCCGCCGGGCGTGATCAACCTGGTGACGGGGGACGGGCAGGCGGTGTCCAACGTCGCGCTGACCCACCCCGAGCTGGCGGGGATCCACTTCACCGGCTCCACCCGCACGTTCCAGCACCTGTGGCGGACGGTCGGCGAGAACATCGCGGGCTACAAGGGCTACCCGCGCCTGGTCGGCGAGACCGGCGGTAAGGACTTCGTGGTGGCCCACCCGTCCGCCGACATCGACGTGCTCAAGACCGCGCTGATCCGCGGCGCCTTCGAGTACCAGGGGCAGAAGTGCTCGGCGGCCTCCCGCGCGTACATTCCCCGGTCGCTGTGGGAGCGCATGCGCGACGACTTCTGCGACGAGGTCGCCGCGCTCACCATGGGCAACGTGGCCGAGGACCTGTCGGCGTTCATGGGCGCGGTGATCGACGACCGGGCGTTCGCCAAGCACAAGGCCGCGATCGAACGCGCCCGCGGCATCGACACCGCGAAGATCCTCGTCGGCGGCGAGCTGGACGACTCGCGGGGCTGGTTCGTCCGCCCCACCGTGCTGGAGTCGTCCGACCCCGAGGACGAGATCTTCACCAAGGAGTACTTCGGCCCCATCCTGGGCGTGCACGTCTACGACGACGGCGACTACGACGCGATGCTGCGCCAGATGGAGGGCATCGCCGAGTACGGCCTGACCGGCGCGATCGTCGCCCGGGACCGGGCCGCCATCGCCGCCGCCACCGAGGCGCTGCGCTTCGCGGCGGGCAACTTCTACGTCAACGACAAGCCGACCGGCGCGGTGGTGGGGCAGCAGCCGTTCGGCGGCGCCCGCGCCAGCGGCACCAACGACAAGGCCGGATCGATCTTCAACCTGATCCGCTGGGTCAACACCCGGTCGATCAAGGAGACGTTCGTCCCGCCGACCGACTACCGCTACCCGCACATGGGCTGACCCCGGCGCCCCGGCGCGGCGCCCCCGGCACGGGGGCGCCGCCCGCGCCCGCCGCCCGTCCGGTTGCGCAAGCGCGCGGCAGGCCGGACGATACCCGGCATGAACCGTCTGGTCCTGTGGAACATCGACCACACGCTCGTGGACGTCGGCCGGGTCGCCCGGGAGTGCTACGCCGAGGCGTTCCAGCGGACCACCGGGCGGCCCCTGGTGCGGCTGGCGCCCACGCCGGGGCGCACCGAGTCGGAGATCATCTTCGAGACGCTGGCGTTCAACGACATCGTCACCACCGACGACCACCTGCCCGCGTTCATGGACGCGCTGGCCGCCGCGTTCGCCGCCCGCCGCGCCGGCCTGCGCGGCCACGGCCGGGTGCTGGCCGGGGCCGCCGAGGCGCTCGCCGCGCTGTCCGGCCTGCCCGGCACGGTCCAGTCGGTGCTGACCGGATCGATCGAGCCGGTGGCCCGGCTCAAGGTCACCGAGCTGGGCCTGGCCCGGCACCTGGACCTGGACGCGGGCGGCTACGAGACCGGCGTCTACAGCAAGGCCGCCACGCTGGAGCTGGTGCGGCGCCGCGCCGGGGAGGCGCGCGGCGTGACGTTCGGCGAGGCGAGCACCGTGTACGTGGCCGACTCGCCGCGCGACGTGCAGGCCGCCCACATCGCCGGCTCGCCGATCATCGCGGTCGCCACCGGCAGCGCCACCGAGGCCGAGCTGCGTTCGGCGGGCGCCGAGGTCGTCCTGCCGACGCTGGCCGACACCGACGCGGTCGTCTCCGCCGTCACCCGGCTCACCCAGGCCTGACCATGTGCGCGGGCCACATCAGTAAGCGCCTCGGGACGTGGGCCCGCCCCATGGGGGCGCGTCCGACCAGGGCGTAAGATCGACGGGCTTGCGAAGGCGGGCCGGCGGGTTCGATTCTGGGAGCGTCAGCGCGTGCGACGTGCCGCGCGCGGAAACACCAGGTGGGGGCCACCCCGACACCCCCGGCGCGGAGAATGCCGCAGAGAAGAGGAGGCCGGTGCGATGGCAGGCGACGGAGCGTCCGACGGCTTGACCCCCGAGGGGGCGCCGCTGTGGGAGCCGTCCGCGGAGGTCGTCGCCGGTGCCCGGGTGACGCGCTTCCAGCGCTGGCTGCGCGACCGCGGCGTGACCACCGGGACCTACGACGAGCTGTGGCGCTGGTCGGTCACCGAGGTCGACGCCTTCTGGTCGTCGATCTGGGAGTACTTCGACGTGGTCGGCGAGCGCGGCGACGGGCCGGTGCGGTCCGGCGGGCCCATGCCGGTGGACGGCCTGCGCTGGTTCCCCGGCGCGACCGTCAACTACGCCGCCAACGCGCTGCGCCGCGCCGAGCAGGCCCCCGACGACACCGCCGTGGTGTTCCGCTCCGAGGCGGGCGGGCACCGGCTGCTCACCTACCGCGAGCTGGCCCTGCACGTGGCCGAGGTGCGCGCCGGGCTGGCCGAGCTGGGCGTCGGCCGCGGCGACCGGGTGGCCGCCTACCTGCCCAACATCCCCGAGGCGCTGATCTGCTTCCTGGCCGCCGCCTCGCTCGGGGCGATCTGGTCGTCGTGCTCCCCGGACTTCGGGTCCTCCTCCGTGGTCGACCGGTTCGCGCAGATCGAGCCGAAGGTGCTCATCGCCGTGGACGGCTACGCCTACAACGGCAGGCGGTTCGACCGGCGCGACGTCGTCCGCGAGATCGAGGCCGCGCTGCCGTCGCTGCGCGCCACCGTGCTCGTCCCGTACCTGGACCCCGCCGCCACCACCGAGGGCCTGCGCGCGGGCGTCCACTACACCGACCTGCCCCGCACCGGCCACGACCTGGCGTTCGAGGACGTGCCGTTCGACCATCCGCTGTGGGTGGTGTACTCCTCGGGCACCACGGGGCTGCCCAAGCCGATCGTGCACGGGCACGGCGGCGTCGTCCTGGAGCACCTCAAGGCGCTGTCGTTCCACCAGGACCTCGGCCCGGACGACGTGTTCTTCTGGTACACCACCACGGGCTGGATGATGTGGAACTACCTCATCGGCGGCCTGCTGGTCGGCGCCACGGTCGTGATGTACGACGGCGCGCCCACCGATCTGTGGGGGATGGCGGCCGACAGCGGCGTCACCTACTTCGGCGTCGGCGCCCCGTACATCATGGCGTCGATGAAGGAGGGCCGCCGTCCCGGCGAGGAGCTGGACCTGTCGCGCATCCGCGGCATCGGCTCCACCGGCTCGCCGCTGCCGCCCGAGGGCTTCGCCTGGGTGTACGAGGCGGTCGGCAAGGACCTGCTGCTCGGCTCGTTCTCCGGCGGCACCGACCTGTGCACCGGCTTCGTCGGGCCGTCGCCGCTGCTGCCGCTGCGCGCCGGGGTGATCCAGTGCCGCGGCCTGGGCGCCAAGGTCGAGGCGTACGCCGACGACGGCGAGCCGGTGGTGGACGAGGTCGGCGAGCTGGTCATCACCGAGCCGATGCCGTCCATGCCGGTGTTCTTCTGGAACGACGAGGGCGGCGAGCGCTACCGCGAGTCGTACTTCGACATGTATCCGGGAGTGTGGCGGCACGGCGACTGGATCAAGATCCTCCCGGACGGCGGCTGCGTGATCTACGGCCGGTCCGACTCGACGCTCAACCGAGGCGGCGTGCGCATGGGCACCGCCGACTTCTACCGCGTGGTCGAGTCGTTCGAGGAGATCGCCGACAGCCTGGTCATCGACACCGGCCGGCTCGGTCAGGAGGGCCGGCTGATCCTCTACGTGCAGCCCGCGTCCGGCGCCGCCGTCGACGACGACCTGGTGTCCCGGCTGCGCGCCGCGCTGCGCTCGGCGCTGTCGCCGCGGCACGTCCCGGACGAGATCCACGAGGTCCCCGGCATCCCGCGCACGCTGTCGGGCAAGAAGCTGGAGGTCCCCGTCCGCAAGATCCTCCTGGGGACGCCGGTGGAGAAGGCCGCCAACCCCGACTCCCTGGCCAACCCCGACGTCCTGCGGCACTTCACCTCGGAGTCGGCGTCCTGACCCGTTCTCGCGCGGCCCGTCGCCGCGCGGGTGTGCTCGGTGTCCGCGGGTCAGTGGCCCGGACCGCGTCCGTGGCGGGGACGCGATCCGGGTGAGGTGATCGCGACGGGGACCGCCCCCGCGTCCCCGTCCGGCAGAAGCCCGTCCGCACCCGGAAACGGTGACGGGCTCGGCGGCGTGCGTGAAGCCGGGCACGGACGGCTCAGTAGAGCCGTGTGGGCACCGGCGGCAGCCGCCGCCACGCCGGGCGCACGGCGCCGACGTAGCGGGAACGGTAGTGGCCGCGCAGCCGCTCCACCGTCACGTGGCGGCCCGGTCGCGGCGAGTGAACGAACCGGCCGTCGCCCACGTACATGCCGACGTGGCTCAGCCGGTTGAAGAACACCAGGTCGCCGGGAAGCAGATCGCGGCGCTGGATCTTCGGGTCGATGCCGTGGTACTGGGACGCGGCCACCCGCGGGATCCGCACCCCCGCGCGCCGCCACGCCCGCTGGACGAGCCCGGAGCAGTCGAAGCCCCGACGGCCCGTGCCGCCCCACACGTAGGGGCGCCCCTGCTGGCGCAGCGCGTAGCTCACCGCGCGGTCGGCGCGGCTCTGCCACCTGGCCATCATCTGCGCCCGGCGCAGCCGCACCGAGCGTTGCAGGGTGGCCAGCATCCCGGCCCGTTCCCCTCGGCTGTGCATGTTGCGCACCCTGCCGAAGGTCCTGGTCCGGCGGTTCTGCGCGGTGGGCCAGCGCCAGATCGCCTGGCCCCCCTCGCTCTGGATCTTCTTGGGACGGTCCTGCTGCTTCATCGGCTGCGCGACGGCGGCGCCCGGGGCGAGAGCCAGGGCGATCGTCGTGGCGCAGCACGCGGTCCTTAACGGAAGTGACATGCCGATGTACCTCCTTACGAAGATCGTCAAGCCGCTGTCTACCCGGCACGCCGTCTTCACACTCCTGAATTCGACGAGAAAGCGGGCTGCGACCTGGAGAAATGCCAGCGTTTTCGGTTGTGTGCCATATGTGGCGGCGCCGAGCGGACTAGGGTAGGAGGCCGCCCCCGGACGCGGTGAGACCGTGGCCGGATCGCGGTGAAGTGCCGGATCCGGGTGAACTCCCCGGTGGTTTGGGGCGTCCCATTGGTCGAAGGCCGACTCATTCATTCCCTACGATTCACCCCGAGGCCCGTCCGGCGGCCGGCGCGATCACCGGCGCCCGCCGGCATCCCCGCGACGCACGCGACGGGCGGACAGCGCGACACAGAGAGAGGGCGGTTCCGCGCATGGAGGTTGGTGCCCTGCGGCCCGGCGACCCGAAGCGGCTGGGGTCCTACGACCTGCTCGGCCGGGTGGGCGAGGGCGGCCAGGGCAGTGTTTTCCTGGGCGAGTCGCCGGACGGCCGGCAGGTGGCGGTCAAGCTGCTGCACGCCGAGCTGACCTCCGACGACAAGGCCCGGGCCCGCTTCCTGCGCGAGGTGGAGGTCGCCAAGCGGGTGGCCCCGTTCTGCACCGCCCAGGTGATCGACGCCGACGCCGACGGCGACCGGCCGTACATCGTCAGCGAGTACGTGCGCGGGCCGTCGCTCAACCAGTACGTCACCCAGAAGGGCCCGCTGTCGGGCGCGGCGCTGGACCGGCTGGCGGTCAGCACCGCCACCGCCCTGGCCGCCATCCATCAGGCCGAGGTGGTGCACCGCGACTTCAAGCCGCACAACGTGCTGATCGGCCCGGACGGCCCGCGCGTGATCGACTTCGGGGTGGCCCGCGCGATCAGCGGCTCCACCACGCTGACCAGCAAGGTCATCGGCACTCCCTCGTACATGGCGCCCGAGATGCTCAAGGGCGAGGACGTCGGCACGCCCGCCGACGTGTTCTGCTGGGGCGCCACGCTGACGTTCGCGGCCACCGGCGAGCCGCCGTTCGGCCAGGACACCATCCCGGCGGTGATCAACCGCATCCTGCACGAGGAGCCGGACCTCGGGCGGCTCACCGGGCCCCTGCGCGACCTGGTCGCCGAGTGCCTGGACAAGGACCCGGCCAACCGGCCCAACGCCCGCCAGGTGCTGATGCGGCTGCTGGGGCACGAGGACCGCGGCGCGGGCACGGCCGTGCTGCCCCGCCCGTCCGAGGCGACCGAGGTGGACGACCCCTCCGTGCCCGACCGCCACGACGAGGAGACCGCCATCCTCGCGGCGGGCAGCGTCCTGGCCGCCGAACTCGGCGACGACGACACGGGCGACCCGGACACCGCCCCCGGCGACGCCCCCGCGGACGGCGCCGCCGACCGCGCCGGCGACCGCGACGCGGCGTCCGAGCGGACCCAGGCGATCGGCGCGGTCGCCGCCGCGAAGGCCGGCGACGACGAGCGGCTGCCGACCCCGGCCGAGTGGGTCGCGCAGAACACGCTGCCGCCGGACGGCGTGCCCACCCCGCCCGGCCGGCTGGCCGTGCTGCGGGACCGCCGCAGGCTGGCCGCGCTGACCGGGGCCGCCGCCGCGATCATCGCCATCGTGATCACCTCGGCGGTGCTGGCGTTCGGCGGCAACGACAAGACCGGCAAGACCGTCGGCGACCGCAACCAGGGCCCCACGCCCGCCAGCGTCATGCCCTCCGCCCCGGACGACGGCCGCCCGACCGACACGCCCACGCCCGAGGACACCTCGTCCGACGAGGAGCCGTCGTCCGCGCCCACCGGCTCGGGGACGCCGACGGGCGACATGTCCACGGAGCCGTCCGGCACGCCCTCCACGACCCCGACGACCGACGCCCCGACCAGCGAGCCCCCCGACAAGTCGACCGACAAGCCCAACCCCCCGGACACCGACGAACCCGGAACCGGCGACCCGGGCACCGGCGAGCCCGGAACGGGCGACCCGGAGACGCCCCCCGGTCCCGGCACGGGCGAGACGGGCGGCAACAGCGGCACCGGCGGCGACAGCTGATCATGCGGCCGCCCGCGGGCGGCCGCGCGGACACGCGAAGGCGTGGTGAAGGCGCGGATACAGGGCATCGAAAACGGCGGGAAGACGTGGGGAAGGCCACGGCCGTGTCCTGGACGCCCGGGTCGGCTTTGCGGCTTTTCCTGGTTACGCTGACGCAGTGAGCGGCGCCACAACGAGGTGGCGACGTTGCTCGTGGGGGGACGCCCTCCCACGCCCCCCGCCCTTCGGGGGGAGGAGTCTCGATGGGGAGAGTCGATGGGCGGCAAGCTCGATCAAGCTAAGGACGACCTGCTCCGGCGCGCGGCGGAGACCTGCGTGCAGGGCTCGGGGAGCAAGGGGATCGACCTCGACGACGCGGTCGAATACCTGCGCCTCTACTACCGCCACGTGGCGCCCGAGGACCTGCTGGACCGCGACCTGGTCGACATCTTCGGTCCCGCCATGGCGCACCGGCTGCTCGGCGAGGAGCGGCCACAGGGCCGGGCCAAGGTGCGGGTGTTCACCCCCACCGTGGACGAGTACGGCTGGGACCCAGGCCACACGGTCGTGCAGGTGGTCACCGACGACATGCCGTTCCTCGTCGACTCGGTCACGATGGAGCTCAACCGGCACCAGTTGCCCACCCACCTGATCGTCCACCCGCTGCTGGGCGTCGAGCGCGACGTGACCGGGCGCCTCAAGGCGTTCCGCCGCAAGCTCGACCAGGCCACCGACCTGGACGAGTCCTGGATCCACATCGAGGTGGACCGCACCAGCGACCGCACCGTCCTGGAACGGCTGGAGAAGGACCTGCTGCGCGTGCTGAACGACGTGCGGGTCGCCTTCGAGGACGAGCCGAAGATGCGCGCCCGGGCCGGTGAGATCGCCACCAGCATCCGCTACGACCCGCCGCCGCTGCCCGACAAGGAGCTGGACGAGGGCGTCGAACTGCTCGACTGGCTGGCCGACGGCCACTTCACCTTCCTCGGCTACCGCGACTACACCCTCACCGACGACGGCACGGCGCTGCGCCCGGAGCCCGGCACCGGCCTCGGCATCCTGCGCGCCGACACGCGGGAGTCCGACAGCTTCGCCGCGCTGCCGCCCGAGGTGCGCGAACGCGCCACCGAGAAGCGGCTGCTGGTGCTGACCAAGGCCAACTCCCGCTCCACCGTCCACCGGCCCCTGTACCTGGACTACATCGGCGTCAAGAAGTTCGGGCCGAACGGCGAGGTGGTCGGCGAACGCCGCTTCCTCGGCCTGTTCACGCACGTGGCCTACAGCGCGTCGATCGCGCACGTGCCCGTCCTGAAGCGCAAGCTCGCCGAGGTGCTCGACCGCGCCGAGTTCACCCCCGACAGCTACGACGGCCAGGACCTGATCGAGATCCTGGAGACCTATCCGCGCGACGAGCTGTTCCAGATCTCCGTCGACGACCTGCTGTCGATCGCGCTCGGCGTGCTGCGGCTGCGCGAACGCCGCCACCTGAAGCTGTTCCTGCGCAAGGACCCCTACGGCCGCTACATGTCCTGCATGGTGTACCTGCCGCGCGACCGGTACACCACCCGGGTGCGGCTGCGCATCCAGGAGATCCTCAAGAACGCCTTCAACGGCGTCTCCGTCGACTACAGCGCCAACGTCACCGAGTCGGTCCTGGCCCGGCTGCACGTGGTGGTGCGGGTCGAGCGCGGCCGCCCGCTGCCCGACGTGGACGTCGACGAGCTGGAGGCCCGGCTGGCCGCCGCCACCCGCTCGTGGGCCGACGACCTGGCCGACGCCGTCGTCGAGCAGTGCGGCGAGGAACGTTCCGGCGTGCTGGCCCGCCGCTACGGCGACGCCTTCCCCGAGGGCTACAAGGCCGACTTCCCGGCCCGCACCGCCGTGGCCGACCTGCGCCGCCTGGAGGACCTCACCGAGGACGGCCAGACCTCCATCAACCTCTACGAGCCGTACGGCGCCGAGCCCGGCGAGCGGCGCCTGAAGCTCTACCGGCAGGGCCCGCCGATCTCGCTGTCGCGGGTGCTGCCGCTGCTGCACAACATGGGCGTCGAGGTGATCGACGAACGGCCGTACGAGATCCGCCCGGCCGACCGTCCCCGCGCCTGGATCTACGACCTCGGGCTGCGCTACGACCCGCCGGAGGGCGTGCCCGAGGACGACATCAAGGACCTGTTCCAGGACGCCTTCGCCGCCCTGTGGCGCGGCGACATCGAGAACGACGGATTCAACGCGCTGGTCCTGCACGTGGGCCTGCACTGGCGGCAGGCGATGGTGATGCGCGCCTACGCCCTGTACCTGCGGCAGATCGGCACCACGTTCTCCAAGCGCTACATCGAGCAGGTGCTGCTGCGCAACGCCCAGATCACCCGGCTGCTGGTGCGGTACTGGGAGAGCCGCCTGGACCCGGCGCTGGCCGGCGGGGAGGACGAGCGCAGCGAGGCCATCCACGAGGAGCTGCGGGGCCTGCTGGACGAGGTCGCCAGCCTCGACGAGGACCGCATCCTGCGCGCCTACCTGGCGATGTTCGAGGCCACCCTGCGCACCAACCACTTCCAGCACAAGCCGTACCTGTCGATCAAGTTCGACCCCTCGCGCATCCCGGACCTGCCGCAGCCCCGCCCCACCTACGAGATCTTCGTGTACTCGCCCACGGTGGAGGGCGTGCACCTGCGGTTCGGGTCGGTGGCGCGCGGCGGGCTGCGCTGGTCGGACCGCCGTGAGGACTTCCGCACCGAGATCCTCGGGCTGGTCAAGGCGCAGGCGGTGAAGAACACCGTGATCGTCCCGGCCGGGGCCAAGGGCGGCTTCGTCGGCAAGCAGTTGCCGCCCGCCTCCGACCGCGAGGCGTTCATGAAGGCGGGCATCGCCTGCTACAAGGACTTCATCTCCGGGCTGCTGGACATCACCGACAACCTCGTCGACGGCAAGATCGTCCCGCCGCCCGACGTGATCCGCCACGACGGCGACGACCCGTACCTGGTCGTGGCCGCCGACAAGGGCACCGCCACGTTCTCCGACATCGCCAACGAGGTCGCCGCCTCCTACGGCTTCTGGCTCGGCGACGCGTTCGCCTCCGGCGGCTCGGTCGGCTACGACCACAAGGCGATGGGCATCACCGCCCGCGGCGCCTGGGAGTCGGTGAAGTACCACTTCCGCTCCCTCGGCAAGGACGTGCAGAGCGAGCCCTTCACCGTCGTGGGCATCGGCGACATGTCCGGCGACGTGTTCGGCAACGGCATGCTGCTCAGCCGGCACATCAAGCTGGTCGCCGCGTTCGACCACCGGCACGTCTTCCTCGACCCAGACCCCGACCCCGAGCGCTCGTACGCCGAACGGGAGCGGCTGTTCAAGCTGCCGCGCAGCTCGTGGGCCGACTACGACACCTCGCTGATCTCCCGCGGCGGCGGCGTGTACCCGCGCACCGCCAAGTCCATAAAGATCACCCCGGAGGTGCGCGAGGCGCTCGGCCTGGACCCGGGCGTGACCGCGCTGACCCCGTACGAGCTGATCCACGCCGTGCTGTGCGCGCCGGTGGACCTGCTGTGGAACGGCGGCATCGGCACCTACGTCAAGGCGTCGGTCGAGAACAACGCCGACGTCGGTGACAAGGCCAACGACGCGGTGCGGGCCGACGCCGCCGAGCTGCGCTGCAAGGTGATCGGCGAGGGCGGCAACCTGGGCGTCACCCAGCTCGGCCGGATCGAGTTCGCCCGCCAGGGCGGCCTGGTCAACACCGACTTCATCGACAACTCCGCCGGGGTGGACACCTCCGACCACGAGGTCAACATCAAGATCCTGCTCGACCAGGCGGTGCGCGACGGCGAGCTGACCGGCAAGCAGCGCGACCAGCTGCTGTACGAGATGACCGACGAGGTCGCCGACCTGGTGCTGCGCGACAACTACGCGCAGAACGTGGTGCTGGCCGCGTCCCGGGCACAGGCCCGGTCCATGCTGCACGTCCACACCCGGTACATGCGCAAGCTGGAGCGGGACGGCCGCCTCAAGCGGCGCCTGGAGTTCCTGCCCGACGACAAGGCGCTGGCCGAACGCCGCCAGGCCGGGCACGGCCTCACCGGCCCGGAGTTCGCCGTGCTGCTGGCCTACGCCAAGCTGTCGCTGGATGCCGAGCTGAACTCCTCCGACCTGCCCGACGACCCGTACCTGGAGTCCTGGCTGGTCGACTACTTCCCGACCCCGCTGCGCGAACGGTTCCGCCCGTACATGGACCGGCACCCGCTGCGCCGCGAGATCATCACCACCGCGGTGGTGAACGACCTGGTCAACAACTCCGGCACCACGTTCATGTTCCGGGTGAACGAGGAGACCGGGGCCTCCCCGTCCGACGTCGCCCGCGCCTACCTGGTGTCGCGCGAGGTGTTCGACATGCCGCGGTTCTGGCGGACCGTGGAGGGGCTGACCCACCAGGTCGACGAGTCCACGCAGATCAGGATGCGGCTGGAGGCGCGCAAGCTCACCGAGCGCGGCGCCCGCTGGCTGCTGCACAACCGGCGGCCTCCGTTCGACATCCGCGAGACGATCGACTTCTTCGCCGACGGCGCCCGCACCCTGGGCGCGCTGCTGCCGAAGGTGCTGGTCGGCCTGGACCTGGCGGCGTTCGAGCAGCGCCGCGACGGCTTCGCCGAACGCGGCGTGCCCGACGAGGTGGCCGAGGCGACCGCCATGATGGTGCCCGCCTTCTCCACCTTCGACCTGGTCGAGATCGCGCACGACACCGGCCGTCCCGTGGAGGAGGTCGCCGAGGTCTACTTCGACGTCGCCGACCGGCTGCAGCTCTCCCGGCTGCGCGAACGCATCATCGCGCTGCCGCGCGACGACCGGTGGCGGTCGATGGCCCGCTCCGCCCTGCGCGACGACCTGTACGCCGCGCACGCCGCGCTGACCCGCGACGTGCTGGTCACCAGCGAGCCGGGCACCCCGCCCGAGCAGCGCCTGGCGCACTGGTCCGGCAAGAACAGCATCGCGGTGCGCCGCGCCCAGCAGACCCTCTCGGAGATCTGGGAGAGCGACAACTTCGACCTGGCGACCCTGTCGGTCGCGCTGGGCGCCATCCGCACGCTGGTCACGGCCAGCGCGCTGCCCTCGACGGAGGCGTGAGCGCGGGGCG